>JAPLTE010000127.1 GCA_026398235.1 Verrucomicrobiota bacterium
GGCCAAGACCAGCTTCCTCATGCATGCCCGGGGGATTGAGCACCACACCAAAGGGGTGGAGAACGTTTCGAGCTGTATCAATCTCGTGCTCGCCACAGGGCGCATCGGCAAACCCTACTGTGGCTACGGTACCATCACCGGTCAGGGCAATGGCCAGGGCGGCCGCGAGCACGGGCACAAATGCGATCAACTCCCCGGCAACCGGGACATCGAAAATCCCGAGCACCGCCAATACATCGCGGGCGTCTGGGGCGTGGACGAAAAAGAGATCCCCGGCAAAGGCCTGAGCGCCTACGAGATCATTCACGCCATCCACGCGGGCGAGATCAAGGGGCTGCTTTCCATTTGCTTCAACCCGCTCGTCTCCCTGCCGAACAATAGCTATGTGCGCGAGGCGCTTGAAAAGCTGGAGTTCTACGCGGTTATCGATTTCTTCCTCTGCGAAACGGCGCGCCATGCAGATATCGTCCTGCCCGGCAGCCTGCACGAGGAGGAAGAGGGGACCGTCACCACCGCCGAAGGCCGCGTGGTGCGGATACGCCAGGCGGTGACCCCGCCCGGAGAGGCCCGGACGGATACCTCCATTCTCCTGGAACTGGCGCGCAGGCTCGGCGCGGGGGAACGGTTCGCGTTTGACTCTTCGGAGGCGATCTTCAACGAGTTGCGCGTGGCCTCCAAGGGGGGCACTGCGGATTACTACGGCATCACCTACGAAAAGATTGAGAAGAACATGGGCGTGTTTTGGCCGTGCCCGACCCTGGATCATCCCGGCACGCCGAGACTTTGGGAAGACCGCAAATTCAAAACTCCGGACGGCAAAGCGCACTTTGTCCCAGTGAGCTACCGCGATCCCGGCGAAGTCACCGATGCCCAATTCCCGGTCATCTTGACTACCGGGCGCGTGGTTTCCCAATATCTCAGCGGCACGCAGACGCGGCGCATCGGCAAACTCGTGCAACAGTATCCTGAGCCGCTTCTGGAGATCCACCCCGTGCTGGCGGCGCAGTTTGGAATCAAGGACCGGGATTTGGTGCGCGTCGTCACCCGCCGCGGCGAGGCCGAGTTTCCCGCGCAGTTGGTGGAGACGATCCGCGAGGACACCGTCTTCGTGCCCTACCATTGGCCGGGCAGGAAGTCGGCAAACCAACTCACGAGCGGGCATCTCGACCCGGTTTCCAAGATTCCTGAATTCAAAGTTTGCGCCTGTCGGCTCGAACCGGTGGGCCGCAAAGCCCCCCGGCCAGAGGAAGGTGCCGCCTACGCCAGCCCGTAACCTTTTCCCCAACCGCATGGCCCTACTCCAAACATTCGCCACGAACGAAGAGTTCTTTCTCGATCCCCAACGCTGCATCGGCTGCCACGCCTGTGAAATGGCCTGTGCGGAATGCGAGACCAACGGGCAGTTGCCGATGATCAGCGTGGATTATGTCGACCGGTTTGCCACTACGCAAACCTCCGTGCAGATCTGTATGCATTGCGAGGACCCGGTATGCGCCAAGGTCTGCCCCGCCGACGCCATCCAGAAGGACGAATACGGCATCGTCCACAGCGCCAACGTCGCCCGGTGCATCGCCTGCTCCAACTGCGTCCTCGCCTGTCCCTTCGGCGTGCCCAAGAAAGTGGAGCCGATGCAGCTCATGATGAAGTGCAATATGTGCTACGACCGCACCAGCGCGGGCAAGCGGCCCATGTGCGCCACGGTCTGCCCCAGCGGCGCGCTTTGGTATGGGCCGCGTGAAAAAATGGCGGAGATGCGCCCCAACAGCACGCCGGTGAACACCTTCCATTTCGGCAAACAAACTGTCCGCACCAAGGTAAACCTCATGATGCCCAAAGGCAGCACGGAACTGGTGGTGGACTGAACCCTTCTTTTTATGAACGACGACCCCAAACTGCCCCAGCGCCCCAGCTGGGAGAACGATTTCCCCATCGACCGCCTCGAAGCCGTCCATGTGAGCCGGCGTGAATTCGCGAAATACCTCACCCTGCTTTCCGGCGGACTCTGCGCAGGCAGCGGTTGGCTGGCCGTCAAAGACAGACTCTTCCCGCGTCACAGATTCCAGGGCGAGGCGTTGGTTTGCCAAACGGGCGATGTTCCATCGGGCGGCACCTGGCCTTTCACATTGCCCGGGTCCAACGTGCCTTACATTCTCATCCATCTGGAGACGGGCGAATGGCGGGCTTTTGAACAAAAATGCACCCATCTCTCGTGCGCGGTTTTCTATCAACCCAAAGAGGGGAAGATCGAATGTCCCTGCCACAACGGCTGGTTTGATGCCCGCACCGGCGCGGTGCTCCAAGGCCCGCCTCCACGCCCGCTGCCGCAACTCAAAGTCACCCTGCGCGGTGACAAAGTCTTCGTCTCCGAACCCGGGAGCGACTCGCCTCAAACCGCCTGAACCCATCCCCAAGCCCCTCCTCAATGAGCACCTTCCGCGACGCCCAAAACCGGGCGCATCCCAACAAGACCAACACCCTGATGCTGGTTATCCTTGCGCTATTGATCGGTGTGGTCTCCCTGCAAATCTGGTTATTGACGGCGACTCTCAATGCATCGCTCAGCGGCGATCGGGCCATCGTGTGGCCCGCCTTTTACGGTTCGCTGCTGCTGTTTGTGAGCGGCGGCGCGCTGCTCCGTTATTTACCCGATCCGCTACGACAAGCCCCGCCTTCCCCTGCCAAACCGGAGCCGTTCCCCCAAGCGGCGCTGGCCTGGCGCACGTTGGCGATCAGCTTCGTGAGTCTCACGCTTGCCTTCGCGGTCTGGTTCATGTGGTCGGCCATCGCCACCAAGATCAATGACGCGGGCTTCCGCCTGACCAAGGAGCAACTCTTCTGGCTGACGGCCAGTCCCGTCCTGCTCGGCTCGCTCCTGCGAGTGCCTTTTGGGCTGCTGGTCTCCCGGTTTGGGAGCCGCCGCAGCAACACCTTTGTGACCCTGCTGCTGCTCCTTCCCTGCATGCTGGCGGGTTGGGCGTTGCGCACTCCGGCTACGCCCTACTGGGTGTTACTTTTGAGCGCGGCATTGACCGGCCTCGCAGGGGCGAACTTTGCGACCTCCATGGGGGCGGTGACGCTCTGGTTTCCCAAGAAACTCCAGGGCACCGCTCTCGGCCTCAACGGCCTGGGCAATCTCGGCGTCACCGTCGCGCAGTTCACGATTCCCGTCGTCCTGCCGCTTGCGCTCTTCGGAATGCTGGCCGGGTCGGTCGCTCCTGGAGCCAGACCGATCCACCTCGCCAACGCGGCCTGGGTCTGGCTGCCCGTCATCCTTGCCTGTGCCGCGGCTCTCTGGTTTGGAACGCAAGATTACCCCGCCCAGCCCAAGACCCTCGCCTCGCAGTTGCGGGTCTGCCGGGACAAACACACCTGGGCGATTTCTTACCTCTATTTCCTCACCTTCGGCGCGTTCGTGGCCATGGGCGCGTCGCTGCCGCTGATCATCAAAGAGGTGTTCGTGAATGCGCCCGGCGGCGCGCCGAATCCCCTGACTTTTTCGCCCCTGGCTGTGCTGATCGCCACGCTGATGCGCCCCGTGGGCGGAGTGGTGGCGGACAAACTGGGGGCCGGGCGCGTGACTGCATTGGCCATCGCCGTGATGGCGCTCGCGGGCTTCAGTCTTTCGCACTTTTTGCAGCCGCACCAGTTTACGGGATTTTTTGTGACCATCATGATCCTGTGCGCCGCGGCCGGTCTTGGCAACGGCTCGTGCTTCAAGATCATCCCCAGTGTAAATGCCGCCGAAGCGGGGCCGATGATGGGGATCGTGAGCTGCCTGGGGGCGCTGGGCGGGTTCTTTCCGCCGCTGATCCTCGCGTGGTGCATCGGGAAATTCGGTTCGCCCGCCCTGGCCTACACCGGCATGGCCGTCTTTGCCCTCACTTGCTTTTCGGTCAACTGGTGGTTCTATTGGCGCAACGAATCACCCAGCCGCTGCTAAAAATGAGCCCAGCCCAGCCCATCCAAATCGTCCACCTCTATATTTCTCCTGCGCACAATTTCTTCGGGCATCACGGCCTCGCGGCGGGTGAAGCGGCCACGGTTGAAGTGCCGGAGGTTCGGTGTATTGCGGGGCGAGGGATCGAAGGGGATCGTTTTTTTGATCACAAAGAAGACTACAAAGGGCAGATCACATTTTTTGCGTGGGAAGTTTACGAGTCGCTCGTCCGGCAATACGGCGTGAGCGAAAAATCTCCGGCGGTTTTCCGCAGAAACGCGATCACGCGCGGCGTGGATTTGAATGCGCTGATCGGCGCGACCTTTGAAATCCAGGGCGTGCGCTTCCAGGGGACGGAAGAATGCAGGCCATGCCAGTGGATGAACCAGGCGTTTCATCCCGAGGCCGAGGTGGCTCTTAAAGGACGAGGCGGTTTACGCGCCCGCATTTTGACAGATGGAATCCTTAAACTTATTGCGTAGCCCGATGCGCCCCACCTTCACTGCGGGGTTGCTGACGGGGGGGGCAATCCACCCGCATGGGTCGTGACAAAGCCTGCGTGGACATCGCGGGCGTGCCGCTCTGGCGGCGCCAGCTTGGGCTTCTGGCTGCGTTGGAGCCGACGGAGTTGCTCATCTCAGGGCGTCCCGCCGCGGAGTATGCAACCAGCGGTTTCGAAATCGTTGAGGACCAAATCGCGGGTGCGGGGCCGATGGCCGGAGTCGCGGCGATGCTGGCGCGCACCCGGGCTCCGCTGCTGCTGGTGCTGGCGGTGGACATGCCATTTATGACCAGCGCCTGTCTGGAACGGGTGCTGGGTCACTGCACGAGCCCAATGGGGTCAGTCCCCTGGCACGGAGCTTTCTACGAGCCGCTCGCGGCGGTGTTTCCAAAGCGAGCGTTGCCGATGTTTGAATACGCCCTTTCCAAAGGCGACCACTCAATGCAACAGCTCGTGAGGGACTGCATCGCTGCCCGGTTCGTCGAGGAATTCCACATTCCGGCGGCCGACTTGCCCCTTTTCCGAAGTGTCAACGCGCCCGCCGACCTGCCGTATCTATGAGTGAAGTCGCGCTGCCATTCCTGATCTTCAGTGCCGCGCTGCTCTACTCTTCTGTGGGGCACGGCGGCGCCTCCGCCTATCTTGCCACGATGGCACTGGCCAACGTGGACACCCATCTGATGCGGCCGCTCGTATTGCTGCTCAATGTAATGGTGGCCTCCATTAGCCTGTGGAGTTTTTCCCGGAAAGGATGGTTCTCGTGGTCGTTGTTCTGGCCCCTTGCCCTGTTTTCCATCCCTTTCGCGTGGCTGGGGGGATCGATTCTGCTGCCTGCGGTGATCTACAAAAAGATCATCGCTCTCGTGCTTATCTACTCGGCTTACCGGCTCTGGCGTCCGGCCCCGCTCCCCCGCAGCATGGACAACGCCATGAAGCGCCCGGTCGCTTTGGGGATTGGCGGAGGAATCGGCTTCCTCTCGGGGCTGACCGGCGTGGGCGGCGGCATCTTTCTTTCGCCGATCTTGATCCTTAAAGGCTGGTCCGACGTGAAATCGACCTCGGCTGTGGCTGCGGCATTTATCGTGGTCAACTCCATCTCCGGCTTGCTGGCAATCCATTCCAGGCAACTGGAGTTCCCCCACGGATTTGGATTTTGGCTGGTGGCGGCGCTTGCGGGAGGCATTATCGGCTCCCATATCGGAAGCCGGATGCTTACCCCAAACGGCCTTCGGCGAACGCTGGGAATCGTGCTTGCCGTCGCCTCGATCAGGCTCTTCATTCCCTGACCCCATGTCGCACGCAACGCCCCAACGCACCGTTGATTACCTGCGCATCTCGATCACCGACCGGTGCAACGAGCGGTGCCTCTATTGCCTGCCGGAAGGTTTCACCGACTGGAAGCCGCGCGAGGAGATCTTGCGTTACGAGGAGTTGATCGAAATCGCCCGGGTTGCCACTACGCTGGGCTTCCGAAAATTTCGCGTAACGGGGGGCGAACCACTCGTGCGCCGCGATGTGGAGCAGTTTCTTTGCGACCTGACGGCGTTGCCGGGAGTCGGGCAAGTCAACCTTTCCACCAATGGACTCCGTCTGGCGCGGGTGGCTCCGCAGTTGGCGGCGGCGGGAATCCAGAGCGTCAACATCAGTTTGGATGCGATTGATCCGGCCCTCTACAACCGGATCACCGGCGGAAAAGTAGCCGACGTGCTTTCCGGGATCGCTGCCGCGCAGTCGGCGGGCATTCCCCGTATTAAACTGAATACAGTCCTGATGCGCGGCGTGAATGAAAAGCAAATCTGGCCCTTGATTGAGTTCGCAGCCAAACACCACCTGCTACTTCGCTTTATCGAGTTGATGCCCGTGAGCCTCACAGAAGTGCTCACCGACGCGAACTTCTTCCCCATCGCCGACGCGCAACGAGCGATCAGGGAGCGCACCGCGATGGTGCCGGATGCGCGCCGATACGGAAACGGTCCCGCCGGCTACTACGACCTTCCCGAGTTCGGAGTGAGCGTGGGATTTATCGGCGCGATGACGAATCTCCATTTCTGTGACGCCTGCAACAAAATGCGGCTGACAGCGGACGGGAAGATCCGCCCTTGTCTCGGCCATCACGGGGAAATCGACCTCATGCCTGCGCTTCGGCCTGTATTGGACGCGGGACATTTGCGGGAATTGTTTTTGCAAGCCCTTCGCGAAAAGCCGCTCGAACACAGTTTCCGAGATCAATATCAACCGGGGCGCGTGATGACCGCCATTGGAGGCTGACCCCATGAAAGTTGTATTTCTTGCCCAAATAAAGGTGAACACTGGCTGCGAAGAGATCGCACTGCCTCTGTCCCAGCCGATCCACGCGGCGGAATTGTGGCGACTTTTGGAAACCAAATTTCCCGGAATCCAACGCTACCAATCTTCCACGCGCCTCGCCGTGAATTTCGAATTTGTAAATTCAGACGCACTCCTTGCCGATGAGGATGAGGTAGCTCTCATTCCCCCAGTTTCAGGCGGTTAGCGATCACGCCATGAGCACCATCGAAACAACCCTCACCCCGCACGTGTTGCCGCCTTTCACAGGCCGCACGCCGGACGGCTGTGGAGCGGTGGTGGAGTTTTTTGGTATCGTTCGCAGCGAGGAAAACGGCGAACCCATTGCCGCTCTCGAATACGAAGCTTACGAACCGATGGCAGGCCTCCAGATGCAGCGGATCATCCGCGAGTTACAGTCCGAGTATCCGTGCGAGGTCGTGCGGGTGATTCACCGGATCGGCATCGTCCCCGTTGGCGAGGCGGCCATCGCTCTGCAAGTGGTGGCCCGGCATCGCGGCCCCGCCTTTGCCATGCTGGGGTGTTTTATGGACCGTTTGAAACAGGAGGTGCCGATCTGGAAAATCAGAGCTTTGCCAGCCCCCATTTTATGAAGACTGTCGCCGAAGCTCTTGCCGTGGTCCTCGCCCGCGCGACTCTGCTGGAAACAGAAAGGGTGAGCCTGGGCAATGCCCGCTCGCGGGTCTTGAGAGAGGATGCCCGAGCCGACCGGGATCTGCCGCCGTTCGATTGCTCGGCCATGGACGGGTATGCTTTGCGATCTGACGAGCAGCACGAATGGCTGGAGCTTGTGGGAGAAATCCAGGCGGGCAACCGCGATGAGATCGTCCTCCGTCCAGGGGAGTGCGCCCGCATTTTTACCGGCGCTCCCATTCCGGCCGGAGCCAACTGCGTGCTGATGCAGGAGGACGCCGAGGTGAGCGGCAACCGTTTGAAAAATCCGCCATGCGGCGCGCCCACACACATCCGCAGGCGCGGCGAAAACTGTGCGCTCGGCGATTTGCTGGTTCCAGCAGGCCGACGACTCCGAAGCGTGGATTTGGCGGTGCTGGCCTCCTGCGGCATCACGCAACCGCTCGTAAGCCGTCGTCCGCAGGTGGTGCATTTTGCCACTGGAAATGAACTGGTTGATCCTGCGCAGACCCCGGTGGACGGTCAAATCCGGGACTGCAACTCGATCCTGATCGCTTCGCTGTTGGCGGAGTGGGGCGGCGATTTGGTTCATCAATCCCGGTTGCCCGATGAGCTGGAGAACGGCGTGGCATCAATCCTGGCGCAGGAGGGCTTCGATCTCCTTCTCCTTTCCGGCGGGGCCAGTGTGGGCGACTATGATTATGCACGGCCACTCCTGGAAAAAGCGGGATTTTCCGTCGCCTTTCATGGCATCAATTTGCGCCCGGGAAAGCCGCTGCTCTTTGCGACCCGCGGACGGCAGTTGGCCTTTGGCTTGCCGGGCAACCCGGTCTCGCACGCCGTTCTCCTTCGCCTGTTTTTGGCTCCTTTGCTGGCGACAATGGAAGGCGCTGACGCTTCCCACTCCTTCCTGCAAGGTCTTGTGGACGGGAGTGCGTTCCAGAAAGGCAATCCCCGCGAATCGTTCTGGCCTTGCCATGCGGATTGTGAGGAGGGATCGTATCGTCTGCGCCCGGTTCCAATCAAAAGCTCCGGGGACATCACCGGCATCACCAACGCCAACGCGCTCCTGCGCATTCCGGCCGGCCAGGGGTTGCAGCAGGATGATCCAGCGCAGTTTCTTTGGCTCTAATCCAGAATACTCCAATCCATGCCAGCACGAAAATCACCCAAAGGGAAACGGGCCACCTCCAAGCCCCCCAAGCTTTCGCATCTTTCCGCATCGGGAGAAGCGCGGATGGTCAACGTCGGAGCCAAGCCCGACCAGCGGCGGCGCGCCGCCGCTGAAGGGCGTCTCTGTTGCCACAAGCAAACCATCAAGCTCCTCAAAGAGAGCGCGCTACCGAAAGGCGACGTGCTGACGGTGGCCAAAATCGCGGGCATCCAGGCGGCAAAAATGACGAGCCAGCTCATCCCGCTTTGCCATCCCCTCCCATTGCACCACGTCAGCGTCGAGTTCCAAATCGAGGCCGACGGCATCCTGATCCGTGCGGAAACGGAAACCAACGGCAAGACAGGCGTGGAGATGGAAGCGCTTACCGCCGTGAGCGTCGCCGCCCTCGCCATCTACGACATGTGCAAGGCCGTCGACAAGGCGATGCGCATCGACAATATCCGCGTGGTGGAAAAGATCAAGCAATGAAAATCGCGCGCATCACCCTCAGCGACCGCGCCGCCGAGGGCATCTACGAGGATTTGAGCGGGCCCGAAATCGAGCGGATCGTCCAGGCACTCTTCGATGAACCCCTTGAATGGCGGCGCGTGGTATTGCCCGATGAACAACAACTCATCGAGCAGGCCCTGAGAAACTTCGCTGATCTCGAGCATTGCCCCCTGATCATCACCACCGGAGGGACCGGCCCCTCCGCCCGCGATGTGACGCCGCAAGCCACCCGTAACGTGCTGGAAAAAGAACTGCCCGGGTTTGGCGAACTGATGCGGATGCGCAGCTACGAAAAGGTGAAGACGGCGATCCTCTCGTGCGCGACGGCTGGGGTGCGGGCGCAATCCCTGATCATCAATCTGCCGGGGCGACCCACCTCGATTTCCGAATGTCTTCCGCTCTTTGTCCCGGCCATCTGCGAGGCTCTGGAGCACCTCACGGGATTCAGACCGCGACTGAAAGAGTGATGGCCCGCGAACCGGTCGCCGCCACCAGTTGCTCAATGACGAACCCCTCGATACGGCGGTTTGCCCTCAATACCGCAGCATGGCCTTATCCACCTCGCGCGCCCAGGCCGCGATGCCGCCCTGGACATTTCGCAAGCTCCCAAAGCCCGCTTCTCTGAGCAGGTGGAGGGCTCTTCCGCTACGCATGCCCGATTTGCAAATCAGCACAATCTCCCCGGCACGGTCCAGCTCGCCCAACCGAGCGGAAAGTTCGCCCAGCGGGATGAGTTTCGCGCCCGGGATGTGGCAGATGTCCCACTCAAACGGCTCGCGCACATCCAGAAGCAGGAATTTTTCTCCCGCGTCGAGCCGCCGTTTGAGAGCCGTAACCGAAAGCGTTCCTTCCCCCGCATCCCCGCCAGATTTCGGCGCGGGAACGCCGCAGAACCGGTCATAATCAATCGGCGCGGTGATCGATGGATGTTCTCCGCAGACCGGGCACTTCGGGTCCTTGCGGAGCTTGAATTCGCGGAACTTGAAATTGAGGGCGTCCACGTGAACCAGTCGCCCCACGAGGGGTTCGCCCATGCCGACGATCAGCTTGATCGCCTCGATCGCCTGCATCACGCCGATCATTCCGGGTAACACTCCCAGCACGCCGCCTTGGGCGCAGTCAGGCACCGCGCCTGCGGGCGGTGGGTCGGGGAGCATGCAGCGGTAGCAGGGGCCGCCCAGATGCGGCGCAAAAACGGAGCACTGCCCCTCGAACCTCAGGATGGAACCGTAAATATTCGGCTTCCTGAGGAAGACACAGACATCATTGGAGAGATAACGCGTTGGAAAATTGTCGGTGCCGTCGATTACCACATCATAATCTTGAGCAATAGTCATTGCATTTTCCGCCCGGAAATAAACCTCGTGCAAAACGACTTGCACCTTTGGATTCACATCAAGCAGTCGGTCGCGCGCCGAGGCCAACTTTTTGCGACCTATGTCCTTTGTCCCGTGGAGAATCTGCCGTTGCAGGTTGGAGAGATCGACGGTATCGGCGTCGACCAGCCCGATGCGCCCCACCCCCGCCGCGGCGAGATAAAGAGCAATGGGAGAGCCGAGGCCGCCAGTGCCGATGCAAAGCACGCTGGCGGACTTGATCCGCCGCTGGCCTTCAAGCCCGACCTCCGGCAACGCGAGGTGCCGCGCATACCGCGCCAGCTCATCGCTGCTCAGCTCAACAGATTCAAATGGTTCAGAACCGATCACGTTTCCAACCTATCCGAAATCGGGCCGGAGGAAATCAGTTTCCCTATTTTGCCTTCATTTTGAACGCGGCCTTTGGGCCCGTGCTGGAGGTGCCGTGGGCCTTCCCTTCGGCCTTGATCTTGTTTGTCAAGGTGGCCATGGCTGTTTTGCGGGATGGTCAGCACGTCGCGCCTGTAGACGAGTGATGCCAGGGCCGCGCCCAGAAGCTTTTTTTGGATTTGCCTAGTGTAACCTGACGCGCGAGCTCCGTATTGTGTCCAACGTGGCCTTTGAACAAAGCCAGTCGGGTGCACTGTGAACCGCGCTGGATGCCAGTGGCCATGCAGTCGTGAAGCAGATAGCCGGTCCCTCGTGGCGTCGCAGTCGAGCTTCTCTTCCTCGATAAAACACAGGAAAGCCGGTGAAACTGAGAGCGCACCAAAACGTATTGTGAATCAGATTGCACGACACTTCCCTCCAGCGGATCCCAGCTAGGTTATAGGGCATTCTGAAAGCACATTCGTAATATCCATTACCTGACCGATGCTGCTGGCGCTTTTCTGGTGGGATCCAGCCCGATTTGCTCAATGCGCAAGGTTGGAGATCGCGGGGCCGTTCAACACCGTTCCATCTTTGTCAAAGCGGGAACCATGACAGGGGCAGTCCCAAGTCTGTTCCATAGTGTTCCACGCCACAATACAGCCCAAATGCGGGCAAACGGCAGAGAACTCGTATAACCTCCCGTCTTCGTCACGGCAAAGTGCATCTTTCCTGAGTCCGTGGCGGAACACAGTGCCCGTGCCGGGAAGGATGGCCGCTGGATCTTGCCCTCTCCCGGCTGTGATTTTCTCAACATACTGGGCTGCCACATTTAAATTTTCCTGAGCAAAATCTTTGACCGCGCCCAGCGTCTTGCGTGCGGGATCATAAAGCTCTGCCCAAGCGTTTTCTCGTCCCGCGATCAGATCGGAAATCAAAATTCCGGCAATGGTTCCGTGAGTCATGCCATTCCCAGAGTCTCCGGTAACGATATAAACATTCTTTTTATCTAGCGGATTGCGACCAATGAACGCCAGCCCATCTACCGGCTCCATTACCTGGCCTGACCATCTGTAAGCGATGCTCTCAATCATCGGGAATCGCGCGCGCGCCCATTCTTCCAGCCTCAAATAACGTGCCTGCCCGTCATCGGCCTGTCCCGTTTTGTGATCTTCGCCTCCGATGATCAACAGATCGCTTTGTTCCGACGACTGGAGGCGAACATAATGATACGGGTCTGGGGTATCCCAGTACAGTCCTTTGGGGATTGATCCCCGTGGGATAGTAGCTCCGATTACATAAGTGCGATAGGCCGCCTGCTTTGTATGAATGAGCATGCGGTCGTTGACTGGAGTATTTGTGGCAACGACCACGGCGCCTGCACTGACGATGTGGCCCCCCTGGGTTTCGATCCGGGCTGGCTCACCGCCTTCCACTGCGGTTACATGCGTTTCCGTGTAAATGCGGCCTTTATATTTGAGGAACGCTTGCGCAAGAGCGGCAAGGTATTTAAGCGGATGAAACTGCGCCTGCCGGGGAAACCGAAGGGCCGGGCCGGTGTCGAAGGAGGGAATCGGAACGCGCGAAACCCTTTCCACAGCGCTCAATCCTGCGCGGTGGGCGGCAATTAGTTCCCGCTCCAGAATCTGCGGGGATTCGCCCGGAGGGGTGAAGAGGTAACCATCCAACCGCTCAAAATCGCAGAGGATGTTTTCCGTCGTAATGATCTCTTCGATGGCGTCTATTGCCGCGGAATGACTTTCAGCCGCAAGACGAGCCCCCTTTTCTCCGTGCAGCCGTTCTAGTTCAAAGTAGCGATCATCCAGTGCATACGTCAGGTGCGCTGTCGTCCGTTCGGTTTCTCCAGAAAGGATCGGTCCATCGTCCAGAACGATAACGGATATGCCCAAGCGCGCGAGGAGATAGGCGGTAGTCAATCCCGCGATCCCGGCACCAATCACGCAAACTTCTGCTGACTCATTCCCAAGGATTTTTGGAAAAATGGGCAGGCTGGAAGTGGCCATCCAAATGGAAACGCTTTTTCCTGAGTGTTTGCTCATAGATATCCTTTCCTGCTCAGCCAGATCTCTTCAGACGACCCTAGAAGCCTACCTTGTTCCTCTTCGTTACAGAAAATTCGAGGATTGAGGCGAAGGCGGTTGTTTTGGAACAATATTCGACAGGATTCTCAGGCCTTTGGGCTGCGACGCCTGCGAGGAGTTTTGCGGCTTTACGGCTGGCACGGTCACCAATCGAGCGTTGATTTCCCGAACGGTGCCGTGTTCGTTCGCCCCGTTGACGTCGTGCATGGCGGAAAACGAGGCGTCGGAGACCGGCGTTGGTTTGTTTGACAATTAACCGGACCGGGGTCGTCGCCCCTGTATTTGCGGGCTCTGGAGGTTATCGCATTGCCTCTCAGCAGTTGCTCCCATGAGGAGCCACAAAACTACGGAAAAATCACGGAAACAGGGAACTTTAAAGAGTTTCGCTCTCGCAAGTTACTGTTTACTAACTGCTTCCGAGCCTGCGAGCAGTTGATTCCGAAATCAACAGGTCTTCTGAATTTTGCCAAGCCAGAGGACAAAAACCCAGTAAACTCACCCCGAAAGACTACGGAAAAATACAAAATCTTAGGAGATGTCCTGAGATGAAAGGCTTTTGTATTTTGGTGTAGACCCGTATTTTATTGATAATCAGCACAATACAATGGAGCCAACGACGGGACTCGAACCCGTGACCTGCTGATTACGAATCAGCTGCTCTACCAACTGAGCTACATTGGCGTTGACTCCCGGACTTCTTTATCCGGTCCCACGTCTTTTATCTTCCGACCGCAGCCCCGGCAAGTCAAATGCGCGATCGCAGAACAGAACCACTGCGTGGCGACTGTTTTTAGCAACTACAAGGCGGCCAAAACAGCGTCGCCCATCTCTGCGGTTCCCACCCGGTGGGTGCCTTCGCTGTAGATGTCGCCGGTGCGGAATCCTTGTCCAATGGCGGTGCGCACTGCGGCTTCGATCGCGTCTGCAGCTTGGGGCTCGCCCAAGGAATAGCGCAACATCATGGCTGCGGAGAGGATTTGTGCAATCGGGTTGGCGATGCCTTTGCCTGCGATATCCGGCGCGGAGCCCCCGCTCGGCTCAAACAGTCCAAAGCGCCCGAGGGCGGTTTCCTTAACCCCAAGGCTGGCGCTCGGAAGCATCCCCAGCGAACCGGCGATCATCGCCATTTCGTCGCTCAAAATATCCCCAAAAAGGTTCTCGGCGAGAACGACATCGAACCCTTTCGGGTTGCGGATCAACTGCATCGCGGCGTTATCGACGTAGAGATGGTTGAGTGTGACTTCCGGGTACAGCTTGGCGATTTCATTGACGGTCTGACGCCAGAGGACGCCGTTTTCAAGCACGTTGGCTTTATCAATGGAGGTGAGCCGTTTGCCACGCCCCATGGCCGCGATGAAGGCGACGTGGGCGATCCGTTCGATCTCGCTTTTGCGGTACACCATGGTGTCCACGGCGATCGCTTCGCCGTTCTCTTCGCGCCGGAATTTCGGCTGCCCGAAGTAGAGGCCGCCGGTCAACTCGCGCACGCAGAGGACGTCAAATCCCCCGGCGATGATGGATTCTTTGACGGGCGAGGCATGGGTGAGCGCCGGGAAGCAGAGCGCGGGACGCAGATTGGCAAAAAGCCCGAAATGTTTGCGCAACGGAAGCAGCGCGGCCCGTTCGGGCTGTTGATCGGGCGGGAGACTCTCCCATTTGGGGCCGCCGACGGAGCCGAACAGGATGGCGTCGCTTTGTTCGCAGGCCGCGATCGTGGCCGCGGGGAGGGCGTGCCCGTCGTGGTCAATGGCGGCTCCGCCCACGTGGCATTGCGTCGTGGCGAGTTCGAATCCGAACTTTTTCCCGACAACTTCCAAGACGCGGAGCGCCTGGACCATCACTTCCGGGCCGATCCCGTCGCCGGGAAGGACCGCAACTTTGAACTGCTTCATTTGCCCCACTGCATACTACTGTTCGTGGAGCAAAGGCATCAAAATTTATCAGGAAATCAGGAAATCACGAAAAAAAGGGGGTTCCGGGCCCTCGCCAGCCTGTGCCACGGGGGGCTGGGCATCATGCCTGAGTGCCTGATCTTCCCGCTACTGCTCGCGCGCGGGCACCGTCACCTTAAAATTGGGATTCCCTTTTCTGACCGGCGCGGGAGCGGTTCCCGGCTTGGGGTAATCGGCGACAATCGGGCGGTTGGAAGTAGGCACGATCCGGACGGCTCCACGGGCGTTATTGCGCCAACCGTTGGGATCGGCAAACTCTTCGCCGCTGTTTTTGAGCCCCGAAATCTGGTTTTCCAGCCCGGTGCCATACCCTTGTTTGATGATGGTGGGGGTGATGAACACGAGCAGGTTGCGCTTGGTGCGGGCGTTGACGTGTTCCTGGAAGAGATAGCCCAACACAGGGATGTCGCCCAGGACCGGAACCTTGGCGCGCGTTTTGGAGTTTTCATCCTGGAGAAGGCCGCCAATGGCCAGCGTGTCGCCGCTCTTGATGAGCACGTTGCTTTCCAGGGACCGGGTGTCGATTACAGGAGTCGTCACGCTGATCTCCGGTTTGACCAGCATGGTGACGAAGTTGTCCTTGTTGATCGTCGGGGTGACCGAAAGGGTATTGCCATATTCCTTGTCATCAAACCCGCTGAAGACGGCGGTGGCGGTCTGCTCGTTGAAATTGAGCTTGGGCACCGGCTGTTTGCGCGTGATTTTGATGTCGGCCTTGAGGTTATTGGCCGTGACCACCCTCGGGTTGGCCAAGAATTCCGTATCCGTATCTTCGTTCATGAGCCGGAGGGTGGCGCTCATCTGTGGCACACTCAAGATGGCGAACTGGCCTGCAAGCGCGTCTCCGAATTGCATCCCGCGTCCATTGAGCAGGAGGTCTGAGAGGATGGTTCCGTTGTTGCTCACAATTTTGCCAGTCAGGGGATCCAAGCTGGATATCGCCTTGTCCACCGTCAAGCCACCCCCCGCGTATCTAAACGTCTGCGCTGCCTGGGACCCCCCCAGCGTTCCCGCCCAGTTGATCCCATAGCTCTGTTTTGGGTTGGCGTTGACCTCCACCAGGCGCGCCTCGATCATGACCTGCTGGGTGGGGCAATCGATGGACTCGAAGAACAGCGCCAAGTTGGGCATGTTGGATTTGTAATCCCGGTAAAAGACGGTGTTGGTGCGCACATCGATTTGCGGGGCGATCCCGCTTTGGATTTGCGTGGTGATGAGCGCCAATGCCTCCGGCGCTTTCGCGTAACTGAAGGTGTAGCTGCCGCTCTCAGTCGGTTCCTTGGCCTTTTCGGCGGCGGTCTTAATGAAAAAGACATTGTTGCTCTGGGACATTTCGAGCCCCTTGGCTTCGACAATTACCTTGATCGCCTCCAGGGGCGTCATGTTCTCCAAACGCATGTTGATCGTGCCGAGGATCTGGTCGCTCACTACGACATTAATGCCTGCCTGCCGCGCCAGGAGGCGCAAAATAGTGGCCGCCTCTTCCCCTTGAATATCGTGCACCCGCCGTGCGCTCGGGGCAAGAGCGGGAGCCGCTGTTTCCGCCGCCGCAGAAGGAATGGCCGGGTTGGCCGCGGGAGGCGCTGCTTCCACTGGAGCGAGGGGCAGTGCCGGGACCGGGGCGATGAAGGGAGGCGCTACCGGTGCGCCCCCGGTTCCGGGAGTCGCCGGGGCGGTCACGACGGGAGCAGGGGATTCCTGGGCTTCCAGGGAAGCCAGGGAGACGAAACAAAGGAGGGCCAGTTTCCGCATAAGAAAATATAAATTTATCGCGTTCTAAGGGAATACCTTAGCACAAACCGAACCAACGTACCCTACTTCGATTCATTTTTATCTAATTGGGCCGGTTTATTTTCAAAAATGGCATGCAAAGAAGAAAAGAGCGGGGTGGGAGCCCTCGAATCGCCCACGGAGTGGTCGATCCACCTTTCCCGAGTGCCGGTGGATCGCGACCTCCGGGCGCGATGGGACGGCGCGTGCCATCCTCATTGTATCCTTAAGGGAGATCCCCCTCTGCTTCCGGGGTCAGTTCCCCGCCAGCGCCTCATTTTCGCGGAGGGCGGCGATCAATGCGCGCATCCGGCCCCTGTCTTTTTTGCAGGAATGAGACTCGACCCCGCTTGCAACGTCCACCGCATGCGGGCGCACCGTGCGCACCGCCGCCGCGACGTTTTCCGGGGTTAACCCCCCGGAAAGAATCACCCGCAGACCGGGATTTTCGCGCACAAACGCCGCCGCCAGTTCCAAATCGATCAAAGAACCCGTGCCGCCGTACGCGCCGGGCACAAAGGCATCCAGGAGAATCGCGGAGGCTCCGTAGCGGCTCGCCGCGCCCAGTGCGCTCCGGTCTTTGGCCGCCAATGCCTTGATAAAGCCTCGTTGGGAAAAGGAGGCGCAAAATTCCGGGGTCTCATCCCCGTGAAACTGGAGCCGATCCACTCCCGGCAACCGTTGCACCGCCACCGCCTCCGCCAAAGTCGGGTTCACCAGCACCGCCACTCGCGTCACGAACGGCGGGAGTTGCGCCATCCAGGGGGAGGCCGTCGCAAGGTCCAGAAAGCGTTTGGAGCCGGGAAAACCGTTGAACCCGAGCGCATCGGCCCCGGCCTCGATGGCATCCAGAGCATCTTGCGGGTTGGTGATGCCGCAGATTTTTACGCGGATTCTATTCGGGGTCGGATTCATGCTCAATGACACGCCCTTGGACTTTTTTCATTCCGGTGGGGTTGGAAGGAGGCGAGGGGGGAGAATAGGTGTGCACCCGCACGGTGCTGCTCTCTGCGCGCAGCAAGCCGTTGAGAGCCCACGAAACCAGGCTGATGACAATGGAGCCCACAAGCGCCGAGCCAAAACGGGCCACGTGAAACCCGGGAATCCACCCGCCGCCGACAAAGCTCAAGAGCATCGCGTTGATCAGCGGAATCATTAACCCAAGGGTAAGCACGATCAACGGCAGGCTCAAGAGCAAGAGCACCGGGCGCACCACCGCGTTGAGGATTCCCAGCAGCAACCCCGCCAAGATCAGCGCCTCCGGGTTCTCGGCGGTGATTCCCGGCACGAACCCGGTCGCGATAAACACCGCGAAAGTCGTGGAGGCCCATCGGACAAAAAACGATCTCATTTTTTTGACATTTCGCGGGCTAGCTCCGCTTGGCCAAAATCCGCAGTTGGTCGGCCTGGAGCTTCATCTCCTCGAGTTTTTGAAGCGTTTTTTGCTGTTTGAGCAGCAGTTCCGCATTCGAGGCTCTGAGAGCGGCGAGCAGCTCCGTCGGCGTTTTTGCAGCCGCCCGGTTCTCCTGCGAATTGAGCCGGGCTTGGGAAGCGAAGAACGTTGCAAGCGCTGCCACTGCGAGGAGTTGGGAAAAGCGGTTCATTTGCCCCCCCTTCCTGCGCGTGCGACGAACAGACGCGCTTGCCGGATGGATTCGGCGATTTCGTCGACTTTGGCATCCATCGCGGCCTGATTGGCGGCGAGCTGCTTGTTTTGCGCCGTTAATTCCGCAACGAGCGCCCCCAGTTGCGGAGAGACTTCGGCCGGAGCGGCGTCCTGTCCCGAGATCGGCTGGGGCGCTGCGAGGCAAAACAAAACCGCGCCACTGGCGACGGCTAGAAGAGAAAGCGAGTGGGTCTTCATACCGGGAACACTACGCGCATCCCGCCCGTGCGTATAGCCAAAGCTGAAAAAGGAGCCCAAAAAACATTGGCGCGAATTCTGCTTGCCCAACCGCCCCGTCCGCATACTTTCCCCCTAATGGCCGGGATGCAACAGACTCAAAACCTTTCGCTACAGCAAACTCTGGCGCCGCAGCTCCAGCAAAGCTTGCAGATTTTGCAGGCTCCCATCCTGGAGTTGCGGAACCTGATTCAGGCGGAGCTTTCGGTCAATCCGGTGATTGAAGAAGAGCGCACCGAGCCCACGATCGAAGACAAGCAGGCCGAGCACGACGAGTTCAAAGAGGAATTCGAGCACCTGGCCAAGCTCGACGAGGAATGGCGCGATTACATGTCCCAAAGCAGCGCCTATTCCAGCCGCTCGCAGGAGGACGAGGAGCGGCGCCAGTTTTTTTTCGACTCCATCATCACCAACGAAACCCTCCAGCAGCATCTGCTTGAGCAACTCCAGACCAGCGATCTCACGTCGCAACAGCGCAAAATCGCCGAGCTGATCATCGGCAACATCGACGAGCGCGGATTTCTGCAACTTTCCCCGCAGGAAATGGCGCAAAACACGGGGCTGGACGCCGCCAAAATCCAGGAAGTCCTGGAGGTCATCCAAATGTTCCATCCCGTGGGCGTGGGCACGCGGGATTTACGGGAATGTCTGCTGGTTCAACTGCGCCGCCTGGGCAAGGGGGAAAGCATGGAATACCGCATCGTGGCCAATCACCTCGAAGACCTCGGCAAACACCGCTTTCCCGAGATCGCGCGGCGGCTCAACAGCACGCCCGAGCAGATCCAGAAATGCGCCGATTTCATTTCGACTCTCGACCCCAAACCGGGCCAGCTTTTCACGCCCGACATGACCAACTACGTCCTGCCGGATGTCACCGTGGAGAAAGTCACCGGTGAATGGCAGGTGAGCCTCAACGGCGAGCAGATTCCGCATCTGCGCATTTCCAACACGTACAAGGATTTGATGGCGCGCGACGAGAACCCGGCTGATGTGCGGGATTACATCCGGGAAAAAATCCGCAACGGCAAGTTCCTCATCAAGAGCATCCACCAGCGCCAGCAGACCATTTCCAACATCGCCCACGAAATCCTCACCCGGCAGACGGAGTTCTTTGAAAAAGGCCCTGCGGCCCTGCGGCCCCTGACGATGGTGCAGGTCGCGGAAGTGGTCGGGGTGCACGAAACCACCGTCAGCCGCGCCATCTCCGGCAAATACATGGCGACCCCGTGGGGCGTGTTTGATCTGAAATATTTCTTCACCCCCGGCTACCAGACCGCCGATGGCGGGACGACCAGCAACACCAGCGTCAAGAACGCGATCATCGAGTTGGTGAAAGGGGAGGACACGCGCAATCCGCTCTCGGACAAGGAAATCGTGGATATCCTCACCGAGCGCGGCATCCCGATTGCGCGGCGCACGGTGGCCAAATACCGGGCGGAAGCCGGAATATTACCCAGCAATATGCGCAAGAGCTACTAGGCATTGCGAAACAGCAGAGTCCCCGAAAAACCGCAGAAGAAAAACGGGCGGGGGACGCATGGCTGGCCCGGTCCTATTTCAATTCCCCGAGCTTCTTCACGTCGATCTTTTTGAGCCACTCCCGGAGTTGCTTGGGGTCTTGGTTGGTCACTTCGATCTGGATAAAATAACGTTTCGCGGCCACCACTGCGAGCGAACTGCTGTTGGCCGCCTTGCTGTAATGCTCGTAGCCGGGCATCCCGTCGATCTCGACCGCTTTGTCGTAGCCGTCGGGAGTTTCGGCGTTCGTTTTCCACAACACCGTGGCGCTCTCGAAATACCCTTGGTGTCCACCGGCGTCGATGAGGGTCACCGTCACCACCGGGGCGTTGTCTTCCTCCCCTTTTTGATAGGTTTGCGAAACCGTGGTGAGGTTGAACACCTCGATCTGATCCGTCGATCCCGACGGTTTTTCGGCGATCCAACCGGCAGGGGCTGCCGGCAGGAACGGGATCAATTTTTCGTAGGGAACGACTCCGGGAGGGGTGGGACGGGCCTGCGCCTGCGGCGTGGAGTTTGCAGCCGGAAGGGAAGGGGCCGTCGGGAGAGCCTCGGCCGTCCCATTTTGGGTGATCCGGGGGATCGCGAAGCATTCGCTCGCGGGCAACCCAGCCACCAGCGCCAGCCATAGGAAACGCATTCTCATGTGGGGAATCTATCCGGCGAGCTGGACCAAATGTCAAACCTTCTGCAAACAGCCGTGGCGTCCGAATTATTCCGGCGGCAGATCGTAAACCATCAATCCCGGGTGAAGATAAGCGACGCGACCCCGCGGCCGTTCCCAGAGAGGCTTGCGGTTCTCCCGCAAGGCCCGGTAGAGCGCGCCGGTTTTTCGCCACGCCTCTTCGCCCCCGCTCTGCGGCCGAAGGCTTTTGACTTCGTAGCCGCCGAAATCCCCCTGGCACAGCGCCACCAACGTCACGCCGCAGGCACGCAGGGCCGCGAGATCGGCGAGTTTATCCAGCGGTTCGCCAATGACCCGGGCCGACAACACCGGCTGGTAGGGCAGAAACCTTTTTTCCTGCGACGTCGGCAAGAGGGTTCGCTGGTCCTGGGCAATCACCGCGGCGGGTTGGTTCGTATTGAGCCAGGCGGTCAATTCGGCCCGGTCGTCGGTCTGGAACGCGCGGTAATAGCTCCATAAATCGTGTTTGGGAATACCCGCAATTTGCAAGGCAAGGGCGCACGCCATCAGGGCCGGAACCGCCTTGTGCCAGCCCGGGCGCAAGGCGAGTTGCCCCGCCCCGAGCGCCGCCGCGCAGACAAACAGCCCGGTGGCAGGCAGGAAATAGCGGTCATGCGTTTTCGGGGCAAACGAGAGGAGCGCCATGTAGGCGAGCGGCAAGAACAGAAGCACCGCCCCGAGTGCATTCCGGTTGCCGCGGCGCGTCCAGAAATGGGCCAGGGCGATGCCGAGAAAAGGCCAGAGCCCGAACGGGACGTTGTCGCGGAAGGCCGTCAAATAAACCGTGTGCGGAACGGAGCGGGTCATGCCGCGCTGGCCATGCAGGACCAATCCGACCTCCCGGTGGAAGCTGGATTCGAAGGTTCCCATTTGCAGTAGCAGCGGGAGATTCACAAGGGCAAAAACGGCCGCCAATGCGGCGAGGAACCCCCCGAGAAGCGCGCCGCGCCGACCGGGCTGGGCGTAGTGGGGGATCAGCAAAAGCGAGAGCAACGGGGCGAATATGCCGACGTATTTCCCGGAGAGCGCCAATGCCGCGCCGACGCCCACCCCTGCGGCGGTGGTCCAATCGGGACGCTTTGCGTAGAGCGCCAACGCCAGCAACCAGGCGCTCGTTCCAAAGAGCAGCGCGGTGTCTTCCTTGAAATAATGGGCAAGCTCAAAAAGCTGATGGTTCGTGAGCAAAAGCAGCCCGGCGCTGATTCCTGCAAACCGTCCGCCGATCTTCCACGCAAGGGCGGCAAGCAGGGCGACCGCCGCCGCGGCAAACCCGGCCGAAACCCAGCGACCCACTTCGACCACGCGCTGCGGGTTGGCCGCCTCCGCCCCGATCCCGTTCACCGCCAACCGGGCCGTGGTGAGCATCAGCATCGGGTGGTTGAAATTCCAATGCGCCGTCTGGATCTGCTTCACCTTCACCGGTTCATCGGGATGATAATAGAACGGGAACGCGTTGGAGCGGGTGAACAGGCCGAGCCCGGCGGCGAACAGGAACGCCGCGAAAAGCCAGATTTGCAGGGATGTGCGCACAGGCAGGAGATTACAGGTTTTTCGGAAAGCGTCACGGAGGATCGGCCAATTTTGCAGCAGTAGGAAACACCTGCCATTCAAGGAATCGCTGAATCCACCAGTATGAGGCCGGAAACCATAGGGGTGCCGTAAACATATACAAATGCAGAATGCGCCCTTCCACAAATATGCCCCTGAACCGGAGCTTTCTCCGCTGGAACGCATCGATAGGGCGATCGCTTCGGTGCCGCCCGGTCATCCGTTGCAGCGCGATCTTGTCGAATTGCGCGCCTCCCTGTCCGAGAGCGAGGGAACGATGGCTGAGGCCCGCCAGACGATTGAAAAACTCGAACAGATCGTGCAAAAGCTGAGTGCTCCTGCAAACCGCATCGGCACGTTTCTCAATGCGCCCAACGCCGAGACGGCACAGATTGTCGTGGGAGGCGCGGATTACTATTGCAATGCCGATCCGCGCCTGGCCTTGGGCGGTTTAAAGCGAGGCACGCGGGTGTTGGTGAACGAGGCGTTCGCGGTTGTGGGCGATCTTGGCTACGACACCACGGGCCCTGTCGCAAAAGTCACGGAGGTGCTCGGCGAGGAGCGCCTACGCGTGGGGACCGAGCATGGGGTGCAATCGGTGGTGCTGCAACGCGGGGCCGATCTCCTGGCGACTACCGTCAAAAGCGGCGACGAGGTGCGAGTGGACTCGAATTTTCGGGTCGCGGTGGAGGTGCTCTCGCGCTCCAAGGCTGATGATTATTACCTGGACGCCGTGCCGGAATTGCCTTGGGAAAAGGTGGGGGGACAAGAGGAGGCGCTCGTCGCCATCAAAGATGCGGTGGAATTGCCTCTCTTGCACCGGGAATTATTCGCCCGCTTCAAGCACCAGACCCCCAAGGGATTCCTGCTCTACGGGCCGCCGGGGTGCGGCAAGACGCTGATCGGCAAAGCAACAGCGTACAACCTCACCGCCATGCTCTCGGAACAGAGCGGCGCACCGGTCAAAGAGTGTTTCATGCACATCAAGGGCCCGGAAATTTTGAACATGTGGGTCGGCGAGAGCGAACGGATTGTGCGGGAAATCTTCGCCACAGCCCGCGAAAAGCGCCGCGAGGGGTTCCTCCCGTTCCTGTTCATTGACGAGGCCGAGAGCGTGCTCGGGACAAGGCGCGCCTCGCGTTACTCCAACATCCTTTCCACGCTCGTGCCGATGTTCTGCGCGGAGATGGACGGCATCGAATCGCTCAACGACGTGGTGATCATCCTCGCCAGCAATCGTGCGGATTTGATCGACCCGGCGATCCTGCGCCCGGGCCGCATCGACCGCAAAATCAAGGTGAACCGGCCTGACCGTGCAGGCGCGCGCGAGATTTACAAAATTTATCTCACCCCGGATCTTCCGTATGATCCCAAGCTGGTGGCGAAATCCGGCGGTGCGCAAGAAACCGTGGAGCGGTTGGTGGAGAGCCTTTTGGATTGGCAATTCGCGCGCCGGGACGAAAACCGCTTCATTGAGGTGACGCTGCGCAGCGGGCGCAAGGAGATCCTTTACCGGGGAGACCTCGTCAGCGGAGCCATCATCGCTTCCATCGTGGAACGGGCGAAGGCGGTGGCGATCAAGCGGGCGATTGCGAACGGCGGCGCGGAGGGGATCAGGGAGTCGGATTTGCGCTGTTCGCTCGATGCGGAATACATCGAGAACGACATTTTTCCGCCAACGGACATCACGGAGGATTGGCTCAAGCTGATTGATTACGATGCCGAAAACGTCGTCCGCATCACACCGGTGCGCCCCGGCCTCGCCAAGGCCCCTCCGCACACGCACGTGGTTTAGGAACAACAAATGTGAACCAGATCTTTCCAACCGGTATGAACAGGGTGTTCGGAATCGAGACGGAATACGGGATCGCCGTGGATGGTCAGGAAGCTGTCGATGTGGTGCAGGAGTCGATCGAGATTGTCCGCAGCTACACCGATCACGGGGCCTCGATGAAGTGGGATTACGACTTGGAAGACCCGCACAAGGACGCGCGCGGCTTCCGTGCCCGCGAACTGCTTCAGGATACCGACGAGGCGGCCTATTACGAAATGGACCAAAACCGCCCGCTCAGCTTCGAGGAGATCAAGGGCGACCTCGTGTTGAGCAACGGGGCGCGGTTTTATAACGACCATGCCCACCCCGAATACAGCACGCCGGAATGCACGACCTTGCGCCAGGTCGTCGCGCAGGACAAGGCGGGCGAGCGCGTCATGTGGGAATGCGCCCGTCGGCGCAACGAGCGGATCGCCGAAATATCCGCAGGGCGCACCGTGAGGCTCTACAAAAACAACACCGATTTCGTGGGGCACTCCTACGGCTGCCATGATAATTATCTGATGTCGCGGGAGACGCCTTGGGACCGGATCGTCACCGGAACAGTCCCGTTCCTGGTCACACGCCAGATTTTTGCGGGCGCAGGCAAGATGGGCATCGAGGGGGAAAATACCCAGCCGCAGCCGGGCGTGTTCCAGATTTCACAACGAGCGGATTTCTTCAGCGTGCTGGTTTCCATCGATACGATGAACCGGCGGCCCATCGTGAACACGCGCGACGAACCGCACGCCGATACCTCCAAATATCGCCGCTTCCATGTCATTATCGGCGATGCCAATATGAACGAGGTGGCGACGGCCCTCAAAATGGGGACGACTTCGCTGGTGCTGGAGTTGATTGAAAAAGGGCACGCCCCCGCGCTGGAACTGGCCAACGCGGTCGAGGCCGCCAAGTCAATCAGCCGCGATGCGGATTACGATTGGATCGTTGAACTTTCCAACGGGCGAAAAATCTCCGCCATCGAAATCCAGCGCATCTACCTCGATGCCGCCTCCAGGCATTGTGATCAAAGCAATCAAGAAACGCGCTGGGTGTTGGCCGAATGGGAGGCGATCCTCAACGATTTGCAGGCCGATCCGCTCGGCTGCACGGATCGGGTCGATTGGGCGGCAAAAAGATTTCTCCTCACAACCTTCCGCGAAGCGGAGAAGCTCGAATGGTCCGACCCGTGGCTGCAATCCATCGACATGGAATACCACAACATCGATCCGGTGGCCGGACTTTATCATGAGATGATCCGCACCTGTGCCGTGCGGCGTTTCCTGGATGAGGAAGAGATTCGCGATGCGATCTTCCAGCCGCCGGAAACCACGCGGGCGTTTTTCCGAGGCCGGGCGGTGGCGAAGTTCAACGACTCCATATCCTCTATTCAGTGGGACGAAGTCGTTTTCAGAACCCCATTGGGGCCGCGCTCGGTGCGGCTGGTGGAGGCGTTCGGCGACGAAGCGATCGACAAGCTCTGCGAGCGGATCGCGCGGGCGGATTCCGTGAGCGATCTGTTTTGAGCGGCACCAGACGCGCCGCTTGCGAAAAAAAGGAAACCCTTTATCATTGCCCTCGCAATGAATCCCCATCTTTCCTGCCTGCTCCAACGCGCACCGGCACTCGCGCCGTGCCTCGAAGACATCCAAAACGCTTTTGAAGCGATGCGCTGTTCGCTGGCCGGCGGCGGCAAACTGCTGCTCTGTGGCAATGGCGGCAGCGGGGCCGATGCGGAACATTGGGCGGGCGAGTTGCTCAAAGGGTTTGGGAGCAAACGGCCCATTGGCGGCGGGTTGTTGGAGAAATTGGGTGCGCCACTGGCGGGGCAATTGCAAGGAGCGCTGCCGGTTATCCCGCTCACCGGTTTCCTGGGGTTGCGCACCGCGTGGCAAAACGATTGTGATCCCGACTACGTCTATGCGCAACTCGTGCTGGCGTTCGGACGCCCCGGCGATACGCTCGTGGGGATCAGCACTTCCGGAAATTCCCGAAATGTCGCGCACGCTCTGGAAACCGCCAACAAGCTGGGGCTTCGCACCGTGGCGATGACCGGCGCGGGGGGCGGAAAAGCGGCGCAACTCGCGCAAACCAGCATCCGCGTGCCGTCCTGCGAGACCTATCTCATCCAGGAATTGCATCTGCCGGTTTATCACACGCTCTGTTTGATGCTGGAAGAGGAGTTCTTCCCGGCGGCTGCAATCTAGCTCGGCGCTGTTTTTACCGGGGTCGGGCCGCTCTGCTCTGAGCCCAGTTTACTGAAGAAATGGTGTCATTCAGGGTTGCCCTGACTCTTTTTTCGGGGTATACTGCTGTGTTCATGATGGCTGCACTTCAAGAAGATCTGATCCGCTCTGCTCTTTCCCAAGTACGCTACCCTGGGTTTAGCAGGGATATTGTTTCATTCGGCCTGGTCAAGAGCATCCAGATCCAAAGCGCGGACGTCACGGTGGTTCTCCAAATCACGACGGCCGATTCCGCGATTCCCCAAGCAATCCAGGCGGAAAGCGAGAAGGTGTTGCGCGCTTTGCCGGGAGTCGGAAAAGTCACCGTGCAAGTGGAGACGCGCGCGCCTGCCGCGCAAACCGCCCCGACTCCTCAGGGACCGACCCACATTGCGGGCGTCAAGCAGGTGATCGCCGTCGCCAGCGGCAAAGGCGGCGTCGGCAAATCCACGGTTTCCGCCAATCTCGCGCTGGCGCTTGCGAAAACCGGCGCTTCGGTGGGGATTTGTGATTGCGACATTTACGGGCCGAGCATTGCGCTGATGTTCGGCAGCCGGGAGCGGCCGATGGCGACCGAGGACGACCAGATTCTTCCGATCGAAACCGCGGGCCTCAAGCTGATGTCGATGGGGTTCCTCCTCGACGATACCTCGCCCGCCGTGCTGCGCGGGCCGATGGTGACGCGCACGACCCAACAATTTTTACGGCAGGTGGAATGGGGAAACCTCGATTACCTCATCCTCGATTTGCCGCCCGGCACCGGGGACATTCAACTGACCGTCGTTCAGGGGGTGACGCTCGCCGGGGCGATCCTCGTCACGACCCCGCAGGAAGTCGCGCTCATTGATGTCCGCAAGGCCGCTTCCATGTTTGGCAAAGTCAATGTCCCGATCTTGGGGGTCATTGAAAACATGAGCTACTTCCTCTGCCCGAGCGACGGCAAGCGCTACGACATTTTCGGTTCCGGCGGCGGAGCCCGCGAAGCCCAGCGCCTGGGGGTGCCCCTCCTGGGAGAGATCCCCATCGACATTGCCACGCGCGAAGCAGGGGACCGGGGTGTTCCGATCGTCGCCGCAGATTTGGAATCTCCTGTGAGCCGGGCTTTTATGGCAACCGCAGCCCTCGTTCGCACCACTCTTTCTTCCGTATGAGTGCTTTTCCTTCCTACAACAGCAGCCGCATCACCCGTAAATTTTCGCGATCCAGAATTGACGCCGGAGCCATTCTTATGAAAAGTGGCCCCAACATGGATCATCCGAACCCAGACAACTCGGATCTTGTCAAGAACTCCGTCCTGTACCGCGAGTTCCTTGCCGAGCGGGAACAAATTCTCGTCCACAAGTGGCTGGAGAGCGAAAAAGCCGGCCACGACATCGGCTTTGAACGCGCGCTGCTCGACTGGATCGTCAAGCACCGATCGGCTTGGCGCGAGAAACGCCGACAGGAAATTACCGGAAAATAGACCGATCATCCTTTAACCGCGGCCCAGTGAGACCGCCAAGGAGACCCAATGCCCAAACAGCAAAACCCCACGCCACCGCCACCCGGCGCCGTTCTCGTCCTCGATGCCCCGGCCATTGACCGCATCCTGAGGCGCATTGCGCACGAAATCATCGAGGGCAACCCCGATCTCGACCGCCTCTCCCTCGTCGGCATCCCCTCGCGCGGAGTGGAAATCGCGCGCCGCATCGCCGCGCATATTTCCCAAATCGCGGGCCGCCCGATCGAAGCCGGAGCCATTGATGTCTCGATGCACCGGGACGACCTGCACATCCGCCAGCGGCTTTCGGTCATCGAATTGTCCCATCTCCCAGAGAACCTCGACGAGCGGACCATTGTCCTCGTGGATGATGTGCTCTACTCGGGCCGCACCTGCCGCGCCGCGATGGACGCCCTCGCCTCGTTCGGGCGCCCCGCGCGCATTCAGTATGCCGTGTTGATCGATCGCGGCCATCGCGAGCTACCCATCCGGGCCGACTACGTCGGCAAGAACATTCCCACGGCCCCCGGCGAGCGCGTCTTCGTGCGGCTGGAAGCCACCGACCGCCAGCCGGATTCGGTCTGGATCAGCAAACCGTAAAGGCCACCCCCACCATGATCGCCTGGAACCGCAAAGACCTCGTCGCCCTCGAGGACCTCACTCCTGCCGAGATCAACCACATCCTCGACACCGCCGCCGCCTTCAAGCAGGTCGGCACTCGGGACATCAAAAAAGTCCCGTCCCTGCGCGGCCAAACCCTCGTCAACTTTTTCGTCGAGGCGAGCACGCGCACGCGCACCTCGTTCGAGTTAGCCGCCGTCCGGCTGAGCGCCGACGTCGTCAATATTTCCGTGAGCACCTCCAGCCTCACCAAAGGCGAGACGCTCAAGGACACCGCGCTCAACCTGCAGGCGCTCCATTCCGACATCATTGTTTTGCGCCATTCCAGCGCCGGAGCGGCGAAATTCCTGGCCGAGCGCCTCGAGGCCAGTGTCATCAATGCCGGGGACGGTTCGCACGAGCACCCCACCCAGGCATTGCTGGACACCTTCACCATTCGCGAAAAACTCGGGCGCGTCGCGGGCCTGCACGTCGCCATCATCGGCGACATCCTCTTCTCACGCGTAGCCCGCAGTAATATCCACGCCCTTTTGAAACTCGGCGCGCGCGTCACGCTCGTTGGCCCGAGCACGCTCGTCCCGCGCGAGTTTGAAAGAATGGGCGTCGCCGTCACCCACCGCATCGACGACGTGTTGGAAGAGGTGGATGTCGTCAACCTCCTGCGCATCCAGCACGAGCGGCAACGGCAGGAATATTTCCCGAGCCTCGGCGAATACACCGCGCTTTTCGGGCTCACCAAAGAACGAGCGGCGCGGCTCAAACCCAACGCGCTCATCATGCACCCCGGCCCCATCAACCGGGGTGTCGAGATCGACAGCGACATCGCCGACAGCGGGCGCAGCGTCATCCTGGACCAAGTCACCAACGGCCTCGCCGTGCGCATGGCCGTCCTCTACCTCTGCGCCGGGGCGCGCGGGAAATAAAACTGGAACTTAGGAAAATGATTACCACCCTCCTCCGCAACGGCCGCGTGATCGACCCGGCCAATCAACGTGACGAAATCGCCGATGTTCTTCTCGTCGATGGACGCATCGCCGATCCCGCCACCGCTCACGGCAAAAAATTCGAGGAAATCGACTGCACCGGGTTGGTGGTTGCGCCGGGGTTGATCGACATTCATGTCCACTTCCGCGAGCCGGGACAGTCGGCCAAGGAAACCATCGGCAGCGGTGCGAAAGCGGCGGCGGCGGGCGGATTCACCAGCGTGGTTTGCATGCCGAATACCAGTCCCGCCATAGATAGCGCCAGCGTGGTCGGCTGGGTCAAAGACAAGGCGCGCGCCGAAGCGTGCGTGAACGTTTTTCCCACCGGCGCAATCACCAAAGGCATCGCAGGCGAAGAACTTGCCCCAATCGGAGCCATGTTTAAAGCCGGCATCGTCGCGCTCACCGACGATGGCAGGTGCGTTCAAAATCACGAACTCATGCGGCGGGCTTTGGAATACGCCCGCATGTTTGATCTCCCGATTATGGACCATTGCCAGGATTACAACCTCGTCGGCAAAGGGGTCATGCATGAAGGTCCTACCAGTGCCGCGCTGGGGTTGGAAGGATGGCCCTCCGTGGGCGAGGAGATCATTGTCCAGCGCAACGCCCAACTCGCCGAACTCACCGGCACGCCCGTCCATTGCCAGCACCTCTCGGCGGCAGGCAGCGTCCGCATTCTGCGCCGCGTGCGCGCACGGGGCATCCCGATCACCGGCGAAGTCTGCCCGCACCACATCGCGCTTACCGACGAGTCGGTCCGGGCGTTTGATACCAATTACAAAATGAACCCGCCGTTGCGCACCGCGCACGACGTGGATGCCCTTCTCGAAGGGATCGCCGATGGCACTGTTACAATTCTCGCCAGCGACCACGCGCCGCACTGCGCCTTTGAAAAGGAGGTCGAGTTCGATATGGCCCCGTTCGGCATTTTGGGATTGGAGACCGAGCTGGGCCTCTTCCTGGACATCCTGATTCACAAAAAGAAAGTCATCGACCTGCCACGGCTCATCGAGCTGTACACGCTCAACCCTGCACGGCTTTTAAAGCTCGACCGGGGCACGCTTTCGGTGGGCGCGCCCGCCGATGTGACGCTCATCAACCCCGGCCTGGAATGGACCGTGGACAAGGAGACTTCCTTCTCGCGTTCCCGCAATACCCCGTTTCACGGCTGGGAACTCAAAGGCCGCGCCGTGCGGACGATTGTGGCCGGGAAGACGGTCTGGGCGGTGTAGGCGGGGGGAACAAAAATCCAGAAAAATTTGCGTTAATCTGCGAGATCTGTGGATAAAACTCTTCACATACCCGCCCGGTTCGGCATGATATCCCCATTATGAACAAGACTGAAATTCTCGATCGCATAGTCAATCCCGGCATCGTGGCGATCATTCGCGCCGACTCTTCCGATCAATTGCTCTGCGCTGCCGAGGCGCTTTACGAAGGTGGTGTTACGGGGATGGAAGTCACCATGACCACCCCCAACGCTCTTCAGGTGATCAACGATGTGGCCAAGCGTTTCGGCAAGAAAATCCTCATCGGCGTTGGCAGCGTGCTGGACTCTGAAACCTGCCGCGCCGCCATCCTCGCCGGAGCGGAATTTGTCGTGACACCCACGACCCGCCCCGAGGTCATCAAGATGTGCAACCGTTACGGCATGCCGATCGCCAGCGGCGCGTACACCCCGACGGAAGCGCTCACGGCCTATGAGGCAGGCGCGGATTTCGTCAAAATTTTCCCCGCCGACCAGCTCGGGCCGCAATACATCAAGAACATCCTCGCGCCGATGCCGCAGCTTCAAATCATCCCGACGGGCGGCGTGACAATCGCCACCACGGAAGCGTTCATCAAGGCGGGCAGCGTCGCGCTCGGAGTGGGGGGGAGCCTTGTGAGCAAGGAGATCCTCAAAGCCCAGGACTGGAAGAAACTCACCGAGACCGCCGCAGCGTTTGTCGAGGCGATCAACAAGGCGCGCGCTTAATTTATCCCCATTTTGGGGGCTGGACAATGACGCGGGTTGCGCTCAAATAAAGCACACCCATGCGCATCGTAGCCATCGACCCTTCCCTGCGTTCCACCGGCTTTGCCGTCTTGGAGCGGCTTGCAGGCACCAAGGTGCGGGCGCTGGAATATGGGACCATTTCCAACGCGGCCAAATTGCTGCCGTCCTCCTGCCTCATGGCGATTCATGAGCGGCTCGCGGAATTGATTGACCGCCACCAGCCGGAATGCGCGGCGGTCGAAGCGGTTATTTTCGTGCAGAGCCACCGGACGGCAATCACTTTGGGAGCCGCGCGCGGTTCGGCGATTCTCGCGCTGGCCCAGCGCGGGCTGCCTGTTTTTGAATACGCCCCGACCGACGTGAAGCAAGCGGTGGTGGGCCGCGGCGGCGCGTCCAAGGGGCAGGTCGCCTTCATGGTTCGCGCGCTGCTTGGGTTGACGGAAACCCCGCAAGCGGATGCCGCCGACGCGCTTGCCATCGGGCTCACCCATTTCCAAAGCCACGACTCCGTCCAACGGGGCGTCAAAATTTTACAGCGCATATGAAACTGGATACCCGCTGGTTGGGCCGCATTGCTTTTGAAGAGGCGCTCGCGCTGCAAGACACTTTGGTGGCCGAACGCGTCGCATCGCAACCGGGGGCCGATCTCCCGCCGGAGGTGCTTCTTTTGCTGGAACACGAGCCGGTGTACACGATCGGGCGCAACCCGGATCAATCCAGCCTGCGGGACCCCGCCCACCTGCCGCATCCGGTTGTGCAGATCAACCGGGGCGGGCAAGCCACCTACCACGGGCCGGGTCAACTTGTCGGCTACCCGATTCTCCGTCTCGCCGCGCGCGGGCAGGATCTCCACCGCTACCTGCGCGAGTTGGAAGAGGTGCTCATCGAGGCGCTGGCGGAATACGGTGTCGCAGCCACCCGGCGCGAGGGACTCACGGGTGTGTGGGTCGGCCAACGCAAAATTGCTTCCATCGGGGTTGGCGTGCGGCGTTGGATCTCGATGCACGGCTTTGCCCTGAACGTCTGCGGCGATTTGACGCCCTTTAACGAGATCACCCCGTGCGGCATTCTCGGAGTGGAGATGACCAATCTGGAGCGCGAAACGGGCCAGCCAGCCGACGTGCGTTCCGTGGCCGACCGGGTGGCTGCCGTGTTTGAACGCCGCTTTTATTGAATATGAAGTGGCACGTAAGCCCATCCTTTTTGGGTCTGCTGGTGGCCCTCGCTGCGGTGGCGCTGTACCTCCCGACCCTGGGATACGATTTCGCGTATGACTCCGTGGTGCAAATCCAGAACGATGATTTCATTCACCAACCCCGGCACTTCGCCGATCTCCTCTCGTTTCGGGTGCTCGGTATGGATGTTCTGGATTTCAACCGGCCTGTGAATCTCTTCACCCTTTTGGTGGATGCGGTGTTTTGGGATCGGAATCCGGCCGGGTATCGGTTGACCCAATTGCTGCTGCACGGCGCTTCCGCCGCGTTATTATTTCGTTGGCTGCGGCTCCTCACAGGCCAGGTTGGGCCCGCGTTGTTGGGGGCTCTTTTTTTCGCGGTGCACCCGCTCCAGTGCGAAACCGTGGTGGAGGTGGGCTACCGGGAGGATTTGTTGGCAACGCTCTTTCTGCTCGCGGGCCTGAACGCCGCCTTCGCCTTCCGGCCGGGAGAAAAAGGGAAGACGTGGGCGCCTGCGTTGCTCGCGGTTGCGAGCTTCTTTCTCGCGGCAGCCTCCAAGGAGACGGGCATCGCCGGGCCGGTGGTCCTCGCGACATTTTGGGGGTTGTTTCGGCGGGATAACCCGAAAATCCAGCGCGCATGGCTGCTGCTTGTCACGACAACAACGCTTGCCGTGGGAACATTTTACGCCCTGCGCTTTGCCTTGGAACCCAAACCGTCGCTGATTTTCACCCAGCCGGCCCAGCCGATCGCCTTGGGCGTCGATTGGCTGCTGGTGCAGAGCCGGATTTGGAGCGCCGATTTTCTGCGGATCCTCTGGCCCGCGCATCTCTGCGCCGATTACGGCCCCTACAATCTCCGCAACATCCCTCCGGCTTGGGCGCTGATCGGTTTTCTATTCACCATCATCCTGTGGGCTTTTGGTTCGGCTCGGAACCGCAAATTCGCCTTGGCGACCGTGCTCTTTTGGGCTGCGCTTCTGCCCGTGGCCAATTGGGTCCCGATCTATTGCCCGATGGCGGACCGCTACCTGTACCTGCCACTGACAGGCGTGGCGCTCTGGCTCGCGCTGTTTTTGGGAGGATTGCGGCACGGCGCAATGCGTGTGATCGGCTTCGGGGCGGTCCTGAGCGGGATCGCCGCCTTGAGCCTCGTCACCTTCCATCAACAGAGCGTCTGGAAAGACACCGCCTCCCTCTGGCGTGCGGTGGCCCAGGAAAACCCAGGCTCATTGAATGCCTGGCTGGGCCAGGGGGATGCCTGTCTGGACCGGGGCCAACCCGGCGCAGCACTCCCGTATTTCCAGCACGCCGCCCTTCTAGCCCAAGAAAAGAAAGCCGAGCCGTTTGCAGGCATGGCCGTGGCTTACGACGCATTGGGGCAACCCCGGCAGGCAGCCGAAGCACTCGCCTGCGCTACAAAGCTTGATTCCCGTTACGCCCGGCCTGAGACTCTCGTGCGTGCTTTGGCCCTTCCTGTGGACCAAGCGCAACGCCTTACCACCCTTTCGATTCGCGCCAGAGAACCTTAACTTTATGATCGGCCTCTTCACACCACGTTATATCAAGAACGGCACGGAAATGCTCCACGCCGCCCGCAAAATGCTTTCGTATAAACGCGACCTGCTGAAACCCGAAGAAGTGCAGCGGGTGGAGGGGGATATTGCCCATCTCCAAGCCGCCTTGCGCCATCGTGACCGTCCGGCTGTGGAGAAAACCAGCCACGAACTCGACCGGTTTTTTGGAGAACGGTTTCCGACGCCCACGCACCCCGAGTTGCGCGAAAACTGTGAAGTGTTCCTGGTGGCCATTGTCATTGCCCTGGGCATCCGCACCTTTTTTCTCCAGCCGTTCACGATCCCCACCGGTTCCATGCAGCCGACCCTCAACGGGATCAAGGTGGAAGCCACCTTCGAGATGGCCTGCTACGGGCGCAGCTATTTCAATATCGTCTCCAAAGAGGACGACACGATTATTTCCATGCGGGATATCACCCGGTTGCGCTTTTTCAGCTACGCCGAAATCCAGTGCCTCAAGCAGACGTTCCTCATCCCGGCATCGGCCCGGGCCGTGGCCGAGCGTTTCAAATTACAGCCGGGCACTTCTTTTCAGGCGGGCCAGGTGGTGGCGCGCGGCTATGCCGACACCGGCGACCATGTGTTCGTCAACAAGATGGCGTACAACTTCCGCAACCCGCGCCGGGGAGAGGTCTTCGTTTTCAGCACAGCGAATATTTTGACCGAGGAAAACAAGATGAATCCCGGGGGTCCGTCACAATATTATATCAAGCGCCTCGCCGGTTTGCCCGGGGATGAGTTGCGGGTGGATCCCCCCAAGCTTTTCATCAATGGCAAGGTGGCCCACACCCCCGCCTTTGCCCGCGTCATGTCGGGCAGCTACGACCAACCGAACAACGGGTATAGAGGCTATGGCAATGGCCCGGCGTATCTCACCGACCCGGACTCGACTTTCCGCGTGCCCGAGAAACGCTACTTCGCCATGGGCGACAACTCCTACAACAGCGCCGACAGCCGGTATTGGGGCACCGTGCCGGAAGAAAATCTCGTGGGCTGCGGCCTCTTTGTCTATTGGCCCTTTACCCACCATTGGGGACTCATCCACTAAACCACCGCTCGCATGCACAACGAACTCCTCGCCTTGGCCCACTGGGCCGGAAACCACCCCGCCCGCCTTGTCCTCGGTTGCGAAGGGGCGGTCGCCGCAACTGTCCCTGACGGCGCAACCTTTGTCATCAGCGCCACCCAGGCCAAGCTCATCGAGCTGCAAGCAGCAAACCTTGTGCAGTTGGATCTCGTCAAAGCGCGGGCGCTGATCGCTCTCGAAGACGCCACTCCCGAACAGCTTGCCGCCGCGCAGATGGATCCCGCCACCGAAGCTCCGAGCGCCGATGCTTTGGCGGTCGCCGATCTTTTCGCCTTTCCAGGCGTCCATTTTGCCCTCCATACCCAGCCGATCCCGGTCAACCAGGTGATCTGCTCTCCGCGCGCCCGGCAGTTCTCGGACCGCCGTAATCTCCCCGACGAAATCCTCGCCTGCGGCCAAGCCAGTGTGCTGGTGCCGTTCATGCCGCCGGGATTGCCCCTTGCGAAAGAAATCCGCCGCAGGATCGCCCTCTGGCGGGACCGCTACAAAACCATCCCGCGGTTGATCCTCATCCAGAACCATGGGATGATTGCCTTGGGCGCAACCGCTGCGGAAGTGCAAACCATCACGGAAATGGCGGTCAAATACGCGGAGATTTTCATCGGTGCGGCCATGATGGGCGGGCCGGAATTTTTGAAGCCGAATTACGTGACGCAGATCGACGCTACAAAAATCGTTTAATTTTTGGGGATGCAAAATGGGTCGCCCGTTTCGACCTCAATCGCCTTTATGAATCCTGAACTCCGTTTCTGGCTGCTGGTCGCGGGCGCGCTTGCCGGGTACGGAGCGCTCCTGTTCGCAAACCCGGTCCGGGACTCCCTGCGCGACGGTTTGCGCTGCATACGGCGCTACCCGACGCTTTGGATCACACTCGCGGTTTTTGGTCTTTGCTATGCCCTTTTTCAACAAGTCGGCCTCCGCCTGCTCGACTTTTATCTCCTGCCTGAAGGGGAGCGGCCCATTTGGCAATGGACGCGCGCCTGGTTCCTGCCGCACACCTTCCAACTCGAAGCGGCCCAGCGTTCCGTGCTCCCGGCCCTGGAAAGTGTGGCGGGTCTTTTCAATAACGTCATCGCCACCTTCCCGTTTTCAGTCGTGGCGGCGCTCCTGCTGCTCATCAATTGGAAAGGGCACCATCTGGTGCTCAACCGGGCGCTGCGCCGCCGTTATGGAACATGGGGCTGGATACTTTACGGGATCATTACGGCGGCCGCCATCGCCACCTTGGCCAAGCCGCTGGTGCTCTACGCAGGGCTCCCGTTTTTGGCGAGGTTCCTGCCGGGGGCCCTTCTGCTCGCCTCCGGGTTCACCATCGACTGGCTTTCCTTTCTGTTCGAATACCTCTTCGGCTTCTGTATTCAGATTTACCTGATCCTGCTCGTGTATGCGTGGGTGCGCGGCGTGAGCTTTACCCCGCAGCATCTTTTAGACTTCGCCATCCGGCGGTTTGCCGCCGTCCTGGAATGGGCCGCCGTCGTCCTCGCGCTCAGCTCGGCCCTCATTCATCTGCCGTTGATCCTGTCCACGCTCCCGCCGTTTTCCAGTTGGGTGGATGTCTCCACGGTAATCTCCTATGTCGGCCATGTCGCCCGGCCCGCGCTGGCGATTTTCCTGATTTTCTTTGCGACCTTCCAAATCACACTCACCTTTCACAGCGAATCGCTGGCTCACGCCTTGCGGGATCACTTGCGTTTTCTCCGGCGCAACGGGGGGGGACTTTGCTGGTTCCTCCTCATCGCATTCGTCCATTTTTACGCCTTCCATTTCCTCAACAACGCCCTCACGTTTGGCCTCGGCGCAGGGGCCGCGCAGGGAATCGCGTGGCAACTCGCCGCGCCGCTTCTGGAAGCGTTTGTTGCCGCCTGGCTACTGGCAAGCTGGGTTTGTTTTTTCAAAAAGTGCGTTTCCGGCCACGCGCACGACTCTCATTGGATCACTTTTTAAGGATGGACTCCCTCTTGGCACGCAACATCACTTTTTCCCGCACCGTTTCCGGCGCGCCCGAGCAACTGCATGCGATGACGCTCGGCTTTGAGCCCGCCTCCTTGCACCTCCTCTTCGGCGGCCCCGGCTCAGGGCGCAATTTGCTGCTGCGGCTCTTGGGCCTGCTTGAGCGCCCCGCTTCCGGCGAAATCGTCATTACTGGCGAATCGACCCGCGACTGGACCGAGGCCCAATGCACCGACTTCCGCAGCCGTTATTTTGGGTTCGTCTTTGAAGCCCCGCTGCTGCTGCCTTCCTTCAACGTCGTCGAAAACATCGCCACCCCCTATTTTAAGCTGACCGAAGCGACCCCCGAGCAAGCCCGCGAAGAAACCCACCGGGTGCTCGAGCACGTCGGCCTGAAAGACTACGCGGGCTCGGCCATCGAGGCGCTCCCGTTGTGGGCGCAACAGCGCGTCGCATTGGCCCGGGCGCTGATCACCCGTCCGCAGGCGATTTTTGTGGAAAACATCGACAGCTTCGCGCGCGATGGCGAGTTGATTTCCCTGCTCGAATTGCTCTCCGCCACCCGGCGTTCCCTGGGTTGCTGCATCATCGCCACTGCCGCCTCTCGGGATCTGGTCTATTTCGCCAATCGCGCCGTGGAAATGGCCGAAGGCCGTATCGTGAGGGACTGGCGTCCCGGAGGGCTGCTCTCGTGAACCCGCCCCCTTCCAGCGCCGAGGCGATCACCCGTTCCAGCAAGAGCAATTTCGCCCTCGCCTTCCTCGCCCTGCCGCCGGAGCGCCGCCGGGATTTGACGACGTTTTACGCCTTTTGCCGCGTGATTGACGACCTCGCCGACCAACCCGGGCGGTCGCCTGAAGAAAAAAAAGGCCAGCTCTCCGAATGGAAACGGGCGCTCTCCGAATCTTTCGATGGGGAACCGCCTCTCGCCGCCGAAGTGCGGGCGCTGAGGGCCAAATACGGCATCGGCGCGGAGCTTTTGGCGGAACTGATCCAAGGGTGTGAGATGGACCTCGTTCCCGCCCGGTACCAAACCAGTGAAGATCTTCTGCGCTATTGTTACCGCGTGGCGAGTGTGGTCGGGCTGGCGAGCATCGAAATTTTTGGCTATCAGAATCCCGCGACGAAAGAGTATGCGATTGAACTCGGCTACGCCTTGCAATGGACAAATATCGTGCGCGATGTCGCCACCGATTTTGCGAACGGCGGGCGCATTTACCTGCCGCTGGAGGATTTTGCCCGTTTCGGCATCACCCCCGAAGACCTCGCCTTGCGCAAGGGCGGGCCGCGTTTCGGCGAGTTGATGGCCTTTGAAGCCGAGCGTGCGGAAAGTTTTTACGCGCGCGCCCTGGCCAAGCTGCCGCCCGAAGACCGCCATTCCCTGGCCCCCGCCGAAATCATGCGACGCATCTACCATCGGCTCCTTAAAAAAATGCGTCGCGACGGCTTCCGCGTTTTCGAGAAGGAATATCGTCTCGGCAAACTCGAAAAGCTCGCCATGGCGGCCCGTGTCCTGCTGGGATGCTAGACTAGGCATAAAATACCTACGCGCGCAGGCCTTTTGCCATTCCCGATGCCCTAGTAAGATGAAAAAGCTATCCATTCTTACTGCAACAGGTTGCGCGCTCGTCACGATCAGTTTTTCAGGCTGTGAAACCCCGACGCAAGGGGCCGGAACCGGCGCAGCGGCTGGTGCGATTATCGGCGGGATTGCAGGAGGCAACATTCGGAGTGCTGCGATCGGCGCAGGAGCCGGGGCGCTCACGGGAGCGGCGATCGGCCAGTCTAATAAAGAACAGGCAATCCGTCGGGGTTATTATTATTGAACAGAACGCAACAAAACAGCGTCGAATGTGATAGACAGTTCAAATCTGCCAACAAAATTATCTTTATGAGAAATCTTCCCATAGCTGTTATCGCCGGAACCGCCCTCGTGACCATGAGCTTTTCCGGGTGTGAAACTCCCACAGGCCAAGGCGCGGGATTTGGAGCCGCCACCGGAGCCATTCTCGGGGGCATCGCGGGTAACAATGTCCGGGGAGCCGCCATTGGGGCGGGTGCTGGTGCGTTGGCGGGCGCAGTGATCGGGCACCTTGCCGCAGAAGACCGCCGCGCGGGTTATGTGGGGTACGAATACCGGGTGGCCTCGCCCTCGCGGCATTACGGCTATGTAGTCAGCCCGTACAGGCCGTTTGCGCTGGTGGATGTTCGGGGCATCCGCTCGGGGGCACGCGTGATGGACCCGGTCAGTGAACGCGTCTTTATCAACCCGTAAAGAGGGATTCAGAACAGCCGTTTCCTAAGAAGCTGTCTAAAAATTGGGAGCGGGGTGCGTTGCAGCAGGTTTTGGGGTTGGCCAAGGCGGTGAGGAGGGAGCATATCTTTACGATCTGCGACCGACGAGCAACGCAGGCCAGCGCCAAAAGATGCGCAACCCAAAGGGCAAGAGCCAGCGTGACGCTGGACCCCTTTCGCGCTGACGCGCGCCCCCCGATAAAAGAGCGCTATTCTGCAACCTTTCAGGCAACAGGTGTAAACGGGCTCTGACTGTGTTGCTCCCTCGTCGCCTATCCACAGATAGGCTCCTCGCTCGCGCCTTGTCATACCCCGTTTTCCCCTCTTGCGCACCCTCGCCGAATTTTTAGACAGCTTCTAAAAGAGCGGCGGTTCAAATGCGCCGCAGCAACGCCCGGTAAATGGGCAATCCCTGGCTGCGGAAAAGCCGTTCAAAATCGGTTTGAGGGTAATCGGGTTCGGGCGTCCACGGTTCCTCGGCAAAGCCGCAGTGCGCCTTAAAAACGGCGCACATGTGTTTGAAATACGGGAGATCATCCGTAGTCAGCCGCAGTTCTCCACCTGGGGCCAACGCTTCGCGGGCATCGTCCAGGAATTCCGTCTGGATGAGCCGTTTGAACTGGTGGTGCCGTTTGGGCCAGGGATCGGGGCACATCACGTGCAGAACACTCACCGAGCCGCGCGGCAAGAGGTGGCGCACAAGGTAGTGGCTCTCGACCCGGATCACGCGGCCATTGCGAGCTTCCGTGCGGGCCATGCGCCGACAGGTCTTGCGCACCCGGCCCAACAGCCGTTCGACTCCGAGGAAATTGCGATTGGGATAACGATTGGCCATTTCCACCAGGAAACCTCCATCGCCAGACCCGAGATCGACTTCCAGCGGCGCGTTGGAGCGCCCGGGGAAAACCACGTCCAGATCCAGCGGCACGAAATAATTTTCGGGGCGGAACTCGACGGTTTCAGGCGGGATCAGGAAAACGGATTGCATCAGAGGAAATCTATCAGGAACTCAGGAAATCAGGAAAGGGAATGCGCCGCCCTCTCTGATTCCTGAGTTCCTGATCCGCTTTTCCGTGGTTTGCCCAATGGCCACTCTCATGATACGAGTAGCGCATGCTGCGAACCTTTCTTGCGTTTCTGGTGGTGGTCTTGAGCGGCGTCCCTGCGGGTTGGACTGCCGAAGAGTCGACGGATGCGTCTGCCAATGTGGTCGCTGCATTGGTGGCGGACACCTCGGCTGTTGTCCCCGGCAGACCGTTCACTGCGGGCTTGCATCTGCGCATGGCTCCCGGCTGGCATACGTATTGGCAGAACCCCGGCGACTCCGGGCTTCCGGTTTCCATCACCTGGAAACTCCCTTCCGGCTGGAAGGCCGGGCCGTTGCAATGGCCGCTGCCCCAAAAGCATGTGGAGGAGATCGGGATCACCTACGGCTACGCGGATGAAGTGCTGCTCCTCACGGAATTGACCCCGCCCGGCGATCTCCCGGTCGGCGGGCCCGTCACCTTGGAAGCCGAAGCCTCCTGGCTTGCTTGTGCGAAAACGTGCGTTCCAGGCCGCGCCACGGTACAGATCGCGCTGCCTGTCGGTCTCACCGCTGAACCGGCGCATGTCGCGCAGTTTTCCCAAGCCCGCGCGCAGTTACCCGAATCCGGCCCGCCCCCTTTCCCGCTCCGCTGGCAACCGGGGGATACGGAGACGCTGATTCAAATGGAGAAGCTGCCCGCCGAATCCAAGCTGGATTATTTTCCTCTCGAACCGGCCACCATCCATCCCGAGCTGCTTCCCCCCCATGGGGTCCGCCTCGCGTTTGGACAGGACAAACCGGCCGGCATCCGGGGCGTGCTTGTCCTGGAAACCGCGGGAGTGCGCAAAGGGTGGAACATCCGTTATCCCGTGGACCCGGTCGCAACCGGCGCCACGTCGAGCATTCCGCAATCTGCCGCTTCCGCCGTCCCGAGCCTGACTCTGCCGCGGGCGCTCGGGTTCGGATTTATCGGCGGGTTCATTCTGAATTTGATGCCGTGCGTTCTGCCGGTGATCGCGCTCAAAATTTTCGGCTTTCTCGGTCAAGCCGGGGAATCGCGGCAACGTGTTTTCCGAACGGGGCTGGCATTCGTGGGGGGCATCTTTGCTTGGTTTCTCGGGCTCGCGGCTCTCATCATTGCCGCCCGCACCGCCGGGGCGCAAGTGACTTGGGCGTTCCAGTTCCAGAACCCGGCGTTCGTTCTGGGCATGATGCTCATCGTTTTTGTGTTCGCCTTGAATTTGTTGGGCGTCTTTGAACTGTGGTTGCCCGGTTCGGGCAAGCTCGTCGCGCTCTCCGGGCGGGAAGGGTATGGCGGCGCTTTTCTGCATGGGATGTTTGCCACGCTCTTGGCCACTCCTTGCACCGCGCCGTTCCTTGGTTCGGCGCTCGCGTTTGCCTTCACCCAAAACGCGCCGGTTACGCTCGCGATGTTCGCCTCCATCGCTGCCGGGATGAGCTTTCCCTATCTCCTCCTCACCGCGCAACCGGGCTGGATGCGTTTTCTGCCCAAGCCGGGGCTGTGGATGGTGCGGCTCAAACAAGCGATGGGATTCCTGATGCTCGGCACGGTCGTTTGGCTGCTCGGCGTGCTCGGAGCGCAGAGCGGCGTTTCGGGCGCGGTCGGTGCAGCTTGGATTTTGTTGGGGATCGGCGCCGCGTGCTGGGTTTTTGGAACCTGGGTTACGCCCGCCGCGCAGGGGTGGCACCGCTTGATGGCGCTCGCTGCCATGGCGGGTCTTATCGTGTTTGGCGCGATGATGGCGGTGCGCCAGAGCGCTCCCGCCGCCGCAGGTTGGGAGCCGTGGTCGCTGGAACGGGTGGCTGCGTTGCAAAAAGAAAAGAAAGCGGTGTTCATCGACTTCACCGCCGACTGGTGCCTCAACTGCAAATACAACGAGCGGTTTGTGCTCGAAACCGCGCCCGTGCGCGAAGCGTTGCGCGGTTTTGCCACGCTTAAGGCCGACTGGACGCAGGGCGACCCCCGCATTACTGCCGAACTCAAGCGCCTGGGTCGCGCAGGCGTTCCGGTCTACGTTGTAATCCCTGCCCACGGCGGTGCGCCGCAAGTGCTCCCTGAGTTGCTCACCCAGCGCACCGTTGTCGATGCACTGGAGCGGGCGAAAAAGTGATGGGCGAGAAGCCCTCAACCCGAACCGATTCAATCAGGAAACAACCGCACCGGATGCGTCGATCACGTAAACGCCGGGGGTGGTGAAGGCATACACCTTCGCCCCGCGGTTTTCGATCCGGTACCCGCGGATGCGCAAATACTCGGGCGTCGCTTCGCTTTTCATTTCCGCGTCGGTAAGCCGCACGAGCTCGAAGCCGTCGTTGGCGACTTTCAAATTCCGGACGGTTACCTCTGCTCCCGCGCAGGCTTGGATTACCAGCGCCGCGCCGTCGGCGATCTCGACGTTCTTGAGGCGGACATCCCCCTCCAGCACGAGCGTTGCCTCGCCGCTGATGGAACCGCCGGAGATTTTGGAGCGCACTTCGTCCAGCGTCAGCGCAAAGGAAGGCCGCAAGATCACGCGCGGGCCGGGCGTCATCGGAATGTCCAGAATCAGCGTTTCCTGCGCTTCGTGGACTGTCATTCCCGCGACGGAAAGACGGGTGCGGCCCGCCCCGTAAAAATCGGATTCCGCCGTCGCGCCGGATTCCGGCGGGCCGCCCGCTGCGTGCTTGGCGGCGGCATCGGCGACGTTGTTTTTAATGGCGGAAAAGCACCAGCTCCGGTCAAAGACGGAGACACCGACCCGCTCGTTCGGCCCGAAGAGCTTCGCGAGATCCTGCATCATCGTTTCAAGCCGGGTCGGCTTCTTGAAAGCAGTCCGCGTGCTGTCCGCATACTTCGGGTTCACGAACTCGGCGATATTGCCCTGCGTGCGTTCGAGGATGCGTGTGTAGGAGGCCAGCTTCACCACCAGGACGTTGATGTTGCCGGGAAAAAGGGAGAAGCCGCGCTCGTTGGGGACATCCCCCTCCGGGCTGACGGTCGCACGGAGCAGCGGGTCGAGCTGGTTGTATTCCACGTTGATCACGAGTTCCTTGCCGTTGCCGACCAGCCGGGCCAGCCCGCCCACCGCTTCGCCGGGAATGCGGTTGACGGCGAGGGAGTTGAAGTCGAACCCTTTTTCCACCGAGACGCCGAGGGCGGCGGGCACGGCATTGAAGACTTGTCCGTTGGTGTCCTGAATAAAAACGAGATGTTCGAACCCTTGCTCCTTGAGCCGAGCGGCGATTCCGCTGGTGTGCAGGAGCATGTGGATGTCGCCGTGCCCATGCGGCTTGAGGATGAGCTTGTATTTTTCCTTCAACGCAAGGTGTCCCTCGTTGTCGGCGATGGCCGGAACGAGTTCCTGCTTGAGAATGTGCACCTGCTCTTTTTGCAGGCCGAACCAGTGGTGGGCTTCGAGCGAGGCGAGCGTCTTTGCATTGGTGTCCTCGGAAGTCATGATAATCAAAGGCACGGGACGCGGGGCGTCCATGCGGGACTCCATGGCCTTGAGGCAGGCGGCGTAATGGGCGATGTAAGGAGTGGTCTCCGTCACTTCCACCGGGATGTCGAGTTTGATCCCCGAATACCCCAGCCGTTCGCCGAGTCCGCCCGCCACCAGCACGAATGCGGTTTTGAAAAAATGGGCTTTGCCCAGAGCTTCATAGTGATCGTAGCTGGCGTCGAATTGCGTCAGATCGACGGGATTGGGTTGATGGGGCACACACCCCTCGAAGGGATTGGTGCCTTCCCTCGCTTCTGCCAGGAGGGTGCGGGCATTCGAGATGTAACCGACGAGTCCACCGGGATAGGAGGCATCGATCCGGGTGAGGTCAGCCAAGAACGCGGCCTTCGCCTCGTCGTTCGTGCCCGGTTGGTCCCAGTCGGCAAAGAGATGCTCTTGATGCGCCTCCAATAATTTCGCGATGAGCGCCTGTTCAGCCGGGTTGTGGGTCAGATTTTCTCGATTCATGGTGTCTTAAATTCAGGAATGGGCTCTTTATGCTGTGGGATTCTGCGATCCATTTCAAGGAGATCGTCATCCCGCTCTGAATCACCCAGTTCCTGAACCGGTAAGCGTTGCATTTTTCCCACTGCGCCGTTAATAGGCAGTGGACCCTGCGCGAACGTTTTTCGTTCGCATCGACAGCCCAGCCTCATGACGCGCATTCTTTCCGATCTTCACTTTGGCCATGCCAGCAGCCGCGTGCGGGAGTTGCGCCAGCTTGCCCCGCTGCTGGAAGGGGCGAACCAGATCGTCTTCAATGGCGATTCGGTGGAAATGCTTTTCCTCGACGAACGCGAACAGGGTGCCGCCGCCGTCGC
>JAPLTE010000104.1 GCA_026398235.1 Verrucomicrobiota bacterium
GCTGCCAAATCCCCGTTCGGTTTGGGGATTTTGACTTTGACGTTCAACTCCAGCGCGTAGCTCGAAGGGGTTTCCCGCTCCAGGGTGGCCGTGCTTCCGGGCTCGCTTTCCACTTTGGTGCGCACTTCCATTCCGTTGAAGAGCTTCGCAATTTCCAGTTTTTTCTGCGGGATAAAGACTGGGGTCGGCTTGGGTGTGGGAGTGGGACGCGGATGCGCCATCGGCAGGGGCGTTCCCCTGCTCCATGGGCGTCTGCTGGCTGCCTCGCGATAAATAAGCAGAGCCAGGAGCACGACAACCGCGGCAACCAGAGCGGATTTGACAGACATTCGCCCTACTTTTGCCCGATGCGTTGCCTATTTCAACCTGAAAACCGGGTTACTTTCCGGTAAAGGAAATCAAAGTGAGCACCATGCCGATGGCGCTCAAGACCGCCATCAAGATCACATGCGGCGCGGCGCGGTTGATCATCACCTTGGGAATGAACAAGCCCGCAAGCCCTGCGGTGGCCAAAAGCCCGAGGATCAGGCCGACTTTGAGATTTTTAACATTGCTCGTTTGCCCGTTGAAAAGCAACAACCCGGCACCGATAAGCACGAGACCCCAGGTTACCCCCATTACCAGCGAAGGCAGGCTCTTGACCTTCACATAACCCATAATGCCGCCGAGGAGCGTCAGGGCGCCAAAAACAAGGTAATAAATCTCGGTAGCTTGGATCACATAGGGGGTCATAGGCGAAACCGAAACTCGTGTCACCCAAAAGATGCTTCGCAGGGCGAATAGTATGGGGGCATATTATTTGGAAGGTAAAGTTTCACCCTCTGGTTTTTTTCGCGGTTTGATTGGTTGACGGAATAAGAAGATGGGCCATTTTATGCCCGATGTTCGATCATTTTCTAGCCGGGGATAGAATCCTGAGGCGGCAACATTCCCCTGGGCTGCGGTATGGGATCGCCCTTTTTGCGGTGGTATTGGCGGCGGGCGTGCCGCCTGCCTTGCTCCATTGGGGCGGAGTGGCCCTGCCGTATTTAAGCTTCTACCCTGCCGTCATTCTTGTGACGCTTTTCCTGGGGCGCGGCCCCGGGATTGTTGCGCTTATCTTCTCGGCTCTTGCCGCCAACTATTGGATTGAGCCCATGGGCCGAATCCTGATTTCCTCGCCGGTGCAGATATTCACCATGGGGTTGTTTGTGGGCGTGAGTCTGCTGACGGTTGCGGTGTGCCACGGGCTGCGCAAAGCGATGCGGCGGGTGATCCATGCGGAAGAGGCGCTCAAGGAGATGCACCGGAGGGAGACGTCCGCATTATTGGAAAGTATCAGTGACGGGTTTGTGGCGCTCGATAGGGAATGGCGGTTTGTCGCGGTGAATGCAGCAGCGGCGAAGATTTGGCGTAAGGATGGGAGTGATTTGCTGGGCAAGGTTCTCTGGGATGTGTTTCCCGAGGCCGAAAAGCTTCTCTTTGGCAGGGAATTTCGCCGGGCAATGGCCGAAAAAGTCTCCTTAAAGCTAGAGGAGTTCTACCCAGCGCCGCTTAGCGCCTGGTTTGAAGTGCGCTGCTACCCGGCGGAGTCGGGGTTGAGCCTTTTTTTCACTGATGTCACGGAACGCAAAGCCACCGAGCAACGTTTGAGGCAACTTTCGCGGGCGGTGGAACAAAGCCCGAGCGCGGTGATGATCACGGATGCTTTTGGTAATATTGAATATGTAAACCCCAAATTTACTTCCCTCACCGGCTACAGTCTTGAGGAAGCGATCGGGAAAAATCCGAACATCCTGAAAACCGGCGAAACTTCTTCGGGCGCGTACCGTGAGCTTTGGTCCACGATCCGCTCCGGTCGTGAATGGCGGGGCGAGTTCCACAACCGCAAGAAAAACGGCGAGCTGTTTTGGGAATCGGCCTCGATTTGCCCCATCAATGATGAGAATGGCGTGATCACCCATTTCATCGCCATAAAAGAGGATATCACCGAGCGAAAAGCCGTCGAAACCGCTCTTCTGGAAGCCAAGCAAATGGCGGAGCGGGCCAACCAGGCAAAAGACGATTTGATTGCCGCGCTCTCACACGAACTCCGCACCCCCTTGACTCCCGCATTGATGCTGGCCAGCGCGCTGGAATGCGATGAGGCGCTTTCGCGCGAACTGCGCAAAGATATCAGCCTCATCCGGCATAATGTCGAACTCGAAGCCCGGTTGATTGATGATCTCCTGGACATCACCAAAATCACGCACGGAAAATTCTCGATCCAGCCCCTGCCGATTGATTTAAACGACCTGCTCGCCAGGAGTTTGGAGATTGTGCGTTCCGACCTTCTTAGCAAAAAGATCACGGTTCAACTGGATTGCCCCGAGAGCAGCTTGAGCATCAATGCGGATCCCGCCCGGTTGCAGCAAGTCTTCTGGAATATTCTGAGGAACGCGGTCAAGTTCACCCCGGAGGAAGGCAGCATCCGCCTGCGCGCGTTTTACTGCGAGCCGCAAACCATCGTGGTGGAGATCAGCGACACAGGCATTGGGATCGCGCCAGAGTTTCTTGAGCGGGTATTTGAGCCCTTTCAGCAAGGTGGGGCGACGGGGAATCCGAAATACGGCGGTCTTGGGCTGGGGCTCGCGATTTCCAAATCGATCATCGAGATCCACGGCGGGACCATTACTGCGGCCAGCGCGGGTCGGGGCTCCACCTTCACGGTGCGCCTTCCGGCGCGCCCCCTCGAAACCGGTTCGGGTCCCCTGCCCGGCCCTACCGTTCGGGGCGTTTCTCCATTGCGTATCCTGCTTGTGGAAGACCACGAAGCGACCCGCACGACTCTTACCCGTCTACTCACGCGCGATGGGCACAGCGTCACCTCCGTGGGGTGTTGTGCCGCAGCCTTGGAAACCGTGCTCAGGCAACCTGCCGACGAGCCGTTCCAAATGCTCATCAGCGACCTGGGCCTGCCCGACGGCAGCGGGCTCGATCTCGTGAGGACAATCAAGGGCCAGTTCCCGAACCTCACTGCGGTTGCGCTCAGCGGCTACGGGACCGACGCGGATATCCGAAAAAGCACGGAGGCGGGTTTCGCAAAGCACCTCACTAAACCGATTAATTTACAGGATCTGCGCCGCGTGCTTGCAGCATAAGAGTCCATTCCTTCGCCTGAACGGTTCTCAAATCATATTCCCCTGTATTTGACATCCTTGGGTTAAAGCACAAAAATCACCGGGTGCCGCAACCGACCCCATCGCTGAGTTCATCGCAGATTCTACCGGCTGACCCTGCGCGGAAAATGGAGAACATCCAGGCGTTGCGGGGCATCGCGGCCCTGCTGGTCGTGGGGTTTCATGCGTTGGTATACTATTTTGCCTTTCCGGTGGAGGTGCCCATGCCGAGATGGGCTTTTACTGGCGCCTCCGGGGTGGATATCTTTTTCGTCATCAGCGGATTTGTCATGGTCCATGTGACCCGGAACCGGTTTGGGAGCGTGCGCGGGCAGGCCCGGTTTCTTGCGGATCGGGTGGCGCGTATTTATCCATATTATTGGTTGGCAACCTTGCCGGTGGTTCTCACCTGCCTCGCGCTGCCGCGCCTGACGTCAATTTCTTTGAATGGCAAAGTGCTTTTCGAATCGCTGCTTCTTCTCCCCCAAAGCGACTTTCCGCTGCTGCGGGCAGGCTGGACGTTAATCCACGAGATGTATTTTTACCTCGCCTTCTCCTTTTTCCTGTGGGGGAAAAGAGAACGGCTCTGGAGCAAACTGTGCGTATGGGCGTTGCTGGTCGGCTGCGCGTCGTTATTGTTGCCCGCCAAATGGCTGGAGATCCCGTGGGTGCACCTTGTCTCCAACCCGCTGACCCTGGAATTTATCGGGGGATGTTTCCTCGCGTTGGTTCCGTGGCCAAAGGGTTTTCGCCAAGGCTCCTGGCTGCTTCTGGGCGGCTTTGTCTTGCTGCTTCCCGGCACTTTAAGCATGCCTTTTCCCGCAATGGAACCGGGCTGCATGCGGCATTTGTACCTGGGGTTGCCGAGCATTCTCATCGTCGCGGCCGCTCTTGCGATGGAACAGGGCGGCCAGACCTTGCACTGGGCCGGTTTCCAGCGGTTGGGTGACGCCTCTTTCCAGATCTACCTCTGGCATTTGACGGTCATCTCCGCGGTTTCCCGATTTTCGATGAAGCTGCCCATTCCCAATGGCCTGCGCCTTTTGTTGACGATCGGCTGCGCGGTCGTTTTCGGTTATTTGGTTTATTTGTGGATCGAAAAGCCGATGCGCGAGTGGACCAGAGGCTTGCGCGGGAAAAGCGCTTAGCTTATTAGCTTATCCCCGCCAGCGCCGCAAGCGCAGGGCATTGGCGATGACCGAGACGGAACTCATGCTCATGGCGGCTCCGGCGATCATCGGGCTCAACAACCAACCGAAAGCCGGATAGAGCACACCGGCGGCCAGCGGGACTCCCAGGAGGTTGTAAACAAACGCGAAGAAAAGGTTCATGCGGATGTTGCGCATGACGGCACGGCTCAAGGCGAGAGCGCGGACGATCCCTCGCAGATCGCCATGGAGAAGCGTGATGCTGGCGCTCTCCATGGCCACGTCGGTCCCCGTGCTCATTGCGATGCCGACATCCGCCTGAGCCAGCGCCGGGGCATCGTTGATGCCGTCTCCCGCCATGACCACTTTACGACCGCGCTTTTGCAGTTCAACCACGTGCGCATGCTTTTGTTCGGGACGCATTTCGGCGGCAAAATCATCAATACCAAGGCTCCCGGCCACACGCCGGGCAGTCGCGGCATTGTCCCCGGTGAGCATCACCACCTTGAGCCCCAGCGCGTGCAATGCTTGCACGGCCTGCGGGGTGCTTGGCTTGATCGGATCGGAAATGCCGAGGACGCCCAAAAGCTTGCCATCCTTGGAGACAAACACCGTCGTCTGGCCTTCCAGCGAAGCGGACTCTTTCCCTTGCAGCCCGCTCTTTATGAACGTGGCCGTCCCGGCAAGAAGCGTCGCCTCCCCCACCCTGCCTTCCACTCCCGCCCCGGCCACCGCATGGAAATTTGTAACCGGCAAAAGAGCCACCTTGCGCGCCTGCGCCTTGCGGAGAATCGCGGATGCCAAAGGGTGCTCGCTCCCCTGCTCCACCGAGGCGGCAGCGGCGAGCAACTCGTTTTCGGCAACTCCGTCAACGGGCAGCAAAGTCGTTACTTCCGGTTTGCCTTCGGTGAGCGTGCCGGTCTTATCCACCACCACGGTATCGACTTTTTCGAGCGCCTCCAGCGCGGCGGCGTCTTTGATGAGCACCCCGCATTGGGCTCCTCTGCCCACTCCGACCATGACGGACATCGGGGTCGCCAAACCCAGCGCGCACGGGCACGCGATCACCAACACGGAAATCGCACTCACCAGCGCAAACGCAAGGCGCGGCTCCGGTCCCACGCTCATCCACACCACGAAAGCCAGCGCCGCCACCGCAACCACGGCCGGGAAGAAAAGCCCCGCGACACGATCCGCCAGCCGCTGGATGGGGGCGCGACTGCGTTGGGCGCTTGCCACCATTTGGACGATCCGCGCAAGGACTGTTTCGCTGCCGACATGCTCCGCCCGCATGAGGAACGAGCCCGAACCGTTCACCGTTCCGGTGGCAACGGACGCGCCCACAGATTTGCGCACCGGCTCGGGTTCACCGGTCAACATCCCCTCGTCGAGATGGCTCTCGCCTTCCGTCACTATGCCATCCACCGGCACCCGTTCGCCGGGACGCACCCGCAGGAGATCGCCGGGGTGGATGTCACTGACCGGCACATCGTGTTCGCCATCGGAGTCGATGCGCCGGGCGATGGCGGGCGCGAGATTGAGCAGTTTACGGATCGCTTCGCCCGTCCGGCTGCGAGCACGCAATTCCAACATCTGGCCCAGCAACACTAATACAGTGATGACTGCGGCGGATTCAAAATAGAACTGGTCCCGCATGGCCGCCGGAAAAAGCTCCGGGGCGAAGAGCTGCACGGCGCTAAAACCGAAGGCTGCAATCACGCCCATGCCGATGAGCGTGAACATATTTAAATGCCACGTGAGGAGCGAACGGGCGGCGCGTTGAAGCAGAGGCCAGCCGGCCCAGAAAACCACCGGGACAGTGAGGAAAAATTGCGCCCAGCCGGAACTCGCATGGCTCAGGCGGGAAGGCGCCATGTGTCCCATGGCCAAAAAAACCACCGGGAGCGCCATCACCGCCCCGAGCCAAAAGCGCACGGTCATGTCGTCGAGTTCCGAAGTGTCTTCCGGCTGCCCCGCAGCGACAAACTCCGGCTCCAGTGGCATCCCGCAGATGGGGCAGTCGCCCGGGTGATCCTGCCGCACTTCCGGGTCCATCGGGCAGACATACATGCCAGAAGCCATGCCGGTTGCGGGGGGATGCTCATGCCCTCCACAACACGAATGCTCGGGATGAGTTGTCGGCTCTTGCGCTAGAAATTTCTTCCGGCATCCCTCACAACAAAAGTAATAAACCGCCCCGTCGCGTTCTGCCCGGAAAGGGCTGGAAGCAGCGACCGTCATCCCGCAGATAGGGTCCAGTGGCATACTTTCAACATAACATGGCGCGCCGCTTTGTGAATCCCACAATCCCTCTGGGAAAGCACACCGGGAATCAATCTGGAGTTCAGGAACTCAGGAAAAGCAAAGGATCGGTAGCAACTTGCGCCTCTTCTTGAGTTCCTGAGTTCCAGATTTTCTTATTCCCTTCGTTTGCTTGGCAAACCTTGACTCCCCTCGCCTCCCGGCTCATGGTTCTGGTTTTCCATGGCTATTGATATCCAAGCTCTGAACACCTCTGCATTGAAGTCCCGCGTGGACGAGATGCGGAGGTATCTTTGACCTGCCGCGCCTGCAATCGCGCCTGGCGGAACTGGAGGGAATGATGAGTGCGCCGGACTTCTGGGACAGCCGGGAGCGGGCGCAAGCGCTGGTGGAGGAAGTCTCCACGTTGCGCAATAAAATCCAGCCATTCCAAGCGCTCGAACAAGGGATCGACGACCTCGAAGTGCTCAAATCTCTTGCCCTTGAGGAGACCGATCACGCACAGCAGGTCGCGGCGTCGGCGGAAGTGGAAGCCGAATACACCGCCCTACTCCAAAAGCTCGAAGATTTCGAGTTGAAGAGCTACCTCAGCGGCCCGCAGGATCGCGCGAATTGCTTTTTGATTATCCACTCCGGCGCAGGCGGCACGGAGTCGTGCGATTGGGCCGGGATGCTCCTGCGGATGTATCAACGCTGGTGCGAGCGCAACGGGTTCAAGGCGGAGATCGTCGATATCCAGGAAGGCGACGAAGTGGGCGTGAAATCGGCCACGTTACAAATCACCGGCGAATACGCTTATGGTTATCTCGCCACCGAGCGCGGTGTGCATCGGCTTGTGCGCATTTCGCCCTTCGATGCCAACAAGCGGCGGCACACCACTTTTGCCAGCGTCGACGCCACGCCGGAGCTGGCCGACGCGGTGCCGATCGAGGTCAAACCCGACGAGATCGAGACCGACACGTTCCGTTCCGGAGGCAAGGGCGGCCAAAACGTCAACAAAGTGGAAACGGCGGTGCGCATCACGCACAAGCCGACGGGCATTGTCGTCGCGTGCCAGGCCGAGCGCAGCCAGGGGCGCAACCGGGAGTTGGCCATGAAGATGCTCAAGGCCAAGCTATATCAACTGGAACTCGACAAAAAGAGCGCCGAGGTAGAGCGCCAGTACGGCGAAAAAGGCGACATCGCCTGGGGCAACCAGATCCGCTCCTACGTTTTCCAGCCTTACCAGATGATCAAGGACCACCGCACCGGGGTGGAAACCAGCAACATCCAAGGGGTGATGGACGGCGGCATCGACGCGTTCATCCACGGGAAATTGCGCGGACTGGTGAACAAGAAGGGTGCGGAGGATTTGGAGTAGCCCAAGCTCCGTCCGAAGCATCCGCCTTTCTTTGCGTCCTTTGCGGCTTTGCGCGAGATTTTTCTCTCGTTACCAAGCTCCAGCTTGGTAATGCATTGTCTGCGAGGCTCCCGCCTCGAAAATCGTGGTCACGAAAGGAGCATTGGAATGGTTCACCCTGTTTTGGGAGGGAAACAATTTACGGTGGCAAACCCCGCAGGCTCGAAGCTGGAGCTTCGCAGACACTCCCCGTGCCCAAGCTGGAGCTTGGGCACGAGATCAATCAAAGATAAGCCGTTGAAACGGCTTTTCACATGGTGCGGGCTTTTCACCGGGCTGAAGCCCGGTGTTAATGAGATTTAGCGTTCCAAATCCTAATTGGAATCGAGGAGGCAAATCCGAAGCGCCGCCTTTCTTTGCGTCCTTTGCGGCTTTGCGCGAGCTTTTGGCTGCAAACTCCTCTTCCCCCCGCGTTGACACACGCCGTGCGCCTGCATAAGCTGACCGTTCCCATGAAAAAAGTCATTGCTACCTCCGAGGCTCCCAAGGCCGTTGGCCCCTACTCCCAGGCTGTTGCCGTGGGCAATTTTCTCTTCTGCGCCGGGCAGATCCCGCTCGATCCCGCCACGGGCGAGTTGATCGAAGGCGACGTGACGGCCCAAGCCGAGCGCGTGCTCCAGAACGTCCAGGGCGTGCTGGCCGCCAACGGAATGACCTTTGCCAATGTCGTCAAATCGACGGTGTTCATGGTCGATCTCGCCAACTTCGGCGCGATGAACGCCGTGTATGCCAAATATTTCTCTGAACCGTTCCCGGCCCGTTCCACGATCCAAGTGGCCGCGTTGCCCAAGGGCGCGCAGGTGGAGATCGAGGTGATCGCTGTTGCGGAATAACCCGCGCAAAGAACGCAAAAACGGAACTTTATGACGCAAGAAGAGATCATCGGCCTGTTTAAAGAAACCCATGCGCTGCTCGACGGCCATTTTCTGCTCCGCTCCGGGTTGCATAGCCGCCAGTTTTTCCAGTGCGCCATCCTGTTGCAGCACACGACCATTGCGGCCCGCGTGTGCGCGGCTTTGGCGGAAAAATTGCGGGGCATCGAGGCCGATAGCGTCATTTCCCCGGCGCTGGGCGGATTAATTGTGGGACATGAGGTTGCGCGAAGTCTCGGGAAGCGCCATATTTTCGCCGAAAAGGAAGAAGGCGCGCTGGTGCTCCGGCGCGGTTTCACCATCGCACCCGGCGAACGTTTTTTGGTCCTGGAAGATGTCGTGACACGCGGAGGCAGGGTGGCTGAGACGATTGCAATCGTCCGGGCGCATGGCGGCGTGGTGGCTGCCGTGGGGACGTTGGTGGACCGCAGTGGAGGCCATGTGCCGGATTTCGGCTGCCCGTTTGTGAGCCTGGTACAACTGAATACGGAAACATTCGAGGCGGACAAACTGCCGCCGGACCTTGCCGGAACCCCGGCGATCAAGCCGGGAAGCAAATAGATTTTTATGGTAAACTGGATTTTAAAGAAAATTGTCGGTTCGAAGAACCAGCGCGAGATCAAGCGTCTGCGCAAAATTGTTGCCCAGATCAATGACCTCGAAGCGCAATTGCAGCCGCTCTCCGACGAGGAGTTGCGCGCCAAGACCGCTTGCTGGAAGCAGGAGCTCGCCAAGATCACCGATCTCAACGAGCAGCAGGCTTATCTCGACCGGATTCTTCCCGAGGCGTTCGCGGTCGTCAAAAATGGCGCCCGGCGGCTTTGCGGCAAAGAAGTGCTCGTGTGCGACCAGCCGATCGTCTGGAACATGGTCCACTTCGATGTCCAGCTCATTGGCGGCATGGTGCTGCACCAGGGGAAAATCACCGAAATGGCCACCGGCGAAGGCAAAACGCTCGTTGCCACGCTCCCCCTCTATTTGAACGCCTTGGCTGGACGCGGCGCGCACCTTGTCACCGTCAATGATTACCTCGCCCGGCGCGACTCCGAATGGATGGGCTCCCTTTTCACCTTCCTCGGCCTGTCGGTGGGCTGCATTCAGAATGACCAGCCGCCGGAATACCGTCGCGAACAATACTATTGCGACATCACTTACGGGACGAACTCCGAGTTCGGGTTCGACTACCTCCGCGACAACGGCATGGCGACCACCCGCGAAACGCAGGTGCAACGCGGCTACGCCTACGCCATTGTGGACGAAGTGGACTCGATCTTGATCGACGAAGCCCGCACCCCGCTCATCATCTCGGGCCCGTCCACAGTCACCACGCAAAATTACGACAAATACAAGCCCGTGGTGGAGCAGTTGGTGAAAAAACAAGCGCTGCTCTGCAACCGGCTCGCCAGCGAGGCTGAGGCGCTCTTTCAGGCAGGCAAAAAAGAGGAAGGCGCGCAGGTTTACTTCAAGCTCAAACTCGGCCAACCCCGCCACAAGAGCTTGCTGCGCACGATGGAAGACCCCGAGCTGCGCAAGGCCATCGAAAAAGTCGAGCTTTCCTATTATTCCGACACGCTGAAGGAAGAACTTTTCAAGGTCAAAGAAGAGCTTTACTTCACCATCGACGAGCGGGCCCACGAGGCCGACTTGAGCGAGATGGGCCGCGAATTCCTGAACCCCGGCGATCCCGACGCGTTCGTGCTGCCGGACTTGATCAGCGAATTCGCCGAGATCGATCTGGATGCCGATCTCTCGGAAGAGCAGAAGATCGAGGAAAAAGCCAAGCGCCAGGCGTTCTGCGACACGCAGGCCGAGCGGATTCATAACATCACCCAGCTTTTGCGCGCCTACTGTTTGTTTGAGAAAGACGTGCAATACGTCATCGAGGAAAACAAGGTGGTCATCGTCGATGAATACACCGGCCGCAAGATGCCGGGCCGCCGCTGGAGCGACGGGTTGCACCAGGCCGTGGAAGCAAAGGAAGGCGTGCAGGTGGATCGCGAGACGCAAACCCTCGCCACCATCACCATCCAGAACTATTTCCGGCTCTATTTCAAACTCGCGGGCATGACCGGCACCGCCGAGACCGAGGCCAACGAGTTCCACGATATTTACAAGCTCGACGTGGTGGTCATCCCCACCAACCAGCCGTGCATCCGCAAGGACCTCAACGACCTGATCTTCAAGACCCGCCGCGAGAAATTCAACGCGGTGATCAACGAATTGAAGGTCGCCCATGGACGCCAGCAACCGGTGCTTGTTGGCACCGTGAGCGTTGAGACCTCCGAGCTGTTGAGCCGCATGCTCAAGCGCGAAAAAATTCCGCATACCGTCCTCAACGCCAAATTCCACGCCCAGGAGGCCGAGATCGTCGCGCGCGCGGGCCAGCCCGGAGCCGTCACGATCTCCACCAACATGGCGGGGCGCGGCACGGACATTAAACTCGGGCCCGGCGTCGTCGAAAACGGCGGGTTGTATGTCATCGGCACCGAGCGCCATGAATCCCGCCGCATCGACCGCCAGCTGCGCGGCCGCTGCTCGCGCCAGGGCGATCCCGGTCTTTCCCGGTTCTACGTTTCCTTTGAAGACGACCTCATGCGCAACTTCGGCGCGGCGGATCGCATGACGAAGATCATGGAACGCTTCGGGATGAAAGAGGGCGAGGAACTCGAACATCCGTGGCTCAATAAATCGGTCGAAACCGCCCAGCGTCGCGTGGAACAGCGCAATTACATGATCCGGCGCCGCACCCTGGAGTTCGACGACGTCATGAACAAACAGCGCGAGGTCGTTTACGGCCTGCGCAACGACTCCATCGAGAGCGAAGATCCGCGTAAAATCGTCTACGAGATCGTCGAGGAAGCCATTCCCGCCAAGGTCGAGAGCTTCATGGAGCCCGGGGAGGCCGTGCCGAATACATCCGGTCTGCTCAACTGGGTCAACAGCACCTTCCCGTTGGGATTGACCGCCGAAAAAGCCGGTTTCGAAGGCAAGAGCGCGGAGGAAATCGCCACCTGGATCATCGAGAAAGTGAAGAGTTCCTACGAACTCAAGACCAGGCACGAGGAACGCGAAGCCGTTCGCAGCCTGGAGCGGTATATCATTCTCAACGCGATCGACCGTCTCTGGCAGGAGCACCTTTACGCGATGGATTCCCTGCGCGAAGGCGTGCATTTACGGGCTTACGGCCAAAAAGATCCGCTCATCGAGTATAAAAACGAGGCCTACGACATGTTCGTGGAGTTGATGGGGAACATCAAAAACGAAGTCCTCCACAACCTGTTCCGAAGCACCTCCAATTTGCAGGCGTTCGAGCAGTTCATGGCAAACCTGCCGCAGCATTTACTTCACCAGGAAGGCGGCGGCGAGAGCAATATCCTCGGCGGCGGTGTGGAGCAACCAGCAGCGCCGAGACCCGTGATGCCGATGCGGCGCGACAACATTAAAGTAAACCGCAACGATCCCTGCCCCTGCGGAAGCGGACGCAAATACAAGAGCTGCTGCGGACGGACGGCGTAGCGCTTCACGGCGCCTCGCAACGAGCCCAACTGGCCATCAAACATTCCCAGGGAATCGTTTGATGCGCTTGCGCTGGTTATTTCCGATGGGATGCAAGGAGGGAGCCACGGATCATCCGCTTGCGGAATCCGAGCCTACCCGTGCTTGCGATTGAAGAGCGCCTTCTCCCGGTCCATTTCCCGTTTCACGGCGCGATCCTTCAAGCTCTCGCGCTTGTCACGGGCCTCTTTGCCTTTGGCGATTCCAATCTCCACCTTCACCTTGCCCTCTTTCCAATACATCCGCAGGCCCACCAGCGTGTGGCCCGCCACATTGGACGCCTCGAACAGCTTGTTGATCTCCGCTTTGTGCAGGAGCAGCTTGCGCGGGCGCTTGGCCACGTGCTGCTCGAAACTTGCCCGCACATAAGGCTGAATATCCGAGTCGTACAAAAACACCTGCCCATTCTCCACCCGCGCAAACGCCTGGTTGAGATTGGCAAACCCGCCACGGATCGACTTCACTTCCGTGCCTTTCAATTCGATCCCCGCCTCGAACCGTTCGAGGATATGGTAATCGTGAAGAGCCCGGCGATTAACTGAAATTTCGGCAGACATGCACCTGGAGCGCCGCCCCAACGTGCGCCAAGGCGGCAAAAGCGATCTAGGCCGCCGCGATTTCCTCGGCCGTGAGGAACTCGTAACTGATTTTGCCTTCGATGATTTCGCGCAGCGCCGTATCCGCGTAATCCAGGCGCACCCCCACCTCAACCATCGGCCGATGGCCCTGGCTGAGCTGACGCACGCGCTTCGAGACAACATTGATCAGAACCTGTTGGTTCGGAATCACTTTGATAGCTTCGTCAAGAAGAGATGTGGTCATATATATAGAAAAAAGGAGTGGAAGACTAAAACAGACATTTTGCTTCGTCAAATGAAATCGCGCAAGTCTTACGGGTTGCCGATAATCGCTCTCCCCTTCCCTTAAGAAATTTTCAAGCGCCGCACCAAATCTTCTTTGGTAATCCCGTGCAAAGCGTCCAGGAAATAGAGCTGCTGGGTGCCGGGCCCTGAAGATTTCTCCGCCGCCATTTCTGCGGCAACCTTCATCACCGCCATTCCCGCCGCCGCAGCCTCCAACGGCGAAGTGGCCACCGCCGCAAATGCCCCCACCAGAGCGGAGGAGGTGCACCCCATGCCGGTGATGCGCGGCATCAGAGGCGAACCACCTGAAATGCGCACATCGGTCGTGCCATCGGTGAGGAAATCCACAGCGCCGCTCGCGACCACCGCGCAATTCATCTTCTGGGCCAAGCTCCGCGCAGCCTCCTCGGCCTCGTCCGGACGGTGCGTGCTATCGACCCCTTTCGTGACTCCTGAAGCGCCGGCAAGCGCCAGGATTTCAGAGGGATTCGCGCGAAGGATTGCCGGACGCTGCATTTGAATCAACGCAAGAGAAGTCTCCGTGCGCAGGCGGGAAGCCCCCGCCCCCACCGGGTCCAGGACAATCGGAACGCCGCGTTTGCCTGCCAACGCCGCCGCCGTTCCCATGATTTCGATCCAGCCGGAATCGAGCGTTCCGATATTGAGCACCAGCGCCGAGACAATCCCCAATAGCTCGTCGAGTTCTCCGGTCGCGTGCGCCATAATGGGTGAGGCACCAAGTGCCAGGAGCGCGTTGGCCGTCACATTCATGACCACAAAATTCGTGATATTGTGGACCAGCGGTCCCTTTTCACGCACCGCGCTCAGGTCGCGCCAAATGGTTTCAGGGTTGATCACCGTTTTTTTAAAGTAATCCGCTTCATGCGGGCGTCGTCCGACGGGCTCCAGGTCATCACCTCCGGGTCGTCCTTAAACGCGTTGTGAATGAGCCGGCGATCATACGAATTCATCGGCTCAAGATGGAAGGGCAGGCCTGTTTTGCGCACCGATTCCGCAAACTTGAGCACTCGCGCCACCAGCAAATCGTTACGCATATCGCGATAGTGTTCCACGTCCACATGCACCTTGGGGCTGGCTGGATCCTGCGCCTGCAACACCCGGTTGAGCAGGTACTGGAAATCATCGAGGGTCTGCCCGTTGTGGCCGATGAGATACTCCTTCTCCGGCGTGTAAACCTGGAGAGTCAGCCCGTTTTCGGCCTCGGTCTCTTGGATCTCACAGACGAAACCCAGGCAGCCGAGCAGCGTATCGAGAATCTCTTTCGGGGTTTGTTTCATCGAGGAACTAGCGGCGGTTCTTTTTATTCGCGGCGGTCACTTTCACCAACTCCGGCATCGGCTGGTTGCGCGTCGCGTAGAGTTGGAAAATCGAGAGAATATTCTGGACCGTATAATAAAGCGCAAGGGCGGAGGCGAAATTATACGTGATGAAAACAAAAATCAGCGGCATGAACATCATCATCTTCTGCTGAGCCGGGTCGCCCGCCTTGGGCGTTAACTGCATCTGCCAGATCATCGTCGCCGCCATCGCCAGCGGGAGGATATTCACCGGAACCCCCGCAAGATGGAAAATCGTGTCAGGCCGGGAGAGATCGTGCACCCATAGGAAGCCTTGGTTGCGCAATTCCACCGCCGTGCCGAGCATCGAGTAGAAGCCGAAGAAAATCGGGATCTGAATCAACATCGGCAAGCAACCGCTCAACGGATTGGCCCCATACTCTTTATAGAGTTTCATCACCTCCTGGTTCATCTTGGCGGGGTCGTCCTTATACTTCTCCTTCAACTCTGTCATCTTCGGCTGGAGAAGCTGCATCCGCTTCATTGATTGGTTCGCCCGCCCCTGGATCGGCCAGAGCGCGCCGCGCACAATGAACGTGAGCACCACAATCGCCAGGGCGTAATTATGGAAAAACCCTTGCAGCCAATTCATTGAGCGCAACAAAACCATGCCTACGTTGCGGGTGATCCACCACCGGTCCAGATTCATCATCTCCACCGCTCCGGCATTCAA
>JAPLTE010000049.1 GCA_026398235.1 Verrucomicrobiota bacterium
TCACTGCAACGGGGTTGGCCCAGCGCAGGTAAGTGTATGCCATAAAGAGCGCGCCAAAGAAGAGCACCTCGGTGCCGAGAAAGATCCACATCCCAAGCGCCGCGGCATCGCGCTGTTGTTCCGCCGTCTCGAAGTGGTGTTGGATGGGATCTTCCTCCATGGCATTAAGATTCTGTGTTTGTCATCCGCGGCGCTTCGCCCGGCGGTGGGGTGGGCGGAGGGCTGGCGGGTTGCGGGTAGTTGTACGGACCGGAATCCACTATGGGCGTGGTTTCGAAATTGTAGGGGGGAGGCGGCGAGGGGGTCTGCCATTCCAGACCGGTGGCGCACCAGGGATTGGGACCCGCGCGCAATCCGTGTTTGAGCGACCAAAGGAAATAAAAGACCGGCAAGGCATAACCGACGCCGAGGATGCTTGCGCCCGCAGTGGAAAGGATGTGGTAGAATTGGAACTCGGGGGGATAGAGGGCATAGCGTCGCGGCATCCCGAGATAGCCGAGGATGAATTGCGGGAAGAAGGTCAGATTGAATCCGATAAAAGTGACCAGTGCTGCGAGTCGCCCGAGCTGTTCGGGGTACATCCGGCCCGTGATTTTTGGCCACCAATAGTGCAGGCCGCCCATGAAGGCCAACACCATCCCGCCCACCATGATGTAATGGAAATGGGCGACCACGAAGTAGGTGTGCGTCACGTGAACATCCACCGCGAGGGCGGCAAGGAAGAGCCCGGTGAGGCCGCCTGCGGTAAAGAGCCCGATGAACCCAAGCGCATACAGCATCGGCGTGTCCAAGGCGATGGACCCTTTGTAGAGGGTGGCGGTCCAGTTGAAAACTTTGATGGCGGAAGGGATGGCGACCATGTAGCTCAGGAACGAGAAGACCATGCCCGCATAGGGGCTTTGGCTGCTCACAAACATGTGATGGCCCCAGACCAGAAATCCAAAGACCGCAATGGCCACGCTTGCCCCGGCCACAAACGGGTAACCGAAAAGCCGTTTGCGCGCAAAGCACGGGATCAATTCGCTCACGACGCCCATGCCCGGAAGGATCATGACGTAAACAGCCGGGTGGGAATAGAACCAGAAGAGATGCTGGAAGAGCACCGGGTCACCGCCCAAGGAAGGATCGAAAATGCCGACGCCCCAAATCCGCTCGATGCCCACCAACATCAGCAACATCGCCAGCACGGGCGTGGCCAGCACGAGGATCAGGCTGGTGGCGTAGAGCGACCAGACAAAGATCGGCAGCCGGAACCAGGTCAATCCCGGCGCGCGCATTTGGTGTGTCGTGACGATGAAGTTCAGCCCGGTCAGGATCGACGAGAAGCCTGCCACGAAGATTCCGGCGACCATGGTCACCACCTGGCCATTGGCGTAGGTCGTGCTGTAGGGAGCGTAAAACGTCCAGCCCGTGTCCACGCCTCCGCCCACAATGGCCCACAGCGCAAGGAGTCCTCCCGCGTTGAAGAGATACCAGCTTAGCAGATTGAGCTTGGGAAAGGCCAGGTCCCGCGCGCCGAGCATCAGCGGCAGAATGAAATTGCCCAGTACGGAGGGGATGGACGGGATCAGGAAAAACCAAACCATAAACACGCCGTGCAAAGTGAAGAGGCGGTTGTAGGTTTCCGTCGTGAGAAGCCCGCCGGTGGGCGAGATGAGTTGCAAGCGGATGAGAGCGGCAGCCACTGCGGCGATGGCGAAGAAAAAAAGGATCGAGAACAGATACAGAAGCCCGATCCGCTTGTGGTCCGTCGTGAGGAGGCAGGAGCGCAGTGTGTGTTCGGCAAGATAATCCGCTTTTTGATCCGTGTTCATTTTGCACTTCCTTTTGAACCGCTCGGTAATAATTGAGCTGCTCCCATATCGTTGCTGTATTTCAATGGCTGGGTGCCGCCTTCTTCCGCGCCGGGTCCGAGACTCTTCAAATAAGCGATCAAGGAAAACAGTGCATCCTCGGAAAGTTTGCCTTGGTAGGACGGCATGACCGGTTCGTAGCCCGCCACCACTTGCGAGTTGGGGAGCAGGATCGAGTCGCGCAAATATTGGTCATCGGCAATGGTCGTTTTGTTTCCCTCCAGAGGCACCACCGAGCCGTAGAGCCCGACGAGACTGGGGGCGCGCACGACCCGGCTTCCGGCATGGCAGCCGCTGCAACCATATTGCCGGAAGAGCTCCGCGCCTGCCTTGGCTGGATTTTCAGATTGTTCCCCGGAGGTCAGCCATTTCTGGTAATCCGCTTTCGAAAGGACAATCGCCTTTCCGGTCATCCGGGCATGCCCTTCCCCGCAATACTGCGTGCAAAAGAGATGGTATTCGCCCGTTTTTTGCGGCACAAACCACATCGAGGTATAGCGCCCCGGCAATACGTCTTGTTTGATGCGGAAGGCGGGAATGTAGAAGCTATGAATCACATCCTGCGAGGTCATGAGGAGCTTGATCGGAACGCCCACTGGGACATGCAATTCGTTGATCTCCCGCTTGCCTTGCGGATGCTGGATTTTCCACATCCATTGTTTGCCGATCACATGGATTTCCATTGCGTCGGCGGGAGGATGGCGCTGCCGGAAATAGACCGAGGCGGCGACCACAAAAAAGCACACGGCGATGATCAGCGGAACGAGTGTCCAGGTGATTTCAATGGCCCAGGTGTTGTGGTGCGAGATCACGCGATTCGCGGGACGGGAGCGCCGGTATTTGAAGCCGAAGTAGAGGATCGGCCCGGCAACCACGATAATAAAAAACAGCGACATCAAAACCAGTCCGATCACGATTTGATCCACTTCCTGCGCGCCCGAGGCGGCTTCATCTGGCCAGATGGGAAAAAGCATGCGTTGCCTTATTTGGGGGGTGTTTTGGGAGCCGAACGCCTGGATCTGAGCACCAAAAGGGCGATGCCCACCAAGGTTGCAATCGACAGAGCGCGAACCGCAAAAAGGACCCAGGTTCCGTAGCGCGAGCGCACCGGGTTGTAATGGAAGCACATCAACACAAACTGCTCCACGGCGGAGGGAGGAGAGGCCCCCTTTGCGGCTTCGCTGAGGGCCTTGTCCAGTTCCGATGCCGAGAAGAAAATCCCGATAAAGTAGCGGAATATTTTTCCGTCCGGTCGCACCACGACAAATCCCGCAGGGTGCGCGTATTCATTGGACTGCGCATCGTACTTGAAATGATAGCCGATGCAGTCCGTCAGCTTCTGGATCGCCCCTGGCTCGCCCGTGAGGAAATTGCACCCTGCTTCTCCGCCGGGTCGCGCATACCGTTTGAGAAAAGTGGCCTTCTTGGCTCGGGCCTCGGTGAGGGGTTCTTTCGGGTCGATCGAAACGAAGACGACGCGGAAATCTTTTCCCAATTGTTTGCCGCTGCCTTGGAGGGCGAGGATCACGCCGTCGCTGACTCCTTCGCACAACATGCGGCAACGGAAATAGCCTGGGATTAGGAGCACGGGCGTTCCATTGAAACAGTTCTTCAATTGCAGCGCTGTCCCGTCTGCATCGGTGAATTCAAGATCCATCGGGAGCTCTCTCCCCGGGTACTGCACGAATTTTACTTCCTCCATTTCCTGTTCCGTCAAGGCGTGCCCTTGGCTGAAAGCAAGGACACAAAGCAAAACAGCGATTTTTGATTTCATGGCGCGGGCTCCTTTCCTTGCTCGGCTCGGCGTTGCATCATTTCCACCCAGGTGGGCCCTTGCGGAAGGCTTGGTGCTCCGAGTATCGGCTCTCCTTGTTGCACGAGCAGTTCCATTGCGCGTTGGATCGGGATTCCAACGACGCCGGTTTTGCGGTCCACCCAACGGTATCCGTTGAGAGCCGCCTCTTGCTGCTGTCGAAATTTTGCGAGGTCCTCCGGTGGGTAAAATTGGAGTTGCGGGTTCGGAAAAACTTTCTCGCGCGCGGGCATGGGTTCGGTGATCGGGCCTTCTGTGATCTGGGTTTGCACCGAGAAGGCGCGATAGAGCAACATCGTGGCGAGGGTGCTGAGGATCAGGCTTGCGACAAAGACGAGCCCAATGCATCCCAACGAACCCGGGTCAATGTCGCGGCGCTCGAATCGGACGGTCATGGCGCAGTCACCCCCAATTCTTTAAGTCGTGGATCGCGTCGCGGGATCGGGTCCGCGGCGCTCCAGCCATACCAAAAAAAGGCGCCCCAAATGGTTCCGGCGGCCAAGGGCAGGGCAAAATCCATCCAGCTCACATGGAACGCCGGGAAGAAAGACGGAGCAATCACCCAGAAGAGGTAGACGGCTTGCGCCAGCCAAATCCAAACTGCGATTTTTGCCAGCGTGCGGCTCTTTTTTTTCGGCGGCTGAAAGAGCAGGACGGCGGCGGGCCCGACAAAGCAGATGGCGGCAATGAAGCGCGCGAGCCATTCCCACCCGCCTTGACCGCGACGCAGATACCAAGCCGATTCCAGAGGAAGATTGCCGCACCAGATGATGAGGAATTGGGCGAAGGCGACATAGGTCCAAAAAATCACGAAGGCGAAGAGGAGCTTGCCGAGATCGTGCCATCCCGAAGTGGTTGCGAGTTCTCCGATCCGTTTGTCGCGCATCGGCAATAGGAGAGCTGCTGCTGCTGTGGCGAAGGAGAGGCCGAGCAAGGTTTGCGTGGCGATCATGATCACCGGAAACATCGTGGAACGCCAATTTGGCTCGAGTTGCATCACCCAATCGAACATCGCGAAACTCACGCTCAAGAAATAGAGCACCAGGCCGGGACCGCTCACGGCGCGCAGTTTGCGGGTCGGTTCGAGATCGGAAGTCTGATCCTGCGCGATGGAGTTGCTGCGCAGCGTCCAAGCCAGCCAAAACCAAATTGCGAAGCAAAGCACGGCCCGACCGAGGACCCACGCGGGATGAAAATAACCGGTGCCGTGCCGTAATGCGGGAGTTTCTGCGAATACCACAATGAATAGCACCGCAAGAACAGGGAATGGGAAGAGCGCGGCTTCCAAAATGCGTTGGACGAGGAATCCCCAACGCCCACCGGTGAGGTGATGGACCATTAATTGCGCCAGGGCACCCAGAGTCACGCTGAACCAAACCAGGAAGGCAAAACAGAGGGAGGAATGGAATTGCCCAGGGGCGAGCCAGGCTGCTAAAAGACAGACAATAAGCGCTCCGGAGGCAGCCCACCCCATTTTGCGATTGTTCATTGTGGGAGTTCCTTTCGTTCGGCTTCCGGTACATCGTTCCAACGCGCATCTTGGCTGCGTTGCAGCGCGCGAATGTAGGCAGTGATTGCCCAGCGATCGGCGGGCGGGACCCGGTCGGCGTAGGAATACATGACGCCGTATCCCCTGGTGATGACGCCAAAGAAATAGCCCGGCGGAGCATCGCGCAGGCGTTTTTGGTGGTAGGTGGGCGGCGCGGGGAATCCGCGCTGCACGATCATTCCGTTGCCCGCTCCCGTGCGTCCGTGGCAAACCGCACAGTAAATATCAAACCGCTCCTGACCGCGCGTAAGCAGCTCTTTGGTGATGCGCATCGGAAATCCGGTGACGAGTCGGCCAGCGATCTCACCTTGGTAAAAAGCGGTGTCTTCCTGGAGTTGACCGCGCGGCACAGTCCCTTCCACGGGCGTGCGGGCGGTGGTGCCATTGGCGAAATAATGAGATTCCTCCAGAGGCTTGATGTGGCCGTCCTCCACCATCGCTTTGCGGCAACCGCAGAACAGGAGCGCAACCAGGAGAAGCGTGTGCGTTTTCATTGCGGCACCTCCACGATCCGCACCGGCTTCAGCTCGTGCAAAA
>JAPLTE010000092.1 GCA_026398235.1 Verrucomicrobiota bacterium
CTGCGGAGCAGGCCGCGTGCTGCTGCGCTATTCCGGCACGGAGCCGAAAATCCGGCTCCTGATCGAGGGCCGCGACGGCGACCACATCAACACCCACGCCAACCGGATCGCCCACGCGATTCTGGAGCAAATCGGCGCGTAGAGACGCAGTATTCATTGCTAACAAACGACCCGCCATGGGCATGGAAAAAACGTTCTTCGTTCTAAACGAGATGCAGACGGCCAATATCATTGGGCGCTATGCAATCGGCGGAGCGGTGGCGGCTTTTTTTTATATCGAGCCAGGAACAACCTTCGACTTGGACGTATTCATCGCATGGGAGCCTGGCGCAGGGGGGCTTCTCGATTTCGGACCGATTTACTCATATCTTATGGCGCGAGGCTATCAGCCCGAGCGTGAAGCGATCATGATCGAAGGGTGGGCGGTTCAGTTTCTTCCGCCTGGTAGTGCATTGACGAAGGAAGCGTTGGAGGCTGCACAGCCCGTTACCGTGGGAGAAACCCCCATCCACATCTTCACGAAAGAGCACCTCATGGCGATCTGTCTCGAAACAGGCAGACCCAAAGATATTGCGCGCCTCGTTCAATTTGTGCAGGAAGGCGAACCCGATATGGATCAATTTTTGGGAATTCTTAACCGCCACGGCCTTCGTGGAAAATGGCAGAACTTTCAAGCCCGGTTCGATGCGTCCTTATGAACCCGACCACGCTTCAAGAAATTTACGCGTCCAAACGCGAGCGCCGCAAACAACTCGCTGCACTTCCCATCAACGAGCGGGTGCAGATCATCGAGAAACTGCATGAGTTTGGGCTCATGATGCGGAAGGCGAAGGAGGATTTGAAAATGAGAAGGAATATGCGTTCCCAAGTGCAACTTTGGAACGAGTAAAATGATTTTTTAATAATATGGAGTTCATCGTAATTATTGCAATTGCTTGCATTGTTGGAATTGTCGCAAATTCCAAGTTTAAAACAAACAGGGGGGAAGCCTTCGTCCAAGAACTTTCAAAAGAGCAGCGTGTAGCAATATTTTCAATAGCAGTATTCAATGGGATCTACAAACATGCAAATGCCAATCCGCCTCACTTAAACCACAAGGCGATTGCATTTGAGATGGCGTGCTATCGTTTGGCTCATGTCAACTTTTGGTTTCGGAAGCAAGGGAACGAACAGGTTTTTTCGCGATGCTATCCTCACGTTTTGCGAGCTTTCGGACAATTCTGCGAGTGGCTTTCGCAGGGTGCAGATGGCGGTGCCATTTCTTTAGAGCGGGTTAGGTATTACCGAAAACGCATGGAAAAATCTGAATTTGTTGAGTGTCTCCAACAAGACTTGCCAAACATTGCATTGGCAACGTCATCCCGAGGGATTCCAGAAGTTGGGAATATGGATTTGGTTCTTCCACAGGACGCATTGGAATTATTTTTTCTTTCGCAAGTTTTTGTAGAATGGGAGAAGGAAACACTGGAATTGTCGATCAAGTCTTTAGAAGCGCTTTGCCAAGAACTTAAATAAGGAGCAATCAATTGGATGTAGAGGCATCTCATGCAAAGAGCAAGATCGAAGGTTTTTAATTCCCCTCGTTCCTAAGTTGCACTTTGCTTCTTTGCGAGCGCAGTAGCCTGAATTTCCAAATTAGCAATTCCCCATGAACCTCTTCCTCACCGGCACGGACACAGACGTGGGCAAAACGTACGTGGCCGAGCTGCTTGTCCGGGCGCTGCGCCGGACGGGGCTGGACACTGCCCCGATGAAGCCCTTGTGCTGCGGCAATCGCGATGACGCTTTGGCGCTCTATGCCGCGTGCGATGGCGCGGTGCCGCTCGAAGTCATCAACCCTGTTTGGTACAAGACTCCGGCCTCTCCCTATGCCGCCGCAAAGGTGGAAAACCGGCCTGTGAATATGGCTTTGCTGCGCCAGAACTTTCAACAGGTTCGTCATCGGTCGGTGATTGTGGAAGGGGTGGGCGGATGGATGGTCCCTATTACAAAAGATTATTATGTAGCCGATCTGGCTGCCGAGTTTGAGCTTCCCGTGGCTGTCGTTGTTCGCAATCGGCTCGGCGCGATCAACCACGCCCTGCTCACCGTGCGCGACATCAAGCACCGGGGCATTCCTTTTGCGGGAATCATCCTTAATAGCACGGAATCCGAACAGGATCCAGCCGCTCTCACCAACTGCGCCTTGCTCGAGGTGCTTTTAGGCGAGCCGGTCCTATTCGAGATCAAGCCAGGCCAGACGGAGTTGGAAATCGGGATAGCGTAGCAAGCAGACGCCGGGATTCCCTCGTTCCCAAGCTCTAGCTTGGGAACGGGCTTGTCTGGAAGGCTCCAGCATTCTCTATGGCGCTGTAAAAGAAGCAGGAGCTTCAAAGAACAATGGGGTTACGAAGCTGGAGCTTCGTAACCAGGAGAACAGAGACGGCGGCGGGGGACGAAAAATCTGCGTTAATCTGCGAAATCTGCGGACTCCTACTCTTTCGAATCTGCCGAGAGGTCAAACAACGCCGCCCCGGGGTTTTGCTGGATGAAGTAGTTCATCGTCCACGAGCTTGGGAACAAGACGACGGGCTGTTCATCGGCGTCGAAGGCGATGCGGCACCCGGTGGGGAGCTTGAGTTCCTTTAATTGGGCGGGGGTGGTGTCCGCTTTGAGCCATTTCACGATTTCCCACGGCACCGATTCCAGCCGCGAGGCCGCGCCGTATTCGGCCTCCAACCGGTATTGAACGACTTCAAATTGCAGCGGGCCGACCGCCGCCAGGAGCGGGATTTTCTGATCCGCGTCGCGCAAATAAAACACCTGGATCACTCCCTCTTGCAGGAGCTGCTCCAGCCCTTGCCGGAACTGTTTGTATTTGCCGGGGTTCGGGTTTTGCAGATACGCAAAGCACTCGGGCGCGAAGCGCGGGATTTCGTTGAAGCGCACGCCCACATCCTCCGTGAGCGTGTCGCCGATGCCGAATTCGGAGTGGCCCACCATGCCGACGATATCTCCGGCGTAAGCCTCGTCCACCGTCTCGCGTTCCTGGCCGAAAAGTTTGTGCGAACTTGAGAGCCGCACCTTCTTGCCGGTCTGGGCATGCGTCACCGTCATGTCGCGCTCGAATTTGCCCGAGCAGACCCGCACAAACGCAATGCGGTCGCGGTGTTTGGGGTCCATATTCGCCTGAATCTTGAAGACGAACCCGGAGAAGGTCGCGTCGTGCGGCTGCACCAGACGCTCACTCGAACGGCGCGCGCTGGGCGGCGATGATTTTGCCAAAAACGAATCGAGCAACAACTGGACGCCGAAATTGTTCATCGCGCTGCCGAAAAAAACCGGCGTCAATTCGCCCGCGAGCACGGCTTCGGCGGAGTATTCTTTGCCCGCCAATTCGAGCATTTCGAGCTCCTCGACAAAGCGGGCGTAATCCCCTTCATCCACCTGCTCGCGCACGAGCGGCTCGTCGAGGCTCGTCACCGTCACCGGCGCGCGGTAGGCTCCCATCTTGGTGCGCTCGAAGAGATGCAAATCGCGCGTCTGCCGGTCGTAAACCCCCTTGAAACCAAAGCCCGTGCCGAGCGGCCAGTTGACCGGGAACGCTCCAATGCCGAGCACGCTTTCCAACTCGTCCACGAGCGCGAGCGGATCGCGCGTGGGGCGGTCCACTTTGTTCATGAAAGTGAAAATGGGCACTCCGCGGCGGCGGCACACCTCGAAGAGTTTGCGCGTCTGGGTCTCGATGCCCTTGCCGGCGTCGATCACCATGACGACGGCATCCACGGCGGTGAGTACACGGTACGTATCCTCGGAGAAATCTTTGTGGCCGGGAGTGTCCAGGAGGTTGACGCGGTAGCCGTCGTAATCGAATTGCAGCACCGTGGAACTCACAGAAATGCCGCGCTTGCGCTCCAGTTCCATCCAGTCGCTGGTGGCCGCGCGCTGGCTTTTGCGGGCCGTCACCGATCCCGCCAACTGCACCGCACCGCCGTAAAGGAGCAGCTTCTCGGTGAGCGTGGTCTTGCCCGCGTCCGGGTGGGAAATGATGGCAAAGGTGCGCCGTCTGGAAATCTCAGCTTGCATGGATCAAAAAGAAAAGGGGCGCAGTCTCGTCCAAAACCGGGCCGTGCGCAAGAACTCAGGCCAGAGGGCGCACATTTAGAATTTATCTGGAACTCAGGAACTCAGGAGAAGGGCGGATAGACGGATTCTTCCTTCTCCTGAGTTCCAGATTTTCTTTTGCCTTTGTTTGATGGTTTAAACCCCAAAAAAGAACGAGAGCTGGCACCCAGAGGATGCAGCTCTCGTTCGGTAGGTTGTTCGCCACGCGTTGCGTGGCTAAAGACTACTTCTTGGCTTTCGCAGGAGCCTTCACGACCTTGCTGTCCGTAACAACGGGAGCGGGTTTGTGCGCGCAAGCGCTGAGGGTAACTGCGGCAAATGCCACGGCGAGGAATAGGTGTTTCATAGAGGGAATATTTTTCCCATCGTTTACAAAAAAATTCAAGATCAGATTCAACAAGAATGCAGGTTATTTAATATTTTCTCTTTTTCACCCCGCCGCATCCCGGCGAATCGGCTTGTGCGATGGGTCGAAAATGGGGAGACTCAAACCTACTATGAACGCTTTGCTTCGCGGGATTTTGGCAGGGGTGCTGGGGTTTTGGGCCCTGGGATGGGCACACGGGGCAGAGGTGGTTGTGGTCATTCCGCTCAAAGGGCAGGTTTCCCAAGCGCAATTCTTTTTCCTGCGCCGGGCGCTCAAGGAGGCGGAGCGGGCGGATGCCAAGGCCGTGGTGCTCGACATGGATACCTACGGGGGGGAAGTGGACGCCTGCATCTCGATGCAAAAGGCGCTCTCCCAGAGTAAAATGCGGACCTTTACGTATATCAACCCCAACGCCGGTTCCGCCGGGGCGTTGATTGCCCTCTCGACGCGTGAAATTTACATGGCACCCATCAGTGCGATCGGCGCTGCGGCTCCGGTGATGGCGGGCGGGCAGGACCTGAGCAAAACGCTGGAGGAAAAGCAGGTTTCCTTCCTCTCCAACTATTTTGCGAGTGTGGCGGAGAAAAATGGGCATGACCCGCAGATTGCCAAGGCTTTTATCGACAAAAACCAGGCCGTGGTCATCGGCGGGCAGACGATCCATGAAAAAGGAGCGGTCTTGAGCTTAAGCGCGCAGGAGGCCGTGAAGGTGATTGAGGGCAAACCGGTGCTCGCACAGGGGATTGCGGCGTCGATCTCCGATCTGTTGAAAAAAGCGCAAATCGAAGGGTTCGTGCGCGAGGTGCGGCCAACCGGGTTTGAGGTGCTGGCGCTTTGGGTGACGACGCTCTCGCCGCTGTTTCTGCTGGGCGGCATCCTGGGGGCCTATCTTGAAATGAAGATACCGGGCTTCGGGTTGGCGGGGATCCTGTCGATCCTTTGCTTTGCGATTTTCTTTATGGGGCATTACGTCGCCGGGCTGGCGGGATGGGAAGCCCCCGTGGTGTTTCTCCTGGGGATGCTTTTGGTATTGGGCGAATTGCTGGTCCATCCCGGCACCATTCTGCCGGGGCTGTTGGGAGCCACGCTGATGGGGCTCTCGCTGGTTTGGGCGATGGTGGACCGTTATCCGGGCGACCCGATCATGCCAGACGCGACGCTCCTCGTGGCACCGTTGCTCAAACTGGCGGTTGCGGTGGGGCTTTCCGTTGTTGCGATTGCGTTTTTGGCCAAATACCTGCCCAAAACTTCGTTTTTTCACGGGCTGGTATTGGGCGGGCGCAACCCGGCGGGAGCGGCTCTTTCTTCTACGAAAAGTGAGTTTACGCGGCTGTCGGTGGGGGCGGAAGGGGTGGCGCGCTCCATCCTTCGCCCGAGTGGACAGGCGGAATTTGGCGGGGAATTTCACGACGTGATCACGATGGGCCGGTTTGTGGAACCCGGCACGCGCCTGCGCGTTGTGGCTGTGGAAGGGGCGCGGATCGTGGTCGAGCCGATTACGGAAAAAAACCCCTGAAGCCATGTTTTTTCTTTTTCACCGGATCAAGAGCTGGGATGCGCACCACCGGCTATTGGCCTCCGCCGGGGGGGCGGTTTTGGTGGCGATCGCGACCCAAGGCAGCTTGCGTCTGCCGGTGCAGGTGGTGACGGTCTGGAATGCGTTTTGCCTCTGTATTCTGGCGCTGGCCTGGTTGCGGATCATCACCGCGCGTCCTTTGGAATCGTTGAAAACGGCCAAATTGCAGGACTCCAGTCGGCGGACGATTTTCGTGTTTGTGCTCCTTGCGGCGTGTGCCAGCATCTTTGCGGTCGGCTATCTGCTGGGCACGGCTCACGGGCGGCATGGGGGACGGCTCTTGGAGACGGTGGCGCTGGCATTTGCCACGGTGATCGGCTCGTGGAGTCTCATTCACACAGTTTTTGCGCTGCATTACGCGCATATTTATTACGGAGACAGTGGCGATCCCCACCAGGCGCGGCATGCGGCTGGCCTGCTTTTTCCCGACGAGCCGAATCCCGATTACCTCGATTTTGCCTACTTCTCCTTTGTCATTGGAATGACGTGCCAGGTTTCGGATGTCCAGGTTTCCGGGCGCAGACTTCGCCGATGGACGCTCGTGCACGGGTTGCTCTCTTTCGCCTTCAACACCGCGATCCTCGCCCTGAGCATCAACGTCGTTTCGAGCCTGTTCACGGGATGAGACGCCGCCGGATTTAGAAGTTTACCAAGAACACAGAGGCACGGTAAGGAACAAGCCTCTTTTCTTTGTCTTTGGGCATTCTGTTTGGCGTCTGCGGACGATTTTCCGCCTTCGGGTCTTGCGTCCTTGGCGAGAGTCTTGGATGGTAGCGGCGCGATGATTGTTTTAGCGCTCGAGACTTCCTGTGACGAAACGGCGGCGGCGATTCTCTGCCAAGAGCGGGGTCTGCTGGCGAGCGAGGTCGCGTCGCAGATCGCCCTCCACCAAGCGTACGGCGGCGTGGTGCCGGAGGTCGCTTCGCGCCAACATTTGACGCAACTGCGCCCGGTCATCGCGACCGCGCTCGCTCATGCCGGGGTGCGCATGGAGGAAATCGACGCTGTGGCCGCCACCGCCGGGCCGGGGCTCGCGACTTCGTTGATGATCGGCCTTTCTGCCGCCAAAGGGTTGGCGTTGGGTTTAAAAAAGCCGTTTCTGGCGATCAACCACATCGAAGGGCACTTGCTCTCGCCGTTTTTTCCTTCCCCGTGCATCCCCTCGGCGACCGGTCTTGTCGTCAGCGGCGGGCACACGCTTTTGGTGGATGTCGACGGATTCGGCGGCTACCGCCTCTTGGGGCAGACGCGCGATGACGCCGCAGGTGAGGCCTTCGATAAAGTGGGCAAACTGCTGGGGCTCCCGTATCCGGGCGGGCCGGTGATTGACAAGCTGGCGCTCACGGGAGATCCGCGTCGGTTCGATTTTCCCCGTTCGATGCTCGATTCGGGCGATCTCGCTTTCAGTTTCAGCGGGCTCAAAACCGCCGTGCGCTATTTATTGCCCAAGCTGCCCGACCGCAGCGATGCCACCCTTGCCGATGTATGCGCTTCCTTCCAGGAGGCCGTGGTGGACGTTCTGGTGGGCAAAACGCTCTCCGCCGTGCGTGCGAGTGGGCGCAAAACGGTGGCGTTGAGCGGCGGGGTGAGCTGCAACAGTCGGCTGCGCGCCAAAATGGGCGTGGCATGCCGGGGCGCGGGCATTGAGTTGCTGGTTGCGGATGCCGCCTTGTGCACGGACAATGCCGCAATGATCGGGTTTGTCGCCCTGCACCGGCTCCAACGGGAGGCTTATTCGCCGTTGACGACCGACATTGATCCCAACCTGCGGCTGGTGTAGTATAGCCCCATCTGTTTTGGTTGCCCCCTCCCATCCCGATGTTTTTTAAAGCTACCGATTTATTGATCAGCGGCGTTTCCGTTCTGGGAATGGGAGCGGCCTTCGCCTTTTCCTGGGTCCAGCAGCGCAAGCTGCGGCAGACGCAGGAAGATGCCCACAAAGCGGAGGCGGAATCCCGCGCGCTGGCCGAAAAAAGCCAGCGCAACGAGACCGAGGCGCTGCACCACGCGGAACAGACCCAGGAGTTTGCGGCCGCACTCATCGAATCCGCGTCGATCCTCATCCTGGCCGTGGACGAGCACGAGCATCTGCGGCTTTTCAACGAGCGCGCGCGGGAGGTCACCGGCTACATTCTCGACGATGGGTTTTCAAAGGAATGGATCAAAGTGCTTTTTCCCGGCGAGGAGTTTACCCCTGCGCGCGAGGGGTTGCGGGCGATGATGCGAGGGGAAATTGTGGATATGGTGGAGACGCTCCTGGTGGCGCAATCGGGAGAGGAACGCACGATTGCGTGGCATTGCCGCAAAGTGGTTTACCAGGACGAGCCATTGCGATTGATTTTCGGGGTGGATTTGACGTCCCGTTCCAAAGCCGAACGAGAGCGGCACGAACTGGAGCGCAAACTCTTGGACATGCAAAAACTGGAAAGCCTGGGGGTTCTCGCGGGCGGTATCGCGCATGATTTCAACAATCTGCTAACGGCCATCCTCGGCAACGCCCAACTGGCCCAGATCCAGTTGCCGCCCGCTTCGCCGCTGCGCCAGCATCTGGTGGAAATCGAACGCACCTCACTCCAAGCCGCCGATCTTTGCAAACAAATGCTGGCCTACTCGGGCCAGGGGCGGATCGAGGTGCGGCTGATCGACTTCAACCGGGTGATTCGCGACATGAGCCAACTGCTCCGGGTGTCGGTGGCCAAAAAAGCGCAGCTTTCCTTCAACCTCGCGCACAACCTGCCCCGAGTGCGCGGGGACGTGAGCCAGATCCGCCAGGTGTTGATGAACCTGGTGATCAACGCCTCCGAGGCGATCACCTCCAACGAAGGTTCCATCTGGGTTTCCACAGGGGTGGTGCACCGGGCCAAGGAGCTGTTCCGGGGCCTGACGATGACGGGCAAACCGGAGGAGCGCGACTATGTTTTCATTGAGATCGCCGATACCGGATGCGGGATGAGCGCGGAAACGCAGGCCCGCATTTTCGATCCGTTCTTCACCACGAAATTCACCGGGCGCGGTTTGGGGCTTGCGGCGGTGTTGGGGATCGTGAAAGGCCACGGGGGAACCCTGGAACTGGTGAGTCGGGAAGGGGAGGGGACAACCTTCACGCTGCTCTTTCCCTGTGAGGAAGCTCCCGCCGAAGCGCTTTCCGACGAGGAGACCCAGACCAATTCGCCCTGGAGCGGGGAGGGGCTTATGCTGGTGGTCGATGACGAGGAGAGCGTGCGCACGCTGGCGTCGCGGATGCTTGAAACGTTTGAATTTCGTGTGATTACCGCCTCGGATGGACGCGAGGGGGTCGAGAAATTCGAACAAAATGCCGAAGCGATCACAGCCGTTCTCCTGGACGTGACCATGCCGATGATGGGCGGATTGGAAGTGCTCGACCGGATTCGCGCCATCCGGCCCGATGTTCCGGTGCTTTTCATGAGCGGCTATATGCGTGAGGGGCAACTCCATAACTTGGACCGGGCGACCGATTTTCTGCAAAAGCCGTTTAAAATTGAAGATCTCCAGGAAAAATTGCGTGTCCTGTTGAGCGATGCGATGCAGTAAACTATCTTCACATCCAGAACCGGAGATCCTTCCGTTTTTAACCTGAGAAGCTGTCTAAAAATTCGGCGAGGGTGCGCAAGAGGGGAAAATGGGTTAAGAGAAGGCGCGAGTGACGAGCGGATCGGTGGATCCGTGAGGAGCGAGCAACGCCCTCAGAGCCCGTTTACACCCTCTTGCCCGAGGGTTGCGCATCTTTGGGCGCTGGCCTGCGTTGCGCATCGGTCGCAGATCCTCAGATTTGCTCCCTCCGCACCGCCTTGGCCAACCCCAAAATCTGCTGCAACGCACCCCGCCCCCAATTTTTAGACAGCTTCTAAGAACAATATGAAACGACTACTCTTCACAGCATTGGCGCTGGTCGCCATGATGGTTCTTTCGGCTTGCAACACCGTGCGAGGGGTCGGACAGGACGTCCGCAGCTTGGGACGGGGCATTGAACGGGCTTCGGATACCCCGTAGCTTAAAGGCTAATACCGCCACCGGCTTTTTTCCGGCTGGGCGAGCACGGGCAATTCGTGCGTCATGTATTGGCTGCGGCCTGTGGCGCCCCACATTTTCATCCCGGTGGCGCGGCGGAATTTCTGGCTCATGCTTTCGCCGGTATGGCAGCCCCAGCTTTTGATGAAGGCGTCCCGGGCAAAAATGCCGGGCGCGAGTTGATTGAGCTCCCCTTCATGAATCCAGACCTTGGAGGCGCTGTCGATCAGGTTGGAATAGTCGAACATCCAGCACGCTTTATTGGAGTGGCCAAAATATTCGAGGTCGGCGATTTTGACGACGCTGCGCGGTTGCCCTGCGTTTAGGTAGTCGATTACCTGCTGGGAACGGCTGAAGAATTTGAGTTTCACGTGCAGGCTGCTGCCCAAAGCGCTGATGTTGCCCACAAGGTTCTGCCCTTCCTGTTTGGAGCGCGTTTGGTAGGCCGGCTGGTAAACAAACCAGGTGATCTGCGAGGCGGGCACCCCCTGGCTTTCCAACTCCGTGATGCGAATCTCCGCCGCGCGGATGAAGTTTTGCCACCAGAGGTCGTGCGGTTGGCTTTTCCATTGCTCCCAGACGAGAATGGACGGGCCGCCGCTGAGCAGGATGTATTCCCGGTTGGGTGCAACTGCCGGGGTGGCGAAAGTCGCGGCGGCGGTGAATACCAATGCGGCGAGGGGGGCGAAAAAAGTTTTCATGGGCAGACAGATGAACACGAGTTCCTTTGGTTTTACTTATTTCATGATTCTGCGAGCAATGGGGCCGGGAATTTTTAGACAGGATTAACAAGATTTTCAGGATTATCAGGATTATCAGGATTACACCCGTAGTTAGAGAAAGCCTGTGAGCATTTGTGACCCCAAATCCGAAAAATCCTGTAAATCATGGCAATCTTGTTCATCCTGTCTCCATTGCCAAGCCTGCCATGGCACTACCATTGCGGGAGGGATTCGCCTCGCACGAGGTCGTCGAGTGTCTGCCGCTTGCGAATGGTCGTGGCGCGGTCCCCCGAGACGAGGATTTCCGCTGGCAGCGGACGCGAGTTGTAGTTGCTGGACATGGTGGCTCCGTAGGCTCCGGCGCTCATCACGGCCAGGAGGTCGCCCTCGGCCAGCGGCGGCAATGCGCGGTCTTGGGCAAAGAAATCACCGCTTTCACAAACCGGCCCGACCACATCGACCATTTCCGGGTTGCCCGGGCGTTCCACAACCGGGACGATCTCGTGGAAGCTCTGGTAAAGGGCGGGACGGATCAGGTCGTTCATCCCGGCATCGACAATGGCGAATTTTTTGGCAGCGGTGGTTTTGAGGTATTGAACCCGCGTGAGCAGCACACCCGCGTTGCCAACCAAGAACCGGCCCGGTTCGACGACGATTTTGATGCCCAGCGGTTTAAGCTTGGGCACGACGGCCGCAGCATAGGTTTCCAGCGTGAGGCGCCCGCCCGAGGCGTTCGTTTCCCACCAATCCGACGCGCCGGAGGCCAGCGAGGTATCATAGATGATTCCCATGCCGCCACCGATGGAAAAATATTCGATGCTGTAGAGGGCCTTCAACTCGTTCACCAGCGGGGTCATTTTGTCCACCGCCTCGGCAAAAGGCCCGGCTTGGGTGATTTGCGAGCCGATGTGCATCTGCACCCCGCGGATCGCGATGTGGCTCATCTGCGCGGCGGCGGCGTACACGGCCAGCACGCGGTCAAACGCGATGCCAAACTTGTTCTCGCTCTTGCCGGTGGAAACGTATTTGTGCGTGTGGGCGTCCACATCCGGGTTGACGCGCACGGAGATGGGGGCGCGCAGGCCCAGCTTCGCGGCAACGGCGTTGATGCGGATCAACTCGGCTTCGCTTTCCACATTGAACGCGAGAATGCCCTGCCGCAGCGCTTCGGCGATTTCCGGTTCGGTTTTGCCGACCCCGGCAAAAGTGCATTGGGCCGGGTTGCCGCCCGCCTTGCGCACGCGAAAGAGTTCGCCCGCCGAGACGATGTCGAACCCTGCATTTTCGCCTGCGAGCAGGCTCAGGAGGCCGATGTTGGAGTTGGCTTTGACGGCGTAGCAGATCAGATGAGGCAATTCCGCGAGCGCGGCATCGAGGCGGCGATAATGGTCGAGGACTGTGGACGCCGAATAAACGTAGGCAGGCGTGCCAACCTCCTCCGCGAGCTGGGCCAGGGGGACGTTTTCACAAAAAAGGGTTCCGTTTCGGTACTCAAAAGAATGCATGGCGGCGGGCACTCTAAGGCGGCGAGAGGCTTGCAGGCAAATCAATGTTGTCTTGTGAAAAATTTCACAAAGAGCTTGCCTGCTCGAAATCGGGCTGTTTGAATTTGCCTTGCACGCTGCCGAAACCAACCACCGGGGATTTTCTTGAATCTCCCCGTTCCATAAGGCAGGTTTTTTGTTCCACAGTTGGGGAGAAGCGTTGCTATCTGACATGATTACGAGTTTTCCAGTTTTAAGCCAGGTCGCCCGGAGCGTCGTTTGCGGCGTCCTGCTGGTGGTGTGTCTGGCGCTTTTTGCGGGGCGCACCGCGTTTGCCCAAACGCCGCTCCACCAGCCGAAAGCGGCTTTGGAGCCCGTAGCCGAATCCGGGACAGTGGGGGCACATGCCGAAACGCACGGCGAACACAAAGAAGAAGCGCTGACCCAAAACGCGCCGCTGTTGATCGATACGCCGTATTTCAAATTCAACAGCTCGATGCTCATTACGTGGATCGTCGCGCTGGCGCTGATCGTTTCCGCGCAGATCGCCACCTGGCGCATCAAAGAAGTGCCGGAGGGAGCGCAAAATTTTTGGGAATGGCTGGTGGAGAGCCTCTACAATTTTCTCCAGAACATCATCGGTCCGACATTGGTGAAACAGACGTTCTGGTTTTTCGCGACCGTCTTTATTTTCATCCTTGCGCTCAACTGGTTCAGCTTGATTCCCGGCGTGGGCACCATCGGCTGGGGTATTCCCAATGAAGCGGGGGCGTTGACCCACATCAGCCGTCCGATCCTGCGCGGGCCCAATGCGGACCTGAACATGACGTTGGCGATGTCGATGATCTTCTTTGCGTGCTGGATCATTTGGGCCATCAAGGCAAACGGCCCCGGCGGGTTTATCCTGCATCTTTTTGCTCCCAAGGGGGAGGTCAGCGGTTTTTTGATGAAGGCGCTGATGGTGGTCATCTTTTTTTGCGTTGGGTTGCTGGAAATCGTCTCCATTCTTTTCCGTCCGGTTTCGCTGAGCTTCCGTCTTTTTGGAAATATCTTCGCCGGAGAGAATACGCTGGAGACAATGACCGCTTTGGGCGCGCCTTATTTCGGATGGCTCCTGCCGCTGCCGTTTTATATGATGGAACTGCTCGTCGGCTTTGTGCAGGCGCTGGTCTTTATGCTTTTAACCGCTGTGTTCACCTTGCTCATCATGCCCGAGGAGGGCCACAAACATTAACTTTTAACCCTTTCGCGCGTCGGACCGTGGGCAACCTGCGGAGGCGGGCGGAAACAACCAAAACTGAAATATTATGATCCCAATTCTTGCAGAAATGACAGGTAACATTCACATCGGTTTGGCAGCGCTGGGCGCAGCGCTCGGCGTGGGTTTTATCGGCATGAAAGCCTCTGAAGCGGTGGGCCGCAATCCCGGCGCTGCAACGCCGATCCTCGTGCAGGCCATCCTGAGCACCGCTTTCGCCGAAGGCATCGTGTTCTTCGCGATTTACCTCGCAAAGGGCCAGTAACTTGACCGGGCGCGGAGCCTTCCACGGTTCCGCGCCCCTCGATTTTCACTTATCTATGTTTATCGCTCCCATCCTTGCTGAAGCCGGCGGCGGCATCCTTGAGTCTGCCCGCCAGACCGGAGAAGCCTTTGGTGTGAACTGGCCGCTGTTCATTTCCAACGCGATCAGTTTTCTGCTCGTCTGCGCGCTGCTCGCCCGCTTTGCCTACCGTCCAATCCTCAACGTATTGGAGCAACGCCGTCAGCAGATTGCCGAGAGCCTCGAAAACGCGGAGAAGATTAAACAGCAGCTTGCCGATGCCGAGGCAAAGCATGCGGAAATTCTGGAGCGCGCCAATGGCGAGGCCCAGAAGATGATTCACGAAGCGCGCGCATCCGCCGATGCCCTGGCGCAAGTCCGTCAGCAACAGGCAGTGGCAGAGGCCGAGGGAATGATCGCCCAGGCGCGGCAAGCCACGGTGTTGGAGCACGACCGGATGCTTGCCGATCTGCGCCGCGAAGTGGCCCGCCTCGTGGTCGATACCACAAGCAAAGTCACCGGCAAGGTATTGACCGCCGAAGACCAGCGGCGCCTGAGCGAAGAGGCCGCCCGGGAGATCGCCGCGTAAGCAAAGATTCACCACGAAGAACACGAAGGACACAGAGCCAAGGCAAAGCAATGAAGAGGAGCGAAAATGATTTGAGCAACCAGCATGGGGTCCCTTTGGATTCCTTGTTCCTTGCTTCGTGCTCTTCGTGTCCTCTGTGGTGCCAATTCCCATGAAAATTCCCAAGGAAGCCCGCAAGCTCTCCCGCTCCCTGTTCCGGAGCAGCTTTACCGATGGACGGCTCGACCGCGCCAAGGTGACGGCTGTGTTGCACGGAGTGGCGGAAAGCAAGCCGCGCCATACTTTGAGCGCACTCAAGAATTACCTGCGGCTCATTCGCATGGAATTGGCCCGGCGGCATGCCGTGATCGAAAGTGCCACGCAGCTTGAACTGGCGACAGTGAATGAGATTTTGGACGATTTGCGGGCGCGCTTTGGCACGGATCTTACGCACGAACTCAAAGTGAATCCCGCGCTCATTGGCGGTGTTCGCATTCAACTGGGCAGCGACGTATGGGACGGCAGCGTGAGCGGCCGTCTGGAGTTGCTCCGCAGCAAATTATGAATGATGAATGCTGAATGATGAAACGCTTGCGCACGGGCATACACCCATTTTGAAATGAAATTTTCACCTTCCTCTACGTTTACCCACTTCATTTTTTGATGCACACACCGCCTTCCCAAACCGTCGTTTACAAATGGCGGGCCAAGGTTGCGCCAGCGCCTCATCATTCATAATTCATCATTCATACTTTCCACATGAGCACCATTCTGCAAGACATCGAAACCCAAATCGCGGGCCTTAAAACCACGACCGTTCAGACCAACACTGGCGTTGTCCGGGAATCCGGCGACGGCGTGGCGAAGATCGAGGGGCTCAGTGAGGTGATGCTGAACGAGATGATCGAGTTTCCCGGCGGCTTGTACGGCCTCGCGTTGAACCTCGAAGAAAACGAAGTCGGCTGCATCCTTTTGGGCGAATCGACCCAGGTGAAAGAAGGCGACATCGTGAAAACCACAGGCCGTTTGCTTTCCGTCCCGGTCGGCAAAGGGCTTTTGGGCCGTGTGGTGGATTCGCTCGGCCAGCCGCTCGACGGCAAGGGTCCCATCCCGAGCGACGTGCTTTACCCGGTGGAGAAAATCGCCCCCGGCATCATCAAGCGCAAAGGGGTCAACCAACCGGTGCAGACCGGCATCATGGCCATCGACGCGATGATCCCGATCGGCCGCGGCCAGCGCGAATTGATCATCGGCGATCGTGCCACCGGCAAGACGACCATCGCGATTGACACCATCATCAACCAGGCCCGCATCAACAAAGCCAACGCGGGCAAAGAGGGGTTCCGCCCCATCTACAGCATCTACGTCGCAGTCGGTCAGAAGAATTCCAACATCGCCCGCACACTCGGTATCCTCCAGGAAACCGGCGCGATGGAATACACGATCATCGTCGCGGCAGCCGCCTCGGATTCCGCCACGAACCAATACCTCGCCCCGTTCTCGGGCGCGGCGATGGGCGAATGGTTCATGGACAACGGCATGGATGCGCTGATTATTTTTGACGATCTTTCCAAGCACGCCGTCGCCTACCGCCAGGTCTCTTTGGTGCTCAAACGCCCGTCGGGCCGCGAGGCGTATCCCGGCGATGTGTTTTATCTCCACAGCCGCTTGCTCGAGCGCTCCGCGCGCGTGAACGAGAAGAACGGCAACGGGTCGCTGACCGCGCTCCCCATTATTGAAACCCAGGCGGGCGACGTCTCGGCTTATATTCCGACCAACGTCATCTCGATTACGGACGGCCAGATTTATCTCGAGACCGACCTCTTCTACCAAGGGGTGCGCCCGGCTATCTCGGTGGGGCTCTCGGTGAGCCGCGTGGGCAGCGCCGCGCAGATCAAGGCGATCAAGCAGGTTGCCGGGAAAATCAAGGGCGAGTTGGCGCAGTTCCGCGAACTCGCGGCCTTCGCGCAATTTGGCAGCGATCTCGATGCCGGCACCAAGGCCAAGCTCGACCGCGGTTCGCGCATCGTGGAGCTTTTCAAACAGCGGCAATACAACCCGATGGCGGTGGAAGAGCAGGTCGCCGTGTTGTGGGCGATCCAGAACGGCCACATGGACGATGTGCCGGTGGACCGCGTAAAAGAGATGCAAACCCAATTGCAGGAATACCTGACCACCCGCAAACGGAAGCTCCTTGATGCGATCCGCGAAGCGGGTTCCATCAGCAAGGAACTCAACGACGAACTCGCTGCCACGCTCGTCGAATTCAAATCCACCTGGCGCTAATTTTCCAAAATGGCCGCTAACACACGCGATATTCGGCGCCGGATCAAGTCGATCAAGAACACGGCGCAGATCACCAAGGCGATGCAGATGGTCGCCTCCGCGAAAATGCGCAAAGCGCAAGCGGCGGCCATGGCCGGGCGCCCCTATTCGGAGTTGATCAATCGCGTGCTCGTTTCCGTGCAGCAGCATGCCGATGTCACGCTCCACCCGCTGCTGGAAGTGCGACAGGTGAACCGCGAGTTGGTCGTGGTGATTTCCACCGACAAAGGGCTCTGCGGGGCTTTGAATACGAACCTCTTGAGGGAGGCCAACGCGTTTGACGCGGAGAGGGCCGATTTTGTGGCCGCCGGACGCAAAGCACAGCAGCATCTCGTGCGTATGAAGCGCAATCTCATCGCCGATTTCAAACTTCCCGACGCCCCGGCGCTCCGCGACACCAAAACGATCTCCAAATTTTGCATCGACAAATTTCTCTCGGGCGAAGTCGATAAAGTGACGGTGCTTTACACCAAGTTTATCAACACCTTGCTGCAAAAGCCGACGGCCCGGACGCTGTTGCCGATCAGTCCCTTTGATCTGCCTACGATGAAAACCAGCGATGAACCAGCCTCCGCCGCAGCTCAGAGTGCAAGCGAGTATCTCTATGAGCCGAGCCCGGCGGAAGTGCTTGGCAGCATCCTGCCGCACTATATTCATTTCCAGATTTACCAAATGGTGCTGGATGCGCGGGCCAGCGAGCACAGCGCCCGTATGGTCGCCATGAAGAGCGCCACCGACAACGCCCAGCAACTCATCAAAGACCTCACCCTGGAATACAACAAAGTGCGCCAGGCCAGCATCACCACCGAACTGCTCGAAATCGCCACCGCGCAAATGGCGCTGGGGTAAAGACCATGAAATGCATTCACTGTGAAGAAGAAGCGCGGGCTGTTTGCAAATTCTGTGGGCACGCGGTCTGCAAAGAACATATTCAACAGGGCCGCTTTGTTTCCGGTTATACCACTCCGGGGCACTGGTTGAGCCGAACCGCCAATGCCGTCAGCGTTGATGACGCCGTCTGGTGTGGTCTTTGCCACCCGGAGTACCAAATCACCAGTTAACCCTTCAGTTTTTATACGCAATGAACACAGGCACCATCGTCCAAGTCATCGGCCCCGTTGTGGATGTCGATTTTTCCGCATCCGGCACTCTGCCGACCATCTACACCGCGCTTGAAATCGAGTACGTCGTCAACGGCGGCAACCACAAGGTTGTCCTCGAAGTCCAACAACACCTTGGCGAAGGCTGGGTGCGCGCGATTGCGATGTCCTCCACCGAGGGCCTCAAGCGTGGGCTCAAGGTGATCGACACTGGCGCGCCGATTTCAGTTCCCGTTGGTGAAGGGGTGCTCGGGCGCGTCTTCAACGTCACCGGCGACGCCGTGGACGAACGCGGTCCCGTGACGTTCACCAAGCGCTACCCGATTCACCGCAAGGCCCCGGCGCTTGTGGATCAGGAAACCAAGTCGAGCGTGCTCGAAACCGGCATCAAAGTGATCGACTTGATCTGCCCCTTCACCAAAGGCGGCAAGGTCGGCGCATTCGGCGGTGCGGGCGTCGGCAAGACGGTGGTCATCATGGAGTTGATCAACAACATCGCCAAAGGCCACGGCGGCTACTCCGTGTTCGCGGGCGTCGGCGAACGCACCCGTGAAGGCAACGATCTTTATGCCGAAATGAGCGAGGCGGGCGTCATCAACCAGAAGGATTTAAGCAAATCCAAGGTCGCCCTCGTCTATGGCCAGATGAACGAACCTCCCGGCGCACGTTTGCGCGTGGCGCTTTCGGCCCTTGCAATGGCCGAGTATTTCCGCGACGAGAAAAATCAGGACGTGCTCTTGTTCGTGGATAACATCTTCCGTTTTTCGCAAGCGGGCGCGGAAGTTTCGGCCCTGCTCGGGCGCACTCCGTCGGCGGTCGGTTACCAGCCAACGCTCGCAGCGGAAATGGGCGATTTGCAGGAGCGGATCACCTCCACCAAGAGCGGCTCGGTCACTTCGTTCCAAGCAGTCTATGTTCCGGCGGACGATTTGACGGACCCGGCTCCGGCCAACACCTTTGCGCACTTGGATTCCACCATCGTGCTCGAGCGCTCCATCGCCGAGTTGGGCATCTACCCGGCGGTCGATCCGCTCGCCTCCACCTCCAAGGCGCTCGCGCCGGAAGTCGTGGGCGAGGAACATTATAATGTGGCGCGCGGCGTGCAGCGCGTGCTCCAAAAATACAAGGATCTCCAAGACATCATCGCCATCCTCGGCATGGACGAACTCTCGCCGGAGGACAAGCTGACGGTTTATCGCGCCCGCAAGATCCAGCGTTTCCTGAGCCAGCCTTTCCATGTGGCCGAGATTTTCACCGGCACCAAGGGGCAATACGTCTCTGTCGCGGAGACGGTGCGCGGATTCAAGGAAATCCTGGAAGGCAAACACGACGACAAGCCGGAAGCGAACTTCTATATGAAGGGCGGCATCGACATGGTGACGGTTTAGCGTGCTCCTATGGCCAATACATTACGGCTCGAAATCGTGACCCCGCTGGAAAAGGCGTATTCGGAAGACGTCCAGATGGTCGTTATTCCTGGAGTGGAGGGGGAGATGGGCATTTACCCAATGCACATCCCGGTGATGACGGAGATCAAACCGGGTGAGCTGAAAATCATCAAGGACGGCCAGGAGAGCGATTTTGCCGTGGGTGAAGGATTTGTGGAAATCACGCAAACAAGCGTCACTGTGTTGACGGACATGGCCGTTGTGGAATCAGCCATTGACGAGCGGGCGGTGGAGAAGGCAATCGAGCGGGCGCAAGCGGCTTTGCATCACTCCGAAATGTTGAATGCCGAGGAGATCGCCACGACGGAAGCGGCACTCGAAAAATCGCTCGTGCAGTTGCACCTCAAACGGCGCAAAAAATAGGCGAGGGAAAACGCTCACCGTTTGACCTCCATGCGGACGCCTGCCGTATCATACCCGAACAGGGGTGTAAGCAGCCCTGGGGGTTTGCTCGAGAGTCGGCGCATTTTAACGGAGTCATTCCCTTGACAGTTTTCAGCCGGCACGGATGTTGTTTTCTATGAATCCTTCCGCTCAACCCAACACCCTCTGCTCTGATGTCGAAATCAAAGGGTCTATTACATTCCAAACCGAGTTGTTGATTGACGGCAAGGTCGATGGAGAAATTATCTCGCCGGGCAACTTGACACTCGGGGAACACGCGCAGGTCCAGGGGGAGATCAAGACCCGGTCCATCACCGTGCACGGGAATGCACAAGCCAACATCACCGTGGAAGACCGGTGCGAATTAAAAACGGGATCGACGCTGACCGGCGATCTCAAATCCGCCCGCCTCATTATTGAAGATGGTGCGACTTTTATTGGTAAATCCGAGGTGACCCCCAAGGGAGCCAAGAAGCCAGAACCGATGCCCGAGAAAGGCAAATAGACCCTTCGAACGGATGAAAGGCCGGGGGAGGGGAATGGATCACGGCGGTTTCAGCCAATAGTCCAACTGCTGAATGCTTCGGTGCACATGGCTGCCTTGCCAGAAGACCCTTCCACACGAGTGGCATCTCCAGAACCGATCTTTGGTTTCCAGTACCGAGGGCGGGAGAAGATCGGCCACCTGCGATTTGGTTGTTGGGAAAAGAGGTTCGTTGCAGACCAGGCAGCGCGTAAAACGGAACGCCACCGGATCCAGCGCAAAACGGTCCACCAGCTCGCGCAATTGACCGGGGAGTTGTTCGCTGGCGACCAGGTGAATCTCGGCGCGCGCGAGCAGGATGTGGGGCATCTCCTCGGGTAAACGGCGGTTTCGCGTCAAAACCCATCGGTTCTCGGCCACCGCTTTTTCCAGCAATGCGCGGCCATGGAACAGGTCGCCTGCGGCGCAATCGTACCCGAGCAGCCGAATCCATTTCGCCAGGGATTGCAGCATGGCATCAGCGACGAAGCGGATCTCCGGGATCATCAGACCTCCTTTTTCAAAAGTACGTCGAGGCGAGCCCAAAGCAACTTTTCCTTTTGGTTTAATCTGTGAGATATTTGCGGCGTGAGACTGTTTGTGGCCATCCATCCAGACGCCGCCACGCGGGCTTGGATCGCCGCTGCCCAAGGGCGGTTTCGTAAAAAATTGGGGCGCTTCGAGCGGAGTTTGCGCTGGGTGCCTGCGGAATCGAGCCACGTCACCCTGGCATTTCTCGGGGAGTTGCCGGACGCCGCGCCTATTGCTCAGGTGCTGGAGGCATGCCGGTGCGTCCCGATGGATCTCGTGGTGAGCGGGTTGGGCGCTTTCCCCAATCCGCGACGCCCGGCGGTGCTTTGGGCCGGCATCACCGATCCCTCGGGGAATCTCGCCCGATTACAGTCGCAGATTGCCGACGCCGTGACGCCTTGGGTCAAACCGGAACGCCGCCGTTTTCAGCCGCACCTGACCCTGGCGCGAGTCAAAGAGGCAATGCATTTCGGAAGCGCCCTCAAGCCACTCCTCACGCAACGCGAGGGCGAACCGCAAGCGTGGCACGTGGACTGTTTTGCCCTCATGCAAAGCCAAGTGGATTCAGCCGGGGCAAAACACTCTGTAATACATACGTTGCGACCGCACTAAAACTCCAGATGCAGGCAATCGTCTCAGGCCTTCTTCACAAAACAGGCCTTTAGGCCCATGGCGCTCCCGTCGATCTTGCAGGAGATTTCGTGATCGCCGTCCACCAAACGAATGTTTTTCGCCTTGGTGCCGCCCTTGAGGATTTGGGAGCCGCCCTTCAATTTCAAATCCTTGATCAAGACAACGGAATCGCCGTCTGCGAGCACCGTGCCATAGGCATCCTTGACGATACGCGCCTGGGCCTCTGCCGGTTGGGATTCGCGTTCCCATTCATGACCGCAGGTCACACATTCCCAGCGATCGGCATGCTCCAATACATCGGTCATTTCGCAAAAAGGGCAGGCAGGCTTGCTCATAAGAAATGCACAATAGCTTTTCCTCGCGTTTGAAAGCAACAGCGCTCTCGGACAATCCGGTAGGCCTGAAGTTCACTCCCGCACGGCCTCATTGGGCAACAGTTCGCTCCATGCTGGCTTGCCAATAGCTGAAAAACCGGGAACGCTATCCCTTTTTTCACTCAACACCCTTCTCCGCGGCCCCCACAAAACAGAGCGAAGCTTGAACCTGCGCTTCCCCAAGGCCCGGCAGAAGCAGGCACAGTGCGCGCTGGTATGCGGCGAGTTGCGGGCGGTAGCGTTCTTCAATCTCCCGCTGTTCGGCTTCGTTGGAAAACCGGTCGGTTTTGAAATCGAGGATTTCGGCCCTCTGGACCGTGCCTTCGGCGTTGCGCCAAAGAACAACGCGGTCAAAACACCCCGTCAGCAACTCCGCGCTGCCGGAGGAGGTATCCATCACGGCGAAGCGGCGTTCGCGCCAGAGTTCCACGCGCGGCTCGGGGGCAAAGCGCCCCTTCGAGAAAACGCGTGAGAGCGGGGATGCCGGGTTTTGGATCTGCGCCAGCAACCGTGCAGCTTCTTCGGCGGCCTGTTCCCTTGATAAGGGAGAATGGAATGCCTCGGTAACCGCCACGAGTTGGGGCGCGGTGGGGATCTCATCCTCCACCCAAGTAATCCGGGAAAGCCATGCATGGATGAGTTCTCCGCGTTTCATGGCTCCGCGGTTTGCCGGGGCCAGAATGCTGTTCGCCGACAGAAAACCTGCATCTTCCTGGCTCGACGGAGTGGCGTAGGAGGCGCGCATATGGGGCACTGCGCTCGACACGGACTGCGGCGGGGCAACGGGTGTTTTTGCAATCCCGGGATCTTCCGGCAACGGGATGGCGCCCTGCCCTTGGGCGGTATCGCAGGCGCGGGCCGAGATTCCCTCAAAGCTTTGGACGATCTGTTCTTGATCGGGGCATAACGCGGTCCGCAACAGGTGGGCGATGGGGGGGGTGCGATCTTTGCGCAATACGATGTCCAGAAAGGAGCGGGCGCGCGTCATTCCGACGTAGAGGACGCTCAGTTCCCCCATGAATTCATCGCACAGGTCTTTGGCATACAGCGGTTGCATCTCCAAAAAATCAGCGTTTTCCTTGGACGGGACCAGTTGCAGCTCCCCCTCGTGCTCTATCACCGATGGAGTGCCGCCTTTGCGTTGGCCCGCGTCGAGATCCATCAAAATAACGGTCTCAAATTCCAGGCCTTTGGAGGCATGAACGGTCAGGATGCGAACCGCCGCGCCACCTTGCCGCTCCATGCGGCGATTGCGCACGTGTTCGACGAATGGGCTCAGGCGCACCGTGGGAAACTGATCGAATTCCCTCGCCAGCTCCAGCAATTGTTCGCACCGGAGGGCGTCGTATCCAGTGCATTGTGCCACAAATGCCTCGGCGCGGATCCAGGAGCGGAGGACCTCGGCCAGCCCCAAGTGCATCAACGCGCGGCGGATTGCGCTGAGGCTATTCCACTCTTCCGCTCCGGGTTTGGTATCCGCGAGAACCGATTCAGGAAAACCGAAGGCAACGCGGGCCGGGCAGGAAAGCACATGGTAGCGAGCCGCCGTGTGTCCCGGGTGGTCAAGATACGTCAAAAGCGAAAGGATCCACTCGACGGCCCGGGAATCCGTCAATGGACTGCCGCCTTCCCCGCTGACATCGGCCTCCGGGCAAGCGCGCCGAATCTCGGCAATGAGCCGGGACATGAGGTTTTTCTTGCGCAGCAGAATCGCGATTTTGCGCTGGGGATCCTGTGTGCGGTGTTCGTGCACCAGCTCCACCACCTGGGCTATGAGCGGAGCCGCCTTGTCTGGGTCGTCTCCTTTTTCCACATCGAAAAGCCGGACCCGCCCTTGCAGATGGGCCACCCGCTGGGCGGGAACGTGGTCAGAGAATCCCGCGCCCCAGGCGAGGCGCGCCGGGGAAAGCAGCGGGTTTTCAGGGCACCAGCCATTCATCAGCACACGAACGGTCTGGTTCACCGCATTCAGCACGGCGGGGCTGGAGCGATAACTTTGATTGAGCGGCGGCGCGTCTTTCCTGCCGATCTTTTTCCCCAACGCCTCCAGCGGCCCGTGCATCACTTCCCGGTCGCCCCCGCGCCATCCGTAAATGGCCTGCTTTTCGTCGCCAACCACGAAAATGGAGGCATCGCCATTGGCCCCGATCTCCTCCAGCAAGGGACGGAAGAATTCGTATTGTTGGCGGCTGGTGTCCTGAAACTCATCGAAGAGCACGTGCTGGTATTTGGTTCCGAGACGGAAATAAAGATCATCTCCAGTAATCGCCTGGCATCCCACGGTTCGGGTCACATCGGTGAAGGTGTAGGATGCCTGCTCAAAAATCGTGGAAAGCCGCGCCTGCTGGTAGCATTGCGCCAGCCACGCAAACGCCTCCATCCGCGCCCGGTGCTGACGCTGGATCTCCTCACGCGCCACGGCGAGAAGCGGGGCCATCGTTTCGTGCAAACAATCGGGGATGGGTTGCCTGTCATAGTCCGCATCCTCCAAAATCCGGGCTACCAGAGTGATCTCAAAAATCCGGTTCACTTTTTGCCCTGGTTGCAAAAAGCCCGCGAGCGCATCCATTGCGGTATTCCAGCGGGAAGGGATTTTTCCGGTCTTGGTTTTCGGTGCCCATTTTTCCCGGTCATGGAAGAGCCGGAGGGCATCCGCGATTTCGCCAGCCTCCCATACGCGCGGCACAGGGAGATGGAATGGCGATGCCGGAGCGGTGGCCATTTTTTGGAACGCACCCGAGAGACCGTCCAGCGTCCCCTGCACCGAGCTCCCCACTTGTTGTTTGCGGAAAGTGGTCAGCGCCTCAAGGAGCGTGGCTTGGTCCGCCTGTTTCAGGAGGGAATAGACTGTGGCGCGTTGCACTTCGGCTTCCGCTTCATTGACGGCCATCTGCCATCCGGGAGCCATCCCCAACTCCGCGGAAAAGGCTTTGGCGATCTGACCGAAGAAAGAGTCCATCGTGGAGATCGTCAGTTGGTCCAAACGCGCGGCGATATGCCTCAACACCCGTCCGCAAATGGCCTGAGTCAGCGGCAGATCAGTGCTTGCCGCAAGACGGCTGCAATCGGCTTCGGACAACACCGCGCTGGAGAGCAACTGCAATACGCGATCGAGAATTTCGCCAGCGGCGGCCCGGGTAAAAGTGGTCGCCAGAATCCGCGACGGGTCCAGAGCTTGCCCGGCGATTTCCGCCCGCAAAAGCAGTTCAAGATAGGCAACGGCCAATTTGTAGGTTTTTCCAGAACCGGCGGAAGCGTGGATGACGGTAAGTGGCATGTTATTCTTCCTCCTCTTCGCCGCCGAGGCATAAACCGTTCATGTCGCACAGGGCGACAAATGCGGGATCCGCGAAAGGCGACATTTTGCCGATCTCCTGGCATCCCGCGCCGCTGCAAACCTCCCGGACAATCCCTTCGGCCTTTTCCCAAGCCGCCGGGATCTTCTCTTTCGGAAACGGCTCAGTAATGCCCGCCGCATCAAATTCCGGCGGCAGATTGAAATAAACCAACTCCGTTTTTTCGGAATCGATGGCTTCATTGATCGCGGGCAGGAGATGCAGATACAGCGGCAGTTGCAGGTCTTTCCAACCCGTTTTTTCCGAGGGATAATGGGCTTTTTCCGGGGATTGGGCCTTGGATGCGGTTTTGTAATCGATCACCCGCCAATATCCGTCGGGGTGGCGGTCGATCCGGTCGATCTTCCCTTTTAATTGCACCTGCGCAGGCGCGCCGTCCACGCTCCAAGGCACCGTCAAGGAAGTGTCGGATTCCACATAGGCGATCTGCCACCCTTCCTCGAATGCGGCGGCCTGGTGCTTTGCAAACATGCGCAATCGCCCGCTCAAAGCCAGTTGTTGGGCGCGCACCGGGGGCAGGGCGTGGTGCCCAAAGTTGCGCTCCATGTAAGTCTCCAGGAGCGCGTGGAGTTCCGCTTCGATTTGCGCTGAAGAGGGTCGGGCGTTTTTGCACAGCCAGTGCGCCCCGTATTCCCGCAAAATCGCGTGAACCGCCGTGCCAAACATCCCGCTGTCCATTTCCTGAGCGTCATCGTTTGCATCGCCCAATCCCAAAATATATTTGAAGTAAAAAAGCCGGGGCGATTCCAGGTAGGTGCGAAAACAAGTGGGCCGAAAAATCCGGAACTGGCGCATCCGTTCGGGATCGGGTTCCGGGACCTGAAAACCGTTGCCGCCGGGGGTGGGGTTCGGATTTTTTTTCGGCGAGGAGGAGAGCGCGATCAACCGGGTGGCCAATGCCTCGTCCCGTGGCATTTCGGCGCGGGGCGATCAGGGCCACCCGCCCATTTGCGCGCCTGCTTTCCGTCACGGTCCAGAGCGTGTATTGATCCCGGGCGAATCGGGTGGAGCGGCAGGGCAGCCCGAGGCGCTCACGCAACGCGTCGTGCAATAACGGCTCGGCCGAAGTGCCCTCCGGCAAGCTACCCTCGAAAACCGAGGTGACGATGAGGGCGTGGGAATCATCCGCCGCCGCTTCCAACCACCCGGCCAGTTCGACCGCGTCTGGGAATTCGGGGGAAGGAATCCCGGTGCTCCCGGCGGTTTCAATGATGACTCGAAGCAAATCCGCCGGAGAGCAGTTGCGCAAGGCTTCCCGTGGAAGCGATTTCCATTCCTCCAGGGTGCCGCGGATTGCCTCCAATGCATAAATTGTGGCGCGGTCCTCGGGGCCGTGCCGATTCAAGCGCCGCTCGCCGTAGACTTTCAGCAACAGCCGGGTGACGTCTTCCGCAAAGCTCTCCTGTTCCATCCGGATGAGTTCACCCACCCGCGCCAGAAGGTCGGCAATCCAGCGGTCGTCCCCGTCCACCCTGAGATCCAGGCGCTCCGGCAGATGGGCGTTGTAATAGGCGTCCAATTTTTTCGCCGAATACCCAAGCCCTTTCTCCACGTCTGGATGGCGGATAAGGCTGGCGAGCGCCGCATACCGCATCCGGGACTCCGGGCCCAGATCCAGGCATTCCGCCCACAGGGCAAGGAGCTGAAAAACCATGGAATGCGCCACCGGACGCCCTTCTGCCAAGCGCACGGGAATGCTGTGATCCCGGAGGTGGTGTTCGATAAGGGAAAGGCTTCCTGATTCTGGTATGGCCAGGGTGATGGCAGCGCAGGGCAGGCCGCTCTGGTTCCAACACTGGATCAGTTCCGCACATCGCCCGGCCTGGTCCGTGGCGTCGCTTGCCACATGGATCTCACCGTTCTCAAAATGGCAGGGACGGCGCTCCCAATATCCGGGGACAAGTCGCCCCCAGGCGTCAAAACCGCTTGCCTCGGAGGCCGGAGCGTGAATGAAAATGCGTGGTTGGCTGGGCAATTCTTTGAGCAGGGCAACGAGCGCAGGGGCGAGTTCAACGACCCCCACCAACACGACTTGCACATCCGATTCCGCTGCCGTGCGGCTGCTCTGCTCGCGCCGGGAATCGGCGGGATCGATCTTTCCCCATTTTTTTAAGCACTGCCGATAAGCTCCGCAAAGATGGTCCAATGCGGTCCACCGGCTCTCCTCATGAACGGAAGCTTCCGGGGCGATCTGGCAAAGGTGCCGATACGCTTCGGAAAAGTCGTTCCCGGAGGTGGAAAGCTCGCGCCAGACTTGATCCAGAAAGCGTCCTAAAGCCGTCGTGCGCTCCTGGCCCGCGGGGGCGGCCCAAACCGAATGGAGGGTTGCCTGGTCGCTTTGAGTTACCACCTGCGCCCAAGCCAACCTTTGCAGGAGCCGACCTGCGACCTTTTCTTTGTTGCCGGCCAGAACGGAATCCAGGGAGCCGGGCGTCACCATCCGCGGGGGAATCAAAGCCCTTCCCCGTCGCTGTGCCTCCGCAGCCAGGAGCGCCAATAAACGGCGGCCGGCATTGCGTCCGCGTAACACAATCACCTGGCCCCCAAGGTCCGCGTCGAAAGATGCAGGGGAATTTTGCGTGCATTCGTCCAGCAGACAGTTGGCCACGGCAGGCAAAAAGGGTTCTGACCAAGGCAGAAAGATTCTCATAAGGGGACCGGATGCAAAGGTAAATGACTCGCGCAATCATTCCTGAATCCCAAGCCATGCGCGACAAATATTTGGCTTCAATTTCTCGGGGACGGGAGGGCGGGGATGACAAAGCGCTCTGAGTTGGCTCACTCGAGCAAAGTGACCTTTTGCATCTCTTGATTGAAACATTACTGTTCAAATAACCAATCTGTTTACTTGCGCCGAATTCCCGATTAGGAACTTGATCCATATCTGGCGTACGCGCACGGATGGCCGCCACCAAACAAGCAGCCGATCGACCCTTTTCCAATCTCTATGAAACTCAATCCCACTGAAATTTGGTTCGTCACAGGCAGCCAGCAGCTGTATGGCCCCGAAACCCTCAGGCAAGTCGCCGGGCACTCCTCCAAAATGGTGGAAGCGCTCAACGGCAGCGCGCGCATCCCTCTGGCCCTTGTCTTCAAGCCGGTGCTCAAAACCCCGGAGGAGATCCGCCAACTCTGTCTTGACGCCAACCATGCGCCGCAGTGCGCGGGCTTGATCCTGTGGATGCACAC
>JAPLTE010000109.1 GCA_026398235.1 Verrucomicrobiota bacterium
CGCAAACGCTGGAAAACCTCGTCACCGGCGGCAAGGGCCCGGTCTATGTCGTGCATTTCACGCAATTGGAGGCGGCCCAGAGCGCGCAGGATTTCACGAGCATCAACGTCGCCACGCGCGAGGAAAAAGCGGCGATTGCGCACGCGCTGGAAGGGTTCAAGTTTACAAGCCCCTACGGCCCGGAGGTGAAGAAATGGTTGCGCCACGGCATCGGCCTGCACCACGCGGGGCTTCTGCCCAAATACCGGGTGCTGGTGGAGCAGCTTGCGCAAAAAGGATTACTCAAGGTGATTTGCGGAACCGACACGCTCGGCGTCGGTATCAACGTCCCGATCCGCACCGTGCTCTTCACAAAGCTTTGCAAATTCAGCGGACAGAAAACGGGCATTCTAAGCGCGCGCGATTTCCACCAGATCAGCGGACGCGCGGGTCGCAAGGGATTCGACAATGTCGGCTGGGTTGTGGCACAAGCGCCGGAACACGCGATCGAAAATCTCCTGCTCGAAGCCAAGGGAAAGAAATTCGTCAAACGCAAGCAGCCGGAGAAGAATTTTGTGAACTGGGACAAGGCGACGTTCACCCGGCTCATAGCCGCGCCGCCGGAACGGTTGACGAGTCAATTTCAAGTCGGTCACGGCATGTTGCTCAACGTGTTGAGCCGCCCGAGCGACGGCTGCGCGGCAATGCGCGAGCTGATCGCATGCAGCCATGAACCGGCCAAGGCGAAAAAGGCGCACACCAAACGGGCGTGGCAGCTATTCAAATCACTAGTCGAACGCAAAATCATCGAGTTCATTCCGAAGACCGATGCGGGCGCAAAGCTGCGGGTGAATGTCGAGTTGCAGGAAGATTTCTCGATGAACCAAACGCTCTCGCTCTATGTGCACGACACTCTCTCGCTTATTGATCCGCAAGCCCCGGATTATGCGCTCGTCGTGCTGACGCTGGTCGAGTCGATCCTCGAAAATCCGGAGATCATCCTGCGCAAGCAACTCGATCGCGTCAAAGGCCAGGCCATTGCCGAGATGAAGATGCAGGGGATGGAATACAACCAGCGCATGGAGGAACTGGAGAAGCTCGAATACCCGAAGCCCAACCGCGATTTTATTTACTCCACCTTCAATGCCTTTGCCGACAAACATCCGTGGGTCGGCCAGGAAAACATCCGGCCCAAATCGATCGCGCGCGAAATGTTCGAGGAGTTCCGCACTTTTGCCGACTACATCAAGCTCTACGAACTCCAGCGCGCCGAGGGCGTGCTGTTGCGCTACCTGTCCAACGTCGAAAAAGTGCTCACGCAGACCGTGCCCGACCTCGCAAAAAACGACGCGCTACGCGAAATGGAGCTCTACCTCGGCACGATGATCCGGCAGGTCGATTCCAGTCTCCTCGACGAATGGGAAAAGATGCGCGACCCGAATTACCGGCCCGGCGAAAGCGGGGAGATTCGCCCGCCGGGAGCCGACGAAGCGGCACGCGACATCACGCGGGACAAAGCCGCGTTCACCGCCGCGATCCGCAACCGCATCTTCAGCTTCTTGCGCGCCCTCCTCAACGCCGACTACGAAGGCGCGCTGGCCGGGCTCGCCGCAACCATTCCCGATGCTGAACCCTGGACTGCTGAACGCGTGCGCGCTGCGGTGGATGCCTATTTTGTGGATCACCGCAACCTGCGGCTCGACCCCGAGGCCCGCAACCTGCGCCACACCTACCTCACCCAGTCCGAGGACCAACGCACCTGGACGGTTGCGCAAATGCTCATTGATCCCGACGAAACCAACGACTGGGTCGCGGAGTTTGCGGTCGATCTCGCACAAAGCCGCGAAACAGGCGAACCGGTGCTGCGCCTCCTCAAGTTCGGAAGTTTGTGACGTAAGGCTTGCACTTGGCCCCCAGCCCCGATCGCGCTTGGAGCGCGCGTGTCCGCGCTTGCACGCGACTGTGCGAACCTGCCCGTGCTGTCGTAGGGAAGGTTGGCGCAGCCGCGTGCTTTGGAGCAGCGGTTCACTTAGTAATTTGGGCATTTTCATGCGGCCAGGGGGACCACCCCGAAGTCGCATTCAAAATCCGCCAGGGCGGCGCTCCGCGCGGCATCGAGCGGCACCCCCGCTTCCAAATACACGCTTGTCAGTTCATACAGGGCTCCAAAGAGCGCCCGCTCTGCCTCGGTTTCGTTCCGGCCCAGGCTGCCGGGATTGTTTGTTGTGTTGTTCATAATTTGTAAAAAGTCGATGGTTTGAAAAAAGAAAAACCCACTGCCGTTTCCAGCAGTGGGTTTCTCGGAAAAATCGTTGGCGGGTTGTTTACTCTTTTCCTCTTCCACTGCCGGTTGGGCGGGTCCACTGGACGCGATGCACGGAGATGCCGCGCATGTGCAGCGCACAAGCGGCCCCCGTAGATTTCGTCGTGGTGGAATAAGAAAACATCGCGGGGACTCTGCCACAGATCCGGCAGGGATGTCAAGATCAAGGGCCATGGCGCGTGCACTCCCCATCGCGCCCGGAGGTCGCGATCCACCTAGCCCGCGCCGGTTTATGCCGGGCACAACCGCCGCACCTCGGCTTCCTCGATTCCCTCGATCCGCACGGTTTTGAGCCGCGCGGTGTCGCCCCGCAGCAGCGTGACCGCGTTGGGCCGGACGCCGAACTGTTCGGCCAAAAAGCGGACGAGTTCCAGGTTCGCTTTTCCCTCAACAGCCGGAGCTTTCACTTTCACCTTGAGCCGGTCGCCCACCCAGCCGACGATCGCGCTGCGGGGAGCGTTGGGGGTGGTCTGGATGGTGAGGGTGACGGCCATGACGCGTGCAGCTTAAACCGTTTTTGAGCCGTTTTGAAAGCAACCGTTCACGCCGAAACGGCATTTTCGCGGTTTCTTCACTTGAAGTTGCGGTCGGGAAGCGGCATTGCTTTGGCGTGAGTTTCCTCCGCTCCCTCCTTTTTGTCCTGCTCATCCTGCTGTTCGCGATTGGCGGCGGCTACTGGCTCTGGTCAGCAACCCGTCCGTCCGAGCCTTTAAGCCTCGAATTGCAAACCCCGAAGCTGTCCATGGAGCAACTCGCCCCGGGGCTTCGCTCCAAACCGCTCTTTTTCACCCTCGCGGCGGTTCCCTATATAAAAGAGCACTGGCAAGACTGGAGCGGCGCGTTTGGTCTGCCCACCCCGTTGCCAGAGGAAATCGCCATCCAATGCGAGGCCACCCTGAATTCTCCCAAAGATTGGCGCATCCTGGACCGCAAATGGCGGTTTGGAGCGCTGCTTTTAACCGGCGATCCGGCGGGTTTCCGCCCGCTGTTGGATCATTTGCGGAAATCTCCGGACTGGACCCTGACCCGCCTGGACCCGACAAGCCTGGTGTTTGAGCGCAGCCCCGCCCGGGCGTGGACCCCCTCAGACACGACGGCATTGCTGGAGGTGTTCCAAACGCATTCCGCCGAGGAACAAAAAATCGCGCGTACGGCCATCGCCCATCGCCTAATATATCTGAAGGAAGTGCCTGCGGCCCAAAAGCTTTTGGAGAAATTACTCCAAAAAGAGCCTCAATACAAGCAGGCGTGGACCGAACTGGCCCAGTTGCATGGGATGCAGGGCCAGTGGGAAGAATCGGTAAAGGCCGCCGAGCACGCGCTGGGGGTCGATCAACGCTACCGCCCGGCGCAAGTCGCTCTGGCAGAGGCTCTTTATTCCCTGGGCCGGTTTGACAAGGCCCTGGCTCTCACCCGGGCGCTCTACGAGGCGGCTCCCGCCGATAGCGCCATCCTGATGCTGCACGCCAAAGTCAGCCATGCGGCACATGATTTCGCCCACGAGATCGAAGTGCTCCAGCGCATGATCAGCCTCTTGCAGGGAAACGGGCAGCCGGTCGGCTCGTGGCAGATTTACCTGGGACAGGCGTATGCAGCCACCGGAAACAGCGCGATGGCCGAGGACCAGTTCAAAGCCGCGCTCAAAGATGCCACCCTGGTGGAATCCCAGCGGGGTTTTGCCCAAAAAGCGCTGGAACAGATCGCAGCCAAACCCGACCTTTTGAACAGCGGCCCCTCGTTTCCCCCATCTTCTCTGCTTGACGCTCCCGAGGTTCACCCCTAGGTTTACCGGGTTGTCCGAAGCGCGAGTGGGTTTACCCCCACTCTTTTTTGTCTTTGGACGGAACGTTTTTTTATGAACAGCGATCTCATTTCAGGGTTGGACTATTTTGAACGGGAGAAGGGCATTAAGCGCGAAGTGCTGGTGGAAGCCGTGCAAAACGCGCTCCTTTCCGCTTCCAAAAAGGCGATTGGCCCCGCACGGGAATTGCGCATCGAAGTCGATGGCAAGACCGGGGAAATCCGTGCCATCGCCAATCTCTTGGTGGTGGAAACCGTTCAGAACGCCCATGACGAAATTTCTCTCTCCAAGGCGCGGGCTCTCAAGCCGAACGCGGAGATCGGCGAAGCCATCGAAGTCGAAGTGACCCCGAGAAACTTTGGGCGCATCGCAGCGCAAACCGCCAAACAGGCGATGATGCAGCGTATTCGCCAGGCCGAAAAAGAGATGGTTTACGACGAGTTCAAGGACCGAGCCGGGGAGATCGTCAGCGGCACTGTCCGGCGCTTCGAGCGCTCCGATGTGATGATTGATTTGGGGAAATTTGAAGCCGTCATGCCTTCGCGCGAGCGGGTTCAAACCGAGGATTACAACGTCGGCGACCGCATTCGTGCTTACGTGGTGGCCGTCGAAGTCGGCCCACGCGGCCCGGAGATCATCCTTTCGCGCAGCCACCCAAATTTTGTCCGCCGCCTGTTTGAAACCGAAGTGAGCGAGATCGCCGACAAGACGGTGGAAATCCGGGGCGTGGCCCGTGAAGCCGGGTACCGGACCAAGATCGCCGTCTTTAGCGCGAACGAAAAAGTGGATCCCGTGGGAGCATGCGTAGGCATGAAAGGTTCCCGGGTGAAGAATATCGTCCGCGAGCTCAACAACGAGAAGGTGGACATCATCCGCTGGAGCGCAGACACGAAGGAATTTGTGCTTGAAGCCCTCAAGCCGGCCAAAATCAAGAACGTCACGCTCGACACCGAAAAACGGGCCGTGCACATCCGGGTGGACGAAGACCAGCTTTCCCTCGCGATCGGCAAACGCGGCCAGAATGCGCGGCTCACCTCGCGCCTCGTCGGCTGGGACATCAATATTGAAAAAGACGAAACCGCCAAGGAAGCGTTCGCGCACAGCGTCACCAAAGCTGCGGCCGGACTGGCTGCGACGCTCGGGATCGCCGAGCCGGTCGCCCGTCAATTGATCAGCGCCGGGATGAATAGCGCGGAAGTGATTGTCGGGGCTGAGCCGCAAGACATTGCGGATGCCACAGGCGTCGATTTAGAGCAAGCTCAGACCATCTTTAACGCGGCCCAGGCCGAATACCAAAAGGGAGCTTCCAAAGCGTAAGGCTCCATCGCATTTTACAAATATCTAATGGCAACCCGAGCAAATCCAAATTCCCAAGGCGCGAAGCGTCCCACCTCCCGCAAACCGACGGGAAGCAGCGGCGCACCGGCTCACGCCACCCGGACCTCGGCAAAGAAAACTCCGCCGCCTGCTGAAGAAGCCGTGGTGGAAAAACCGGCACCCGCTCCACCGCAGGAAACCGTTTCCTTGATCGACAAGGAAAAACCGGTTCGCCGCCGTGCCGCCTCGGGCCTCAAGCCGTTCAGCATGCCGCCGATCTCGCGGATTCTCGCGCCGGAACCCAAGCCGGTGGAGGTTGAGCCCGAGCCGCCCGTGCAGGAGGAAGCTCCCGCCGTGGCCGAAGCCGCTCCGGTGGTCGAGGAACCCAAGAGCGACGAGAAGATCATCCACATCAAGCCGCCGATCACCGTCAAGGAATTGGCCTCGCAACTCGGGCTCAAGCCGTTTCAGCTCATCTCCGACCTGATGGAGATGAATATTTTCGCGGCGATCAACCACACGCTCGAACCGGATATTGCCGCCAATCTTTGCAAGCGGCACGGGTTTGTTTTCGAGAAGGAAAAGCGCAAGGAAGGTGGCGGCGTCCACAAGGTGGAGCCCGTCATCGAAGCCCCCAAACCGCCGCCCACGCCGCAGAAGGAGGAGCTCAAAAATCGCGCCCCGATTGTCACGTTTATGGGGCATGTCGATCACGGCAAGACCTCGCTCATGGATTACATCCGCAAGGCGCGCGTCGCCGCGGGCGAAGCCGGGGGCATCACCCAGCACATCGGCGCTTACACGGTCGAATACAATGGGCACCCGATCACTTTTCTTGACACTCCCGGCCATGCCGCGTTCACCGCGATGCGGGCCCGTGGCGCGAACGTCACGGACATCGTCGTGCTCGTCGTCGCAGCCGATGACGGCATCATGCCGCAGACGGTTGAAGCGTTGAACCACGCGAAGGCGGCCAAGGTGCCGATTCTCGTTGCGATCAACAAGATGGACCTCCCCTCGGCCAATGTGGACCGGGTGAAGGGCCAGCTCCAGGAACGCGGCCTCCAGCCGGAAGATTGGGGTGGCGAGACGATTGTCTGCCCGGTTTCCGCCACCAAAGGCACCGGCATCGATCACCTTTTGGAAATGCTCCTGTTGCAGTCGGAGATCCTGGAACTCAAAGCCAGCCCGACCGCCGATCCTCGTGGCACCGTGATCGAAGCCCGGGTGGAGCCGGGTCGCGGTCCCACCGCCACCATCCTCGTGCGCATGGGGACGCTCAAAGTGGGCCAGCCGTTCATCTGCGGCAACTACTCAGGCAAGGTAAAATCGCTCATCGACGACAAAGGCAAGAACGTCAAGGAAGCGGGGCCTTCCACGCCGGTCCAGGTGCTCGGTTTTGTCGGCCTGCCCAATGCCGGGGACGAGCTCCTCGTCATGGAAAGCGACAAGGCGGCCAAGGCCTTGAGCGAAGAGCGGCTCGCCGAACAGCGTGAAGAAAAGCTCGCCGCACCGCGCGGCCGGGCCACGCTGGAAAATCTGTTCGCCAGCCTCGCCGCCGACGCCAAGAAGTCGCTGCGCATTGTGCTCAAGGCCGATGTGCAAGGCTCGCTCGAAGCGTTGATCGCCTCGCTCAACCAGATTGAATCCAAGAAGGTCGATTTGGAGATCATCCACGCCGCAGTGGGGCCGATCTCGGAATCCGACGTGCTGCTTTCCTCCGCGTCCAATGCCGTCATCATCGGTTTCGGCGTGAAGGTGGAGAACACCGCTTCCAACGCGGCCAAACGCGAAGGCGTCCAGATCAAGCTCTACTCGATCATTTACGAACTGCTTGACCAGATCAAGGAAGCGATGGCGGGCTTGCTGGAACCCGAGCTTCGCGAAGCGGTCATCGGCCACGCCGAAGTCCGGCAGGTTTTCGAGCTTACCAAGGGGATCGTCGCCGGATGCTCCGTCACCGACGGACGCATTTCGCGCACGGCCCGCGCGCGGGTCCTGCGTCGCCGCCAGCCGATTTACGATGGCGATATCGCCACGCTGCGCCGGTTCCAGGACGACGTAAAGGAAGTGCGCACCGGCCTCGAATGCGGTATCAAGCTGGGCAATTATACCGAGTACGAACCGGGCGACATCATCGAGTGCTAC
>JAPLTE010000080.1 GCA_026398235.1 Verrucomicrobiota bacterium
ATTCCAGGCAACAGCGCCGTTGGTCGGGATCTGGAAATTAAGGGAAGAACCCTTATTGGCGGTGCGCGTGGGAGTGGCGCTGGTGATGGTAAGAGTGGTTGTTCCAGCGCCGTTCGGCGTCAAGGAGATCGTGTTTACACCGCTCCCGATCGCCATGCTTGCGAACGTTTGAGCGGTATCCCCCGAGCTCTTGCCAATAATGCTCAACGTAGCGTTCGGCGTAAGGACGGCGCCCGAGAGGGTAAGGGCGTTGGCGCTGTTCACCAGGTTTGTCGGGGTGGCCAGGTTTGCAAAATCCAGGGCAACCGTGCCGCCGCTCACTGTGATACCGCCGGTGAACGTGTTGACAGCTGAGCCATTGAACGTCAGCGTGCCACTCTCGGTCTTGGAGAAGAGCACCTTCGCGCCGCCGCTCGGGGCGTCCCCCACAACACCACTGAGGTTCGTATTGCCAGCGCCGGCGATGACTATGGTCTTGTTCCCTGCGCCAGCCAACCCGGTAATAGTGCCAGCGATCGTCAGGGATTTGCCGGAAGCGATGCTGTCGTTGGTGAGCGTAAAGTTCTTGGCCGTGGCGGTGGTTCCGAGAATGATGTTGGCATTGAAAAGTTCCGTCTGGACAACGGTGCCGGCGACGGTGATGGCACCGGAATCAGCAAGCGTGAATGTTTGGCTGCCAACAGCGCCCGAACCAATGATGTAAGCGCCTGTAGGAGCCCCGGTAAAATTAAAGGTTTTGACCGTTACGCCGGCACCCATATCAATCGTAAGATTAGTACTGTTTGAATTAAAGGTGGCGGTATCGGCTGAGCCAGGGACTCCGCCGGTCCAGTTGCCGGAAGTAGCCCAAGCACCAGTGGCTGCGGTGCTGCTCCATGTCCCACTCACCGCAAGGGACGACTGACTGGCCCCAAGCAGTAAAACAGCAGCAACAATCACCGTGCTGAACAGGTTACAAACGGGCATGCAAACAGGAACGCAAGGTGTGTTTGGCTTTCGGAAAAACTGAAAGGGGTTTTTCATAAAATGGGTTTTGAGAAGAGGGGATATCGTTTCTGAAGAGTAAAACGCATCAGCCAAGCTGAGCTTGGCTGATATATGGAGAGCAGCGCTCTACGCGAACCTCGCGCACGGGAGAAACCCAAGGGGAAAAAGATTTTCTCTTCGGCAGGAGGAATAAATTATTCATTGAGCTTGAGAATGGGGGTTCTATTTATCGAAAAAGATTACCACACCCGCCGAATCGTGCGCAAGAAACAAAACGGGTTATTTTTTTATAAAAAGCGGCACAGCAGGAGGGCTTGCAATGAAACGGAACGGAGGGCGCGTCAAGCCTTTTCAAAAAATAAAAATTCAACTTTCCCCGGCTTTTTTCTTGTTCCTTTTTTGGGCTGTTACTAATCTCACGCCGCATGGCGAGCGAGAGCAATCCCTCCTGTGAATAACTTGTGAATAACTCCAAAAACCAGCCCCAGACCTCGTGGAAGCCCATAAAATCGGGCTTCGGCGTCTGCTTTTTCCGTGGAACACGGATGAAAAGCCAGTTCCACGGGGCTGAATTTTGCAACTCTTTGTTTAATAGGAACTTATCAAATTGTTCCACCCTCCCCTTCCGGCAAACTGCGGAAGGCCAAAACCGGGAAACCCTTTCTCTTATTGCGGTTTTTCCGGGGTTATCCCCCACCGTTTACCCTGTTTCAGCCCCGTTTTTAAGGGCGTGTGCATAAGTCACTTATGGAAGAAAATTTTGCGCTGATCTGGAAGCATATTGCCGACGCCATCCGTCCGGAGGTGAGCGGCGATACGTTCCAGCGCTGGTTCAAGGCGCTCCAGCTTTTGCAAGCCGACGAATCCAGCATTACGCTGCGGGTTCCGAACAATATTTATCAACTCTGGATCGAGACCAACTACATGGGGCTGCTCCAGGCTTCCATTCTCAAAGTGCTCGGCACCCCGCGCAAGGTTCATTTCACGATCTGCGAATCGCTGGAGCGGGAACCGGAGCCGGGCGCGGCAAGCGGCCCCACTCCACGGTCTGCGACGGCCACGCTGGCAAAGCCCTCCCCTGCCAATGAGCCTGCGCCAGCCGTGGCTAATGGGATGAACCCCCGCAACACCTTCGACTCGTTTGTGGTGGGGGCCAACAACCAGTTCGCCCATGCAGCGGCGCTTGCCGTCGCTCAAAACCCGGCCAAGACGTACAACCCGCTGTTTATTTATGGCGGGGTGGGGCTGGGAAAAACCCATCTCATGCATGCCATCGGCCAGCATGTGGCGGCCTCGAAAAAAGGCTCGAAGGTGATGTATCTCTCCAGCGAGAAATTCACCAACGAGTTCATTGATGCCATTCAGAACAGCAAGCTCGTCCGGTTTCGCAGCAAATACCGGCAAGCCGACGTGCTGCTCATCGACGACATCCAATTTCTCGCCGGAAAAGAGCGCTCGCAGGAGGAGTTTTTCCACACTTTCAATGCCCTCTTTGACGGACACAAGCAGATCATCCTCTCCAGTGACCGGCCCCCCGCCGAAATCCAAAACCTGGAAGGCCGTTTGGTCTCCCGGTTTGAATGGGGAATGACCGCGGAGCTGCAGCCCCCGGACATTGAAACGCGCGTGGCGATTTTGCGGAAAAAAGCCCAGTCGCTCCAAATCAAGCTGGACCCGTCGATTTTCGAATTCCTCGCCGCGCGGATCAAGACCAACGTGCGTCGCCTTGAAGGGGCGTTGATGCGCGTGGCGGCGTTCTCTTCGCTCAGCGGGCGGGAGCTGACGGCCGATGCGGTGGAACATCTCCTCAAGGACATTCTGCAAGAAGAAGCGCGCAGGACCGTCACGATCGAACAAATCCAGCGCAAGGTGGCCGAACATTACGATGTGCGTTTGGCCGACATGACCAGCAAGCGGCGGCCCGCCAACATTGCCTTCCCGCGGCAAGTCGCGATGTATCTTGCCCGCGAGCTGACCAAGACTTCGCTGAGTGAAATCGGCGACGCATTTGGCGGACGCGACCACGGCACCGTCCTGCACGCCCACCGGCTGGTGAAGGACCGGATGCAGGGCGATGAAAAAGTGCGCCAGGTCGTCTCCTTTCTCGATCATCAACTCAACCGTTAGCGAACTCTTGACACAAGGCCCCCGATGGACATGATGCGTTGATCGGGGCTTGGTTCCCACCTCACCTTTCCATCCAAATCCTCCTTATATGAAGTTCAGCGTCAGCAAAGAGAAGCTCCTTGAAGGTCTCCAAACCGTGCAAAACGTGGTCAGCACCCGCACCACCCTGCCCATCCTCTCCAACGTCCTGTTACAGGCGACCGACGGTCAACTGCACTTCACCACCTCGGACTTGGATGTGGGCATTCGCTCGGCAGTGGAAGTCACTGTGGAAAAACCCGGCGCCACCACCCTTCCCGCCCGGCGGCTCTTGAGCATCGTGCGCGAACTGCCAACCAGCGAGATCACGGTCGAGGTCGATTCCAAAAACGTCGCCTCCATCCGCAGCGGCCCGAGCTTTTTCAAAATCCTCGGCCTGCCGGAAGAAGAATTTCCTCCGTTGCCGAAATTTGAGAATGCCAAGACTTTTACGCTGCGCCAGAAAGACCTGCGCGATGCCCTCAAGAAAACCGCCTACGCGATCTCGACGGACGAGACGCGCTATGTGCTCAACGGCATCCTCTTTTCCTTCCGCGACAACAAGCTGACTCTCGTCGCCACCGACGGGCGCCGCCTCGCGCTCGTGGACATCGAGCTGGAATTCCCGCGCAGCCATGAAGGGGATGTAATCATCCCAAGTAAGGCCGTCAGCGAAATCGCCCGCCTGCTCACCGATGACGGCGAAATCAAGATCAGCCTCGGCGAAAACCAGGCCGCCTTTGAGGTCAATGGCACGCTGCTTGTCTCCAAACTCATCGAAGGCAACTATCCCAACTACCGGCAGGTGATCCCAGGCGAAACCAAAGAGCGCGTCACCCTTGAGCGCGTGATCTTCCATGACGCTGTGCATCGCGTTTCCCTGCTCGCCAGCGAAAAGAGCAACTCCGTCAAGCTCGTCTTCACCAAAAACAACCTGGAGATCGCCGCCAACACGCCCGACGTCGGCGAAGCCCGCGAATCACTCGCCATCGCCTACAAGGGCCGCGACATGGCAATTGCGTTTAATCCGGAATTCCTGATGGCCCCGCTCAAGAACCTTTCGGTGGACGAAGTTTTCCTCGATCTCATCGACGAAATGAGCCCCGGCGTCGTGAAGATCCAGGGCCCGTTCCTTTACGTGATTATGCCGATGCGCATTTCGTAACAGGACGCGCCTGTCGTTCCAGACGAGCCGAGTTATTCCCGAGCGCAGCGAGGGACCTCACAAAATATTGCAAGCGTGGCGCTTTCTGTGTGCGCAAGCCGGAATCGCTTGCGATCCGGAGTCGCAGCCGACGCAGTGCGGAGGATCACCCTTTCCTTGTTTTTGGATTGACTCAGCGGTAAATTAAGACATCAATCAACGCATCACGATTGGTCGATATCTCGCTTCCGGCGAAATGTGCCGATCCCCGTGGCAACCCAACTTCCTCATCCACCATGCCCAGAAGCTTTATTTTCTCCTCCGAGTCCGTCGGCGAAGGCCACCCGGACAAAGTTTGCGATACCATTTCCGATGCAGTCCTCGACGCCTGCCTGGCGCAGGACCCCAAGAGCCGCGTGGCTTGCGAGACCTATGCCAAGAGCAACATCGTCGTGGTCGGCGGGGAGATCACCACAGGGGCCAAGGTTCACTACGACGAGATCGTGCGCGGTGCCATTCGGGAGATTGGGTACGTGAACGAGGACGACATTTTCCATGCGGACAAGGTGTTCCTCATGAACATCCTCACCGCACAGAGCCCGGACATCGCCCAGGGCGTGGACGAGCGGGAAGCCGACGGCAAAGGCCACGCCGAGCAAGGGGCAGGCGACCAGGGGCTCATGTTCGGCTACGCATGCAATGAAACCCCGGAGTTGATGCCTGCGCCGATCATGTTTGCGCACCGGCTGGGCCGCGAAGTGACCCGGTTGCGCAAAGCGGGCGTGGTGAACTGGCTGCGTCCCGACGCCAAGAGCCAGGTTTCCGTGCGTTACGAGGACGGCAAACCGGTTGAGATCACCAATGTCGTCATCTCCACCCAGCACGCCGAAAGCGTGAAACATTCCGAGATCCGCGATTTCCTGATTTGCGAAGTCATCAAGAAGCAACTTCCCTCGCATCTGCTGACGGCCAAAACCGAATTTCTCATCAACCCGACCGGTCGCTTTGTCGTGGGCGGACCCCAGGGCGACACCGGCTTGACCGGCCGCAAAATCATTGTCGATACCTACGGCGGCATGGGCCGTCACGGCGGGGGGGCGTTCTCCGGCAAGGACCCGAGCAAAGTGGACCGCTCGGCCGCCTACATGGGCCGCTACGTTGCCAAGAACATCGTGGCCGCAGGGTTTGCCGCCCGTTGCGAAGTGCAGTTTGCGTATGCGATCGGCTATCCCGATCCCGTCAGCGTCCACATCGACACCTTTGGCACGCACACCGTGGACGAGGAGAAGATTGAAGCCGCGGTGAAAGCCGTCTTCAGCTTCAAGCCGGCCCGCATTGTCCAACAACTCAATTTGCTGCGCCCGATCTACAGCAAAACCACCAATTACGGCCACTTTGGCAAGATCGACGACCTCGACGCCATCACCTGGGAGCGCACCGACAAAGTGGACGCCCTCAAGGCCGCCATCTAAACCCACCAGCAGAAGAGTCCGCAGATTACACAGATTTCACAGATTAAGACATCTTCGTTCCCAAGCTCCAGCTTGGGAACGCCCTGGTTCCCGAGGCTCCAGCCTCGCCTCCTGAAAATCTGCGCCATCTGCGAAATCTGCGGATAAACCTTCTCCATTTTAATCTATGACCACTCAAGACTTCAAAGTTCGCGACATTGCCCTGGCCGATTGGGGCCGCAAAGAAATCTCCATCGCCGAGCAGGAAATGCCCGGCCTGATGGCGATCCGCGAAAAACACGCGGCAGCCAAACCGCTTGCAGGCGTGCGCATCACCGGCTCGCTGCACATGACCATCCAGACGGCCGTCCTCATCGAGACCCTCGTGGCTCTGGGCGGCAATGTCCGCTGGGCAAGCTGCAACATCTTCTCCACGCAGGACCACGCCGCCGCCGCGATTGCCGCAGCGGGCGTTCCCGTGTTTGCATGGAAAGGCGAGAGCCTTGAAGAATACTGGTGGTGCACGGAGAAAGCCCTCTCCTTCCCCGGCAACCTCGGGCCGCAACTCGTCGTCGATGACGGCGGCGACGTGACGCTCTTGATCCACAAAGGCTACGAACTGGAAAATGGCGACGGCTGGGTCAACACCGCTTCCGGCAACCACGAAGAGCAGGTCATTAAAGACCTCTTGAAGGCCATCCATGCCGCCACCCCGTGCCGCTGGCATGACGTGGTGAAGGAATGGAAAGGCGTTTCCGAAGAGACCACCACCGGCGTGCATCGCCTCTACCAGATGGTCGAGAAAGGCAAGCTGCTCGTTCCTGCCATCAACGTCAACGACACCGCCACGAAGAGCAAATTCGACAACCTCTACGGCTGCCGCCATTCGCTGGTGGACGGCATCAATCGCGCGCTCGACGTCATGCTCTCGGGCAAAGTCGCCGTCGTGTGCGGCTACGGCGACGTCGGCAAAGGCTGCGCCCAATCCCTCAAGGGCCAGGGCGCGCGCGTGATCGTCACCGAAGTGGACCCCATCAACGCCCTCCAAGCCGCGATGGAAGGGTACGAAGTCACCACCGTCGAGGCAACCCTCGGGCGCGGCGATCTCTACGTCACCACCACCGGCAACGTCGACATCATCACCTTCGAGCACATGCAGGGGATGAAAGACCAGGCGGTCGTCTGCAACATCGGCCATTTCGATAACGAGATCCAAGTGGACCTCCTCAACAGCGCCGCGGGCGTTGTGCGCACCAACATCAAGCCGCAGGTGGACAAATACACCTTCCCGGACGGGCACGAAATCTTCATGCTCGCCGAAGGCCGCCTCGTCAATCTCGGCTGTGCCACCGGCCATCCGTCCTTTGTGATGAGCGCGAGCTTCTCCAATCAAACCCTCGCGCAACTCGACCTCTGGGCAAACCGGGAGACCAACCAACCGGGCGTCTACATCCTCTCCAAGAAGCTCGACGAAGAAGTCGCGCGGTTGCACCTGGGCAAGATCGGCGTCAAGCTGACCGTGCTTACGCAGAAGCAAGCCGACTATCTCGGAGTGCCCGTGGAAGGCCCTTACAAGGCAGACCATTACCGCTACTAAGCGAACCTGTTTCCAAGCCCCGGTCCTCACGCGAGAGCCGGGGCTTTTTGCGTTTCCCATTCCTCTCGTGCTGTTTTAATCTCTGTGCATGCCTGACGCCGATTTCCGCAGTGCGATCGCCGACTATCTCCGCGCCAACGCCCGCCCGGTCGATAAATACAGCCATCAGCCCCGGCTCTATGCGTTGGCAAAGCGGCTGGGCGACGGGATGCCTCTTGATGACGATGTGCTCTATGCCGCCGCGTGGTTGCACGACATCGGGGTGTTTGTGGGACATCGCCCGGAAGACCCGGTCGCGCTGGCTGCCTGGGATAACGTGCGGTATGCAATGGAGCAAACGCCTGCCCTTCTGCGGCAGTTCGCCTTTCCAGAGGAAAAAATCGCGGCGGTGGTCGCGGTCATTACCGAGCACCTTCCTTCCGCATCCCCGCGTTGCCTCGAAGCCGTGCTCCTGCGGGATGCGGACATTCTCGAACAACTCGGCGCGGTGGGCATTCTGCGCAATGTGAGCAAGGTGGGCCGGGACACCCGTTTTCACCGGCATGCCGACGCCATTGCGCTTCTGCGGCGCAACACCCAAGAGTTGCCTGCGAAACTGCAACTCCCCCAATCGCGCCAGCAAGCCGAGGCACGCCTGCGCGTGATGGAGGCGTTCTTGCAAGGCGTGGAGGACGAGGCGCAAGGGCAGCCTGTTTAATTTTCCTCACGCAAAGCCGCAAAGTCGCAAAAGAAAAGCACCAACTCGGCTCCTCTTTTTTGCGCCTTGTGCGTAAGACTGAAAAGTTACCTACGGCTCTCCCCTGCCCCGGTCTTCACCTCCACGATGTCGTGCGGAGAGGATTCCCGTTGCCCCGCGGCGCTGACCTGGATGTAGCGGGCCTTTTCGCGGAGCGCCTTCAAGTTCGGCGCGCCAAGGTATCCCATCCCGGATTGCACCCCGCCCACCAATTGCGTGAGCACAGTATCGAGCGAGGCGGAGACTTCCTTGAGCGCTTCCACCCCCTCGGCGGCCGCTTTGCGCGTGGTGTCCTTCAGGCTGTGGCCGTAGCGCGCTGCGGAACCGGCCTTCATCGCGGCCAAGCTCCCCATGCCGCGGTACTGTTTGTAAATCTTGCCGTTGATTTCCATGATCTGGCCGGGCGCTTCCGGGCATCCGGCAAACAGCCCTCCGCAGATCACGGCGTCGCTCAAAGTGAGCGCTTTGACAATGTCGCCGGACTTGGTGATGCCGCCGTCGGCAATAATTTTCACGCCCCGTTGAGCAGCGGATTTGGAGGCAACATAGAGCGCCGTTAACTGCGGGATGCCGACCCCCGCTACAATGCGCGTGGTGCAGATGGAGCCGGGCCCCTGGCCCACTTTGATCGCGTTCGCGCCGCAGTCGGCCAGAAATTCCACACCGGCTCCGCTGGTGACGTTGCCCGCGATGATGGGGAGGTCGGGAAAAAGGGAACGGATCAGCCGCACCGTGTCGCCCACTCCCTTCGTGTGGCCATGGGCCGTGGAGACCGCCACGACATCCACGCCGCGATCCACGAGCGCCCCCACATGGGCCGCGATCCGGTCCTTGTCGAGCTCGCCGTCGGCCCCGCGGGTGGCGGAAACGGCTGCGCCGCAGATGAGCCGGAATTTACTGTCGCGCGCGGGCTTCAACTGCGCCCGGCTCTCTTGGGTGATCCGCTCCACGTCACTCAAAGTGAACAGGCCCCGGAGGTGGTCCTCCTCATCGACAACGAGCAGCTTGTGGATGCCGATATGGTCATTAAAGAAACGGTCGGCACACACAATCGGATCCGTGGAAAGCGCGCTTTGCCGAATGGTGTGAATGGCCGCACGTGGGGTCATCGCTTCCCTGACTTTCTTCGTGGCATAGCGCTGCTTGAGCACATGGCCGGGAAGCAGGCCAATGAGCCGGTTTTGGTCGTCCACGACGGGGAATGTGCTGAACGAAAAATTCTTCGCCTCGATCAACTCGATTACGTCGCCGATCAGCTGGTCGGGCAACACCTTGATCGGCTCCTGGATGAGCCCGTGGATGTGGTTCTTCACGCGGCTGACCTCGGAAAGCTGCTGCCGCTCGGGCATGTTGTAATGGAGCAAGCCAAGGCCGCCGCTCAAAGCCATTGCAATGGCCATTCGCGATTCGGTGACGGTGTCCATGTCCGCCGAAACCAGCGGGATCTGGAGGCGCAGGGATTCGGCAAGCGAAGTTTCGAGATTGGTCTCGCGCGGGAGGATCTCGGAGTAGAGCGTGGCCAGCGAGACGTCGTCGAAGGTGAGCCCGGTGCTGGAGTTCTGGGCAAAGAAGGCGTCCGCGGTTTGGTAGAACGCGCCGTCAACAGGTTCGGATAGGGTTGCCATGTCGTATCATGGGCAAGACAGGCCCTTCTGGCAAGCCCGAGTTTACAACAGGAAATCGGGAACCCGAAGAAGGGCGCGGTCCAGCCATCATCCCGAGCATGCTTACCGGTTTGACACCCGGCGGTTTGCAGCCAAACTCAGGGGTGACCACCATGAACGCGCCGTTGCTAGAAGTCCGGAACCTGTCGATCCAGTTTGCCACCGAAGAGAACACGGTGGATGCCGTCAAAAACGCCTCGTTTACATTGCAAGCAGGCGAGACACTCGCGGTCGTGGGCGAAAGTGGCTCCGGCAAAAGCGTGACCGCCCTGGCGCTTACCCGGCTCCTGCCTGAGCCGCCCGCCTTCTATCAGAGCGGCGAAATCCTCCTCCAAGGCCGCGATGTGCTGAAGATGTCGCCCGGAGAACTGCGCACAATCCGCGGCAAACGGATCGCCTACATTTTTCAGGAACCGTCCACCTCGCTTAACCCGGTGTTCACCATCCGGTTTCAAATCGCCGAAGCCATCCGGCTCCACCGGCCCGACGTGACCGATCTGGATGCCGAAGTGGCCAAATGGCTGGGGCTCGTCGGCATTGTCGATCCGCAAAAACGGATGTGGGATTACCCGCACCAGCTCAGCGGCGGCATGCAACAGCGGGCAATGATCGCAATGGCGCTCTCCTGCCAGCCGGATATCCTCGTCGCGGACGAGCCGACAACGGCACTCGATGTGACGATCCAGGCGCAAATCATCGACCTGTTGCGCGAACTCAAAGCGCAGCTCAAAATGAGCATCCTTCTCATCACACACAACTTCGGAATCATCGGCGGCATTGCGGACCGCGTGGCGGTGATGTTTCGCGGGGAAATCGTCGAATACGGTCCGACGGAGCAAGTGCTGCGTGCCCCGCAGCATCCGTACACGCGCGCCTTGATCGAGTGCATCCCGAAGCTGGGCCAGCGCCAGCGGCGGCTGACGACGATCAACCACGAAAAGCTGGGGTGACGGCGAAAGACGGGGAGAAAGGGAGACGCGGGGACGCGGGGACGCGGAGAGAGACGCGGCTCGTTCAAAATTCCTTTCCTGGTTTCCTGGCTTCCTAATTCTCTTAATCCTGATTCTCTTCCTCCACCCGCGTGAAAATCCGATTGCCTCGAAATCGCACCTGCCGTAGGGTTGTTCCCCTATGACTTTGACCGAAAAGATCCTTGCCCGCTCTAGCGGAAAGACGCACGTGCGCCCCGGAGACAACGTTTGGGTCAACGTCGATGTCCTCATGACGCACGACGTTTGCGGCCCCGGCACCATCGGCGTTTTCAAACGCGAGTTTGGGGCGAACGCCAAAATTTGGGACCGCAAAAAGGTTGTCATTATCCCCGACCACTACATTTTCACCGCCGACGCGATGTCCAATCGCAACGTGGATATTCTGCGCGATTTCGCCAACGAACAGGAGATCGAATATTTCTACGATGTGATCGATGACCCGAAGGGCCACTGGCGCTTTGATGCCGCCAAGGGGAACGGCCAGCGCCAGCACGGGTCGCATTACAGCGGCGTCTGCCATTCCTCGCTCGCGCTGAAAGGCCACAACCGGCCCGGCGAAATTCTCTTCGGCACCGACTCGCACACCTGCCAGAGCGGCGCGTTCAACCAGTTCGCCACCGGAATCGGCAACACCGACGCCGGGTTCATCCTCGGCACCGGCAAGCTGCTCATCAAGGTTCCCGAAACGATGCGCTTCCTCTTTGAAGGAGCGCTGCCCAAGGGGGTGATGGCCAAGGACGTGATCCTGCATTTGATCGGCGAGATCGGGTTCGACGGCGCCACCTACCGCGCCATGCAGTTTGAAGGCCCCGGCGTCGCCTCGCTCACGATGGACGACCGGATGACCATCACCAACATGGCCATCGAAGCGGGCGGCAAGAACGGCATTTTCCCGTGTGACCAGACGACGCTCGACTACGTCAACGCGCGCACCGCCGAGAACGGCACCAAAAACACGTTCACCCCGGCGGAAATCGACGCCGACCAGAGCTTCATCTACGACAAGACCTTCGACCTCTCCGCGCTCGAACCGACCGTCGCCTGCCATCCCGATCCCGGCCAGCGCAAGCTCGCCAAGGAGATGGGCCATGTCGCTCTCGACCGCGCCTACATCGGCTCGTGCACCGGCGGCAAGACCTCGGACTTCCTCGCGTTCGCTGAAATCGTGCGCGGCAAGACGGTCAAAATCGACACCTTCGGCGTGCCGAGCACCACGCGCGTTTTGGAGGAACTCAAGGCAACGCAATGGGACGGCAAATCCGTCTGGAACATCCTCTCGGACGCCGGTGTGCGCCTGACGGAGAACCCCGGCTGCGCCGCGTGCCTGGGCGGACCCGTGGACACCTTTGGCCGCATGAACGCGCCCTTGAAGTGCATCAGCGCCACCAACCGCAACTTCCCCGGGCGCATGGGTCACAAGGAATCGCAGGTCTTCCTGGCGAGCCCCTACACCGTGGCCGCAAGCGCCCTCACCGGCAAAATCACCGACCCGCGCGAGTTCATCTGAAAAAGTTGAGAGAGGAAGAAGTTGAGAGTTGAGAGAAAAACGCTCCACTCCACGCCTCTTCTCTCTCAACTCTCAACCCTCAACTCTCAACACTCCTATGGCCAAGACGATCACCAGCAAAGTTTTTGTCGTTCGCGACAACATCGACACCGATCAGATCATCCCCGCGCAATACCTCGCCCTCGTGCCGACCATCGCCGAGGAATATGAGAAGCTCGGCAGCTACGCTTTGATCGGGCTTCCCGACGACCAGTATCCGGTCCGCTTCGTGCCGCAGGGCGAAATGAAGACCCCCTACCAAATCGTGATCGCAGGCCGCAATTTCGGCTGCGGCTCCTCGCGCGAACACGCCCCCATCGCGTTGGGCGCGGCGGGCGTGGAAGCCGTGGTGGCCGAGTCGTTCGCGCGCATCTTTTTCCGCAATTGCGTGGCGACCGGGGAGTTGTATCCCTTCGACTCCGGCCTACGCCTGTGCGACATCGTGAAAACCGGCGACGAAGCGACGCTCGACTTCGACCACGACACGCTGACCGTCAACGGCAACACCTACCAACTCAAGCCGCTGGGGGACGTGCGCCCGGTGATCGACGCCGGGGGGCTCTTCAACTACGCCCGCCAAAGCGGGATGATTGCGGCGAAGTAAGTCGTTTTTCTCACGCAAAGAGATTCTCTTTTGCGTTCTTTGCGGCTTTGCGTGAGGCATTCCGAAGCGTATTCTCCTTCCATGAACCTCGCCGACGCACGCTCCGACTACCGCAAAGGCAAATTGCGGCGCGAAGACCTCAAGCCCGACCCGATTGACATGTTCAATTTCTGGCTGGATGAAGCGGTCGAAGCCGGGGTGATCGAGCCGACGGCGATGAGCCTCGCCACTGCGTGGGCCGACGGTCGCCCGCTGCTGCGCACGGTTTTGTTGAAGGGGCTCGACGCGCGCGGGTTCGTCTTTTTCACCAACCTGGAAAGCCGCAAAGCGGCGCATTTGAACGAGAACCCCGCCGTTTCGCTGCTCTTTCCGTGGCTGGCGCTCGAACGGCAGGTGATCGTCACCGGTCGCGCGGTGAAAATTCCGGCTCTCGAATCGCTTCAATATTTCATGTCGCGCCCGCGCGAGAGCCAAATTGCCGCTTGGGCTTCGCGCCAAAGCAAAGCCATCTCCTCGCGCAAAGTGCTCGAGATGGAATGGAGCAAAATCAAAGAGAAATTCGGCATGGGAAAAATTCCGTTGCCCTCCTTCTGGGGCGGCTACCGCGTCAAGCCGGAGACGATCGAATTTTGGCAGGGCGGCGCGAATCGCCTGCACGACCGCTTTGAATATTCCGCACAGCCCGACGGATCGTGGAAAATCGAGCGGCTCGCGCCGTAAGGAAATCGGCATGAGTGCGCTGACGTCATCCGCCGCCTCCCGCCTCTGTGCCGCGTGCGGGATCTGCTGCAACGGCGTGATGTTTTACAAGGTCCGCCTGCAATCCAACGATGTGCCGAGGCTTTGGGGTTGAAAATCAAACACAAGCACACCGAGCAGTTCATTTTGCAGCCGTGCCCCGCGTTTCGGGAGTCGCAATGCGCCATCTACGCGCAACGCCCCGAGCGCTGCGGACTTTTTACCTGCCGCCAACTCAAGCGCATCGCGTCCGAAGAAATCAGCGAGGCCGACGCATTGGAGAAAATCCACGAGGTCGTCCAGCGGGTCGCGCAGGTGAACCATCTGCTGGAGGCCTCCGGCAAGACCGACCCGAAAAGGCCGTTGGGAAAACGCTTTGAAAAGATCACAGCGATCCCCGTCGATCCTTCCGATCTGCAAGCCGTGGAACTGAGAAGCCAACTCACGCTCGCCATGCAGGAGTTGGAAGAGCTGATCGACAAGGAATTCCGGCCTTAGAAGCTGTCTAAAAATTAGGCGAGGGTGCGCAAGAGGGAGAAATGGGGTATGACAAGGCACGAGCGAGGAGCCTATCGGTGGATAGGTGACGAGCGAGTAACGCCGTCAGAGCCCGTTTATACCTCTTGCCTGAAAGGTTGCAGCCGATCAAAGCGGCACACGTCAGCCGCCGCGCGCGGCAGCGCGAAAGGGGTCCAGCGTCACGCTGGCTCTTGCCCTTTGGGTTGCGCATCTTTTGGCGCTGGCCTGCGTTGTTCGGTCGGTCGCGTATCTGAAGATATGCTCCCTCCTCACCGCCTTGGCCACCTCCAAAACCTGCTGCAACGCAACCCGCTCCTAATTTTTAGACAGCTTCTTAGCTTTTTTATTCTCACGCAAAGCCGCAAAGGCGCGAAGGAAAGGCAAAGGAGGCAAAGACAGAATCTTGTGTCTTTCCCATTGCGTTCTTTGCGCCCTTTGCGCGAGATTTTCCCTCGTTTTTCCTCGTTCCCAAACTCCATTTGGGAACGCACTTGCGCTCGCAACTCCATTGCGGCGGAGGGGACGGCGCTTCGATAACATGGCAAGCTCCCCCCGGCAATAGAGTTGCCGGGACAATGACGTTCCCAAATGGAGTTTGGGAACGAGGGCCTTCTCTTCGCGCCTTTGCGGCTTTGCGTGAGAAATTTTCTACGCCCGGCGCTCTTTGGCGGATTGGATAATATCTGCGATCACCTCTGCGCGCGGCTTCGCACCGAGGTTCCCCTGGCCGTGGATGCGCACGCTGACGTTCCCGGCTTCGAGATCGCGGTTGCCCACCACGAGCATGGTATGCACCTTGGCCTGTTCGGCTTGGAGCACCTTGCCTTTGATATTATTGTTGGTCGCGTCGATCTCCGCGCGGATGCCCGCAGCACGCAACTCGGCCTGGATGCCGCGCGCATATTCCACCAGCGGTTCTTCGTCGCCCAGCGGCAGCACGCGCACCTGCACCGGCGAGAGCCAGAGCGGGAAATTCCCGGCGTAATGTTCGATCAGGAATCCGATGAAGCGCTCGTGCGTGCCGAGCGGGGCGCGGTGAATGCACAGCGGCGTCTTCTCGGTGTTATCCCGGTCCTTATAGACCAGCCCAAAGCGCGACGGCACGGCAAAATCGACCTGGTTGGTCGCGATGGTGAACTCGCGTCCGATAGCGCTCCAGACCTGCACGTCGATCTTCGGCCCGTAGAACGCGGCTTCGTTGGGCACCTCGACAAAATTGATGCCGCTCTTGACGAGGACATTGCGCACCATCTCCTCGGTCTTTTTCCACAATTCCGGCTGATCCACGAATTTCTGGCCGAGCTTGGCCGGATCGTGCGTGGAGAAGCGCATCAAATATTTGTCGATGCCGAAGATTTTGAAATACTTCAAATACATCTCGTTCACCGCGTTGAACTCGGCCTCGAACTGCTCCTCGGTGCAGTAGATGTGGGCGTCGTTCATCTGCATGGAGCGCACGCGCATGAGCCCGAAGAGCTCGCCCGATTGCTCGTAGCGGTAGCAAGTCCCGTATTCGGCCAGCCGCAACGGGAGATCGCGGTAACTGCGCGGCACGGCACCAAAAATCTTGTGGTGGTGCGGGCAGTTCATCGCTTTGAGGTAGTAGCGTTCGGGTTCGTTGACTTCTGCCCATTTTAATGATGCGAACAAACGAACCAGAGCTACATTGTCGACCAAGCCATTCTGCAATTCCGGCGGAAGCTTCTTAAAAGCTCGAACAAACTCTTGAGGGTCCCTGATTCCTGCCTTTAACTCAGGAATCATTTTTTCAAAGCTGTCGCGGAGAGATTTATCAGATTCCGTGATGTCGCGTTCTGAGCGATCAACAGAAAGCTGCTTATCTCCCTCAGCATAAAGCTCCATCGGCGGGAACATGCTCTCCGCATAATACGGCAGGTGCCCGCTGGTGAGATACATGTTTTCGCGCGCCAGATGCGGGGTGCGCACACGGTCGTACCCGGCGGCGAACTCCGTCTCTTTGGCCAGCTTCTCCAGTTCCTCGATGAGGACCGTCCCGTTGGGCATCCAGAGCGGGAGGCCGGGGCCTACATCGTCGTCAAAGCAGAAAAGCTCCATCTCGCGGCCCAGCTTGCGGTGGTCGCGCTTTTTGGCCTCTTCGAGCATCGTGAAGTAGGCGTCCATCTCGGTCTTGTTCGGCGTCCATCTCGGTCTTGTTCTTGAAGGCCGTGCCGTAGATGCGCTGGAGTTGCGGGTTTTTTTCATCCCCCTTGTAGTAGGCGCTGGCGACATGGGTCAGCTTGAACGCCCCGATGTTGCCCGTGCGCATGACGTGCGGCCCGGCGCAGAGGTCGATGAAGCCGTTGTTCTGGTAGAGCGAAATTTCCTCCCCCTCGGGAATGTTCTCCACGATATCCAGCTTGAACTTGCTGGGGACGGCTCGTTCGGAGAGCGCGCCAAGGCGGCCTTTGCGGCCCAGTTCCAGCGCCTCGGCGCGGCTGACGACCACGCGCTCAAATACCTGGTTTTCCTTGGTGACCTTCTTCATCTCGGCCTCGATCTTCTCAAAATCCTCGGGAGTGATCCGGTGGGCGAGGTCGAGGTCGTAATAGAAACCGTTCTCCACGGGCGGACCGGCGGCGAACTGCGCCTCGGGCCAGATGCGGAGGATGGCGGTGGCCAGCACGTGCGCTGCGGAGTGGCGCAGGCGCTCGATGTCGGACATCTGGTGGCGTTGTTCCAGGGTTTTGCGTTCTTCGGCCATTGGGAAAGTTGAGAGTAAAAAGTTGAGAGTGGAGAGAAGAAATTGAAGCGGAAAGGCCGGGGGGTCAAGTTCTCAGAGTTTGTGAAGGGGAATGTCTCACGCAAAGACGCCCCAAAAGCAGACAAAGCCCCATTTTGACTTTGCGACTTTGCGTCTTTGCGTGAGACTCTTCTGGAATTCTACGTTGCTAAAACCGATGCAAACTTCTTTCTGGAAAGACCTCCGTTATCGCCTGGAATGGCTCGCTTGTGCGGGCCTCGCCTGGGGCATTCCCCGGCTTTCCCGCCGCCTGTGCGTCGGGATTGCCACCGCTCTCGGTGCGATCGCCTACCGCGTGGATGCCCGTGGACGACGGGTCGCCCTCTCCAATCTCGCCTGCGTTTTCCCCGAGCGCCCCGAGGCGGAACGCAAATCGATCGCCCGGGGTTCCTACCAAAACTTTGCCCGCACCATGCTGGACCTCTTTTGGGGGCGGCGGCTCACGGAATCCAATTGGCGGCAATATATTGAAGTGGTCGGCGATACGGACACCTTCCGCCGCGAAGCGCAGGAGCACGGGGCCGTCTCGATGTGCATCCATTGGGGCAATTTCGAGTGGGCCAGCCACGCGGTCGGCTTTCTCGGCGTCCCCACGCTCATCGTGGCGGAGACGTTCAAGAATCCCCTTCTGAGCGCCGTTTTCAACGGTTCGCGCGAAATCTCCGGCCACACGATCATCCCGCAGGAAAACTCGATGATCCGGCTCTTGAAAGTGGTCAAGCGCAAGGGGGCGGCGGGGATGCTCGTGGATCTGACATTGCGCCCCGACCAAGCCGCCGTGCCGATCCAGGCGTTCGGGCGCACCATGTGCGTCACCTTCATGCACGCCATCCTGGCCCAGCGCGGCGGAGCCCGGATGGTGCCCGTGGACGGCATCCCGCTCCCGGACGGACGCTGCCGCATCGTGATCCACCCCGCGCTGACGCTTGCGCCGGACGCCACCCCGCAAGAGATCGCCCAAGCGTGCTGGGATTTTTACGAATCGCGCATCCGCGAGCGGCCCGAACTGTATCTCTGGGCGTACAAACATTGGCGCTACCGGCCGCGCGATGCCGCTCCGGAGGATTACCCTTTCTACGCCAACGCCTCCCGTTCTTTCGATAAAATGGTCGTCGCCAACGCGCCCAAAAAACAGTCCGCCGCACGCGCCGGGGATTTGACAAACGAATCCCCTTCATCTGCATTAGAACCATGAAAATCTCCCGCTTCCTTTTCACCAGCGCCAGCGCGCTTGTTTTGCTATTCCTCGGCGGCTGCCAAACCCCGATGGGCAATCCGAACCCGCCCGCCTATAAGCCGCACAACCCGGCCAACGTGCGCGTCAAGGTCTCCCTTTCCAAACAGCAGGTTTATGTGATGGAAGGGGAGCGCCCGCTGCTCGTCGCCGCCACCTGTGTGGGCAAACCGGGAGGCACGCGCACGCCGTGTGGGGATTTCAGGGTGTTTAGCAAAATCGCCCACAAGCGTTCGGGTTCTTATGGTTTTTATAGGAACGGCGGCCAGATCGTCGAAGCGCAGGCCGGGCATGGTTCAGGCACTTACATCGGCTACCCGATGGCCTATTGGGTGGAGTTTACCACCGGCTATGGCTTCCACGAAGGGTTCGTCTGGCCGGTTCCGCGCACCCACGGTTGCCTGCGGTTGCATCAAAATGTAGCGGCGAAATTTTACGCGCTTGTCCGAGAAGGCACGCCCGTCAACATCGCCCAAAGCCAGCCCGAAGACCTGACCATCGGGCGCAACGTACCGCGTCCCGTTGATTACAACGATCCGGATCGCCCGGCTAATATCCTTTGCTCCGACGCCGCCTTCACCGCGCCCGCCGGGCCGCTCTTGATCGAGCAGTAGGCTCGCATTTCAAGGAACCGAGTTCCATGATCGCAAAGCACGTCTTTTACGAGGGGCGAGTGCAGGGAATCGGCTTCCGCTATACCGTGCGGCAGATCGCCAAAGGGTATGAGGTGATCGGCTGGGTGCGCAACCTGCCGGACGGCCGCGTGGAACTGCTTGCGGGCGGTCCACCAGAGGAAGTGGACGGTTTTTTGGACGCCATCGCGGAAAGTGAACTGGCCGGTTTCATCAAAAACCAGCAGGTGCATTCCGTGACCGCCGCCGCACTCATGGGCCTGAGCGGATTTAGCATCAAACCTTAGAAACAGATGGGCGCAAAGAGGCGCTAAATCGGTTTCCATCGGGGGATTCACGCCGCGGCCCATGGAAGCTATGGTAGCTCATATTAGTTCCGTACACTCACGGAATTCTTTGAGTCTGCGGCATCGGCACTTGTTTTGCAGTCAAGGCATGGAGAAAAGTTTGCATATTCTCTGGAATTCACCACCGATAAGAGCCGCGACAAAAAAGCGGAGTGACAGGGTTCCCGACAAGGAGTAAAAGACGTCCTATGGCTCTCAAAAAGTGCGAAGAATGCGGGCGTGAGGTATCCACCCGAGCCGCGAGTTGCCCCGGGTGCGGCGCCCCCACGATTGATCGGGTTACGACAATCCAGGAAACGGGAAAACCAGCCAAATTTCATTTGGTTTTGGCATTTCTTCTTGCAGCAACCGGAGCGGCTTCCCTTGGGGCAGGCGGCGAACTAAGGGGGTTTGGAATAGTTGCTTCCTTAGTCGGAGTCTTCTGGTTCCTTACCACCAAAATTTATATTTGGTGGAATTATAAATAATCATGTTCCATAGAGCAGCGGGCATCCTGTTGAGTAGTTCAATCATATCAGAAGACGCCTCGTAATCGCCAGAACGGGCCGAATGCTCCACGGATAGTAGTTGCTTTTCTGTGACTTTTTGGGGCGAATCGCCCGCAAACCCTGATCAATACTCATACCGGCGATAGGGGTCGAACCTACACGTCTTTAAAGGACAACGGATTTTGAGTCCGTCGCGTCTGCCAATTCCGCCACGCCGGCTTTTAGAGAGGGGAAAAAATAGAGGGACTCTGAGCGGATTGCAAGCCCTTTGGCGGACCTAATATTTCGCGCAATAAAATGGCTTTGCGCAGCGAATCAGGTTCGCGAAGCTGTTCCCGCAAGGCGGCTTGCGCGCCGCTCTCGGGCTGTTTTTGCAAAGTTGCACGCGAATAGGGTTTCGCCTGATCGGAAACTGCGGCACCGGCCACCGCCTGCTCGGGTTCCCCGAAGGTTATTTGAGGGATCGAGGTGACTTCCATGGACGGGGCGCTCTCCTCCACTGATGCTGCCTTGGGAATGGAAGGTAACGGCCCGCCGGTTTCCAAGGGCGGGGCAATATCTCGACGCTGTTCGGGCGTGGAGGAGGCAACGGGGCGCTTTTCTGAGGCCAGCGGGGGACCGGGTTGCCTCACATTCGGCTTGGGCTTTGGGAGAGGTTTGAATGCCGGTTTTTCCACTCGTGGAGCCGGTTTGCGCACGGGGGGCGGGACGCTGTTTGGGGGAAGCCCGAGTGCCTCCATGAAGCGCCGCATCCGCTCCTCTTCGCTTTCCGTGCCGGACGGATCACCCGAACCGGGGTTCAGCGGGCGCGAGGACGGGGTGCGGGGCTCCTCGGGCGCGCTTTTCCCGGCGTTCTGCAAAAGCCATTTACCGAGCGCGAACGCCCCGGCAATGACGAGGACGATGGGATCCATGGGAAAATCTCCGAACCTGGGAAGCGGTTATTGCTGGACGGGGCGGCCTTCGTCGCCGGAGCGGTCGCCACCGGCGATGGAAGCGCGCATTTTGGTGTCGCTTTCGACGTTTTTCATTCGGATGTAATCCATCACGCCGAAATTCCCGGCGCGAAAGGCCTCGGCCATGGCTTGGGGCACCTGTGCTTCGGCTTCGACGACCTTGGCGCGCATTTCCTGGGTGCGAGCGCGCATTTCCTGTTCGGAGGCGACGGCGGCGGCGCGGCGGACTTCGGCGCGCGCTTGGGCCACCCGTTTGTCGGCTTCGGCCTGTTCGGCCTGGAGTTTGGCGCCGATGTTGTCGCCCACATCGACATCGGCGATGTCGATGGAGAGGATCTCGAAAGCGGTGTTGCTGTCGAGCCCTTTGGCCAATACGGCTTTGGAAATGCGGTCCGGGTTTTCGAGCACTTCCTTGTAGGAATCCGCCGAGCCGATGGCGCT
>JAPLTE010000052.1 GCA_026398235.1 Verrucomicrobiota bacterium
GGAGCGACTGCGCCTGGCGCAGCAAGTGGCCCGCATCGGCACCTTCGAGTGGGACATTGCAACGGACAAAAACCACTGGGCACCGGAACTGGAGGCACTCTATGGCCTGCCCAAAGGCAGTTTCAAGGGAACCTTGGGGGATTGGTTGGAAAGGATTCATCCCGAGGACCGGGAGGAGGCAAAACGTCGAATGCAAGAGGCGCTGGAAAAGGGGGGCTTCGAGTGGGAATGGCGGGTGGTCTGGCCTGACGCAAGCGTGCATTGGCTGGCGGGAAGAGGCCAGGTGTTTCGGGACGCAGCGGGTCGGCCTATGCGGATGCTCGGCATTAACATCGACATCACCGACCGCAAAAGAATGGAACAGGAATTCCAGCGGGCCACGGAGAATGCCTTGGCGGCCAATGCCGCAAAGGACCGTTTTCTTGCGATCCTCTCCCACGAGCTGCGCACGCCCCTGACCCCTGTTCTCATGACGATCAGCGCCCGGGAAGCCGACACGGAGTTAAAGGCGGAGCTCCGCGAGGAACTGGCCATGGTTCGGCGCAATCTGGAACTGGAAGCTCGCTTGATCGACGATCTTCTGGACCTTAATCGCATTGCGCGAGGCAAAATCGCCTTGCGCCTCCAACCCACAGACCTTCACAACACCCTGCGCAATGTGATGGCAATCTGCCGGGAAGAAATGGAGGCGAAAGGGCTATCCGTGCACCTGGATCTGGCAGCCCCTCAACACAACGTCAACGGCGATAGCGGCCGACTGCAACAGGTGTTCTGGAATTTGCTGAAAAACTCCACCAAGTTCACCCCCACCGGCGGCTCGGTGACGGTGCGCACTTCCAATCCCCGCCCCGGCACTGTGCGCACGGAAGTGGCCGATACCGGGATGGGCATCCCTCCCGAAGTGATTCCCACCCTTTTTGTGCCTTTTGAGCAGGGAGAAACCCGCGCTGCGGGCCACCTCGGGGGGTTGGGGCTGGGCCTCGCGATTTGCAAAGCGGTGGTGGATAGGCACGGCGGCAGCATCTGGGTGGAAAGCGAAGGCGAAGGCAAGGGGGCCATCTTTTTTGTCGAACTGCCTTTTACGAGGGTGCCAGTCCCGTTGGAACCCGGCGTTCCAGAACAGCAAACGGCACAATGGAATCCGAGAATCAACGGTCGCAACATGCGGATTCTTTTGGTGGAGGATAATGAGGACACCATGCGCATCCTGAGTCGTTTGCTGGAACGGGCGGGCTGCGAAATCACCCCTGCGCGCACTCTGCGCGCCGCTCTGGAAAAAGCCCGTGCACTGCGGGAGAGAGGGGAACATTTTGACCTGCTCATCAGCGACTTGGGCCTGCCCGATGGGGATGGCAGGGATCTGATGCGCGCGTTGCGCGACCGGGATGGGTTGCCCGGCATTGCCATCAGCGGCTACGGCATGGAGACGGATTTGGAAAAGAGCCGGGCTGCAGGATTTTCCGAGCACCTCATCAAACCGGTCCAAATCAAAGAACTCCAAGCCGCCATTTCCCGCCTGCGCAGCCGCTTGCAGGATCAGGCACCGCCGAAATAGAAGAGACGCGACCGGCGCGCGGGCGGTGTGCGATGGGATTGAAATCACCCGGTGCGATGAAAAAAATGAATCCTCCCGAAGAAAGATCGGAGATGCTTCGCTTGGTGGAACGCAACATTTCGGCCCTTGTGGAGCGCAGCCGTGAATCCGAGTTGAAGAGGTCGCGCGAGCAGCGGCTGGCGGACTTCATCACCCACTTTGCCGGGAGCATGCGGTTTGTATACATCCATCTCTTGATTTACGGACTGTGGATCTTTGTGAATCTGGGCTGGATTCCCGGTCCGAAGTTTGACCCCACCTTTGTCGTCCTGGCGATGGTCGCTTCGGTGGAGGCGATTTTTTTGTCCACCTTCATCCTGATCTCGCAAAACCGCATGAGCCAGCTTGCGGAAAGACGGGCCGAACTGGACCTGCAAATCAGTTTGCTGGCGGAACACGAGATCACCCGGTTGCTGACTCTTGTAGCGGATATTGCCACCCGGATGCATGTGGATATTGCCGAGAGGGCGGAGGTTGAGGAGCTCAAGAAGGACATTCAGCCCAGGGAAATTTTGGATGAAATTGAAAGGCGGCATCCGGATTCGGAGTTATAAAATGGGCGATCTTTCTTAGTAACATTCCTGCCTCTGCTATGAGGGGAATGGCCTACACGCGCTCGGCGCTGTCGCAACGTATTACACGGCATGGTTAAGAAAGTCCTGATCACAGGAGGCGCGGGTTTTGTGGGTTCGCATTTGGCGGACGAGCTGCTGACACACGGCTATGAAGTGCGTGTTCTGGATAACTTGATCCCACAGGTGCATCCCCACGGGGAACGGCCGGATTATCTGCATCCAGACGCTGAACTGGTCATCGGCGATATCCGGGATGCAGAAACAGTCGGGCGCGCGCTGGAAGGGGTCGGTGCCGTCTTCCATCTGGCCGCCGCGGTGGGGGTCGGCCAAAGCATGTATCAAATCGCACATTACACGAACGTAAATTGCAGCGGGACTGCGGTTTTGCTCGAGGCCCTCGTCAAGAGCAGGGTGGAGCGACTGGTGGTGGCTTCGAGCATGAGTATTTATGGAGAGGGCTCTTACTGCTCTTCTGAAGGGGTTTTGGTGGAAGGAGGCGAACGCTCTCTGGCGCAGCTCGCATCGCGCGATTGGGAAATACGGGGCAAAGACGCCCAGCCCCTCCAACCGGCCCCGACACCGGAGACCAAGACTCCAAGGATCCCCTCGGTTTATGCCATCTCCAAATACCAGCAGGAACGGCTTTGTCTCACGACCGGCCGCGCCTATGGCATTTCCACAGTGGCGCTTCGGTTTTTCAATATATACGGCACTCGCCAGGCGCTTTCCAACCCCTACACCGGCGTGCTCGCCAATTTTGCTTCGCGCCTGCTCAATGGCCATCGGCCGCTCGTCATGGAAGACGGGCGGCAGCGGCGCGATTTCGTCAACGTCCGCGATATCGTGCGCGCGTGCCGGCTTGCTTTGGAAACCCCAGCCGCCGACGGGCGCGCTTTGAATGTCGGCAGTGGATCCAGCCATTCCGTGCTGGAAATTGCGAAAACCATGGCGCGAATTCTCGGGAGGACCGGGATCGAACCGGAAATCACCGGGGATTACCGGAAAGGAGATATCCGCAACTGCTTTGCCGATATTTCCCTGGCGCGATCCGTCCTCGGGTATGAGCCGCAAATCGGCCTGGATCAAGGCTTGAGGGAACTGGCCGGATGGCTCCAGGGACAGTCAGCCACCGATTGCGTCGCACGCGCCCGGGAGGAGCTCATTGTGCGGGGTTTGACCATATGAAACCCATTCTGATCACCGGAGGAGCTGGATTCATCGGGACCAATCTCGCCGCTCGACTGCTTTCATCGGGGCAGTCCGTGGTCCTCTATGACAATGTCTCGCGTTGCGGGGTGGAGAAAAATCTGCACTGGCTGCGGGCTCATTTTCAGGATGCGCTCACGATTTTGACTGCGGACACCCGGGACCGGGAGGCATTTGGCCATGCGGTTTGCGACGCCTCGGCGGTATTTCATTTTGCCGCGCAGGTCGCCGTGACGACAAGCCTGTCCTCCCCGGAATTGGATTTTGACGTGAATGTGCGCGGCACCCTCCATTTGCTTGAGACGCTGCGCGCGATGCGCAATCCGCCGCCGCTGGTTTTCACCTCCACCAATAAAGTGTATGGGAGTCTTCCCGGGGTGGAGTTGGGGCTTCACGGGCGGCGCTACGAACCGGTGGACCCAGGCATCCGGGCAGGAGGGGTGGGCGAGGAGCAAGGGCTGGAATTCTATAGTCCCTACGGCTGCTCAAAGGGATCCGCCGATCAATACATCCTGGATTACGCCCGCAGTTTTGGAATCCCCGCCGTGGTGTTTCGGATGAGTTGCATTTACGGGCCGCACCAGCACGGAAATGAGGACCAGGGATGGCTGGCACATTTTCTCCTCCGCGCGCTGCGTAAAGAGCCGATCACCATTTACGGAGACGGCAGGCAGGTGCGTGATATCCTCTTCATCGACGATCTCGTGGAGGCTCTCTTGATCGCGAAGGAGAACGCTTCGAGGCTTTCTGGAGCGGCGTTCAACATGGGCGGCGGCCCTCAAAATTCCATCAGTTTGCTGGAACTGATCGACTTGATCGCGAAGATGCACGGCGAACTGCCCCCCCTCGAATTCGCCGACTGGCGCATCGGCGATCAGCGCTATTACGTCAGCGACTGCTCCAAATTCCAGAAAGCCACGGGATGGGCTCCCACGGTCTGTGCCCCTGAGGGCCTACAGCGGCTGTACGACTGGCTCAAAGAATCGCTCCCTTCCTGAACCATGAACACACCGCTCCCTCAAACCCCAAAACGGAATGGAAAAATGTTCGCGGCGGCGCTCGTCGCGCCGGGGCACATCGAAATGCAGTGCATCCCGATTCCTGAACCTGGCCCGGATCAAGTGCGGGTACGGCTGGAGGGATGCGGGGTTTGCGCCTCAAACCTTCCGGTATGGGAGGGCAAACCGTGGTTTCGCTATCCCATGCGGCCCGGCGCACCCGGCCATGAAGGGTGGGGTCGAGTCGACACGGTCGGCGAGGGCGTCCAGGATTTGGTGCCGGGGGATCGAGTCGCCCTTCTTTCCTCCCACGCTTATGCACAATACGATGTCGCCGCGGCCGCAGCGGTGCTGAAGCTTCCCGCGGCCTTTGACAATGCCCCTTTTCCCGGCGAACCGCTCGGGTGCGCGATGAATATTTTTCGGCGTTGCGGCATCAGCGCCGGAAACACGGTGGCGATTGTGGGAATTGGGTTTCTCGGCGCTTTGCTCACGCGCCTTGCCACGCTTGCCGGAGCCCGTGTGATTGCGATTTCCAGGCGTCCTTTCGCGCTGGAAATTGCCGCACAAATGGGAGCCTGGAAAACCTGCCTGATGGGAGACGAAACCGCACTGCGTGAACAGGTGCAAACAGCCACCAATGGGAAGCTCTGCGAAGTGGTGATCGAGGCGACCGGCAAGCAGCGCCCGCTGGATTGGGCCGCAGAACTCACGGCGGAACGGGGTCGGCTCGTGATCGCGGGCTATCACCAGGATGGCCCCCGCCAGGTGAATCTGCAGCTCTGGAATTGGCGCGGTCTCGATGTGGTCAACGCCCATGAGCGCGATCCCGCAGTGTATATGGAGGGGATGCGCCTTGCGGTGGAGGCTGTGCAAAGCGGCAAACTGAATCCCTCGTCGCTTTACACCAGCATCTTTCCGCTGGGTCAGTTGAACGAGGCGCTACGCTGCACCGCCGAACGCCCTCCCGGGTTCATGAAAGCATTGATCACTCTCCATTGATGAGCACCGTGGCCCCCGTTCCCAAACGCATTTTGATGACCGCTGACACCGTGGGCGGCGTCTGGTCTTATGCTTTGGAGTTGGCGGCGGCGTTGCAGCCTTACGGGACGGAAATCGCGCTGGTGACGATGGGGGCACCGCTCGCGCGCGATCAGAGGCGCGACCTCAAGCGCCTCAATCATATCGAGGTGTTTGAAACCGGTTATCGCCTCGAATGGATGGACGACCCCTGGCATGACGTGGATGCCGCGGGCGAGCAGCTTTTGGAAATCGAAAGAACCCTCACGCCGGACGTTGTGCATCTGAACGGGTATGCTCACGGGGCACTGCCGTGGCGAACGCCCGTTTTGATGGTTGCCCACTCCTGTGTCGTGTCGTGGTGGCAGGCGGTGCATCACCTGGCGCCGCCCTCGAAATATGACGAATACAAACGACGGGTTGTGGCTGGATTGCGAGGCGCCGAATGCGTGGTGGCAATCACCGGCGCGATGCTCGCGAGCTTGAAGGAGAACTATGGCTTTTCAGGACGCTCAAGGGTGATCTCCAATGGCAGCCAAGCACGCAGCCTCTCTGCCGGAGGGAAAGAACCGTTTATTTTGGGAGCGGGTCGGGTCTGGGATGAGGCCAAGAATTTTTCGCTGCTCGACGCGGTGGCGCCCCGTTTGAAATGGCCGGTGTATGTCGCAGGCGATTGCCGTCACCCCAACGGTTCCCCGAAGAATTTTGTGAACCTGAATCTCCTTGGACCGCTCCCCTCCCACACGCTTGCCGGGCAGATGAGCCGGGCCTCGATTTACGCTCTCCCCGCACGGTACGAGCCGTTCGGGCTTTCCATTCTCGAAGCCGCGTTGTGCGGATGCGCGCTGGTTCTCGGAGACATTCCCAGTTTGAGGGAATTGTGGAACCACTCCGCCGTCTTTATTTCTCCAGAGGACGCGCAAGGCCTGGAAAAAGCTTTGTTGGAATTGATCGCATCGCCAGAGCAACTCCAGGCAATGGGGTGCCGCGCCCGGCAACGTGCGCTTGGATACTCCGCAACCGCGATGGCCGGAGCTTATCTTGAGACGTATGCGGAGCTGATCTCCTCCAGCGCACGCAAGGAGGTGGCGCAATGAAAGTGATGATCTTCTGCCATTCGCTGATTTCCGATTGGAATCACGGCAACGCGCACTTTCTTCGCGGCATTGCAACGGAACTCCTCCAGCTCGGCCATGAATTGCAAATCTATGAGCCGGCAAATTCCTGGAGCTACACACACATGGTCGATGAGCATGGAACGGAGCCGGTCGCGGCCTTTCACCAAAGCTATCCCCTGCTTTCGAGCACTCGGTATGAGCGCCTCGACTTTGCTTCCGCATTGAAGGGAGCCGATCTCATCCTCGTGCATGAATGGAATGACGCCGAATTGGTTCGGGCTATTGGCGAACATCGGCCCCCCCATTGCGCCTTGCTTTTTCACGACACCCATCACCGGTCCGCCACCTGCCCGCAAACCATGGGCGCGTTGGATCTTTCGGGCTACGACGGCGTGCTGGCCTATGGCGGGGTGATCCGCGATCTTTATCTTCAACACGGCTGGACGGATCGCGCCTGGACCTGGCATGAGGCTGCCGATACCGCGCATTTCACCCCGCTTCCCCCGCACGGCGCGCCGGGCGATCTCGTCTGGATCGGCAACTGGGGGGATGAGGAGCGCACTGCCGAACTGGAAGAGTTTTTCATCCGCCCGGTCGAGCAACTCGGCTTGCATGCGGCAGCGTATGGCGTGCGCTATCCGCAAGCGGCACAAACCCGGTTAGCCCAAGCCGGAATCGAGTACCGGGGCTGGCTGCCCAACTTCAGAGTTCCGGAAATTTTTGCGCAATTCAAGGCGACTCTTCACATCCCGCGCCGACCCTACGCGACGCTGTTGCCCGGAATTCCGACCATTCGTCCGTTCGAGGCACTGGCTTGCGCAATACCGCTCGTGTGCGCACCCTGGAGCGACTCGGAGGGGATGTTCACGCCGGGGAAAGATTTTCTCATGGCGCGTGATGGAAGCGAAATGGCGGCTCACCTCTCCATGCTTTTCAACAACCCGGGCGAGGCGCGCGCGCTGGCGGAACACGGCCTTAGAACCATCCGCGAGCGACATACGTGCCGACACCGCGTCGAGGAGCTTTTGAAAATTCACCGGGAGATCACGAAATAATTATGGGTGAAGGACTCCGCATTGCCTTCTTTGGATCAAGCCTGTTGTCGGCGTATTGGAACGGCGCAGCGACTTATTACCGCGGCATCATTCGCGCCCTGTACCAGCGCGGACACCGGGTCACCTTTTACGAGCCGGATGCTTACGATCGCCAGAAACACCGCGATATTGCAGAACCGCCATGGGCAAAAGTCGTTGTCTATCCCAACACGCGCGAAGCGGCGCTGCGGGAAATGGAGGGCGCTCGCAAAGCGGACATCCTTGTGAAAGCCAGCGGTGTCGGGGTTTTTGATGAACTCCTGGAATCGGCCGCGCTGGATCAGAGAACAGCGTCCAATGCCATTGTGTTCTGGGATGTCGATGCCCCCGCGACTTTGGACCGGATGAAGCAAGATGCGAGCGACCCGTTCCGTGAGAAAGTTCCTCAATATGATTTGATACTAACTTATGGGGGAGGCGCCCCGGTGCGCAGCGCCTACCAACAGTTCGGAGCGCGCGAGTGTGTGCCGATTTACAACGGGCTGGACGAGACGACGCATTTTCGCGTGGACCGGGAGGCGCAATTGGAAAGCACGCTTGCGTTTTTGGGCAACCGGCTTCCAGACAGGGAAACGCGCGTGGACGAGTTCTTTTTTCGAACCGCCGAAACTCTGCCGGAAAAAGATTTCCTGCTCGGGGGCAATGGTTGGGAAGGCAAGCCGATGCCCCGCAATGTGCGCTCTCTGGGGCACCTCCCAACGGCCCGGCACAACGCATTTAATTCCTCCCCGTTGGCGGTGCTCAATATCAGCCGGGCCAGCATGGCGCAGTATGGATTCTCCCCGGCCACCCGCGTGTTTGAAGCGGCAGGCGCGGGCTCGTGCATGATCTCGGATCAATGGGAGGGCATCGGCCAGTTCTTCGAGCCGGGCAGGGAAATCCTCGTGGCTTGCGATGCCGCCGCAGTGGCAAATCATCTCACGGCATTGTCCCCGGAGCGAGCCCGCCAGATCGGAGGCTCTGCCCGCAAGCGGGTGCTCGCAGAGCATACCTATGCACATCGCGTTTTGGAATTGGAACGCTTGCTCACCGGTCTATGAAACTGCGCATCGCCATTCTCGGGCTTTCGATCACCTCTTCGTGGGGCAATGGGCACGCGACGGTCTATCGGGGGTTGACGCGGGCATTGGCAAAGCGAGGCCATGACGTGCTTTTTCTGGAACGCGACAAGCCGTGGTATGCGGCTCATCGCGACAGGAGCGCGCACTCCGGGGGGCAAGTCTGCCTCTACCGCAGCCTAGACGATCTCAAAGAGCGCTTTGCTGAAGCGATCCGGACGGCTGACTGCGTCATCGTGGGATCTTATGTTCCAGAGGGGGCCGAGGTGGGCGAATGGGTCACCAGAACCGCCACGGGAATGAGCGCCTTTTATGATATCGACACGCCTATTACACAGACCCTGGTTGGCGCTGGCAAATGCGAATACCTCTCGGCGCGGCTGATTTCTCGCTACTCGATCTACTTGTCGTTCACCGGGGGGCCCGTCCTACAGGAAATCGAGCGCACCTATGGCTCTCCCCTGGTGAAGGCATTCTACTGCTGTGTGGACCCGGAGCGGTACTACCCAGAGACCGGTGCCCAAAAGCAGTTCGACCTTGGATACATCGGCACGTATAGCCCCGACCGACAACGCACCCTGGAGCGCCTCTTGCTGGCTACGGCGCGCATGAAACCTGCCGGCAATTTCACTGTTGCAGGCCCGATGTATCCCGCCGCGGTCCGCTGGCCGGCCAACGTTCGCAAAACCGAACACGTGCCGCCCTCGGAACACCGGGCCTTTTACAATGCGCAACGCTTTACCCTAAACATCACGCGCGAAGATATGTTGCGGTGGGGGTATTCGCCGAGCGTACGGCTTTTTGAAGCCGCTGCGTGCGGCATCCCCATCATCACCGATCAATGGCCGGGGCTGACCACATTTTTCCAACCCGATAAGGAGATCCTCACCGCGCATTCCGCCAAGGAAGTGCTCGATTATCTGGAGGGAATCAATACTCAAGAAGCGCAAGCGATTGCGGAACGCGCCCGGCAGCGCATTTTGAGCGAGCATACGGCGGCGCATCGCGCTGTGGAATTGGAAGCACTCATTTTGACTCTCGGGAACTCTTCCCGGGGAGAACACACACCAGAAAGGGACTCCTCCTATGGAAACTGACGGGAATGGCGGAAGCAAAATCCGGGTGGCGATCATTGGCGTTGGCAACTGCGCTTCGGCACTGGTCCAGGGGGTTCATTACTATCGCAATGCGCAATCAGACGATGCTGTTCCGGGGCTGATGCATGCCAGCCTGGGCGGCTATCGGGCATCCGACATCGAGTTCTCGGCGGCCTTTGATGTGGATGAAAACAAGGTGGGAAGCGATCTTGCCGGCGCAATCTTTTCGCCGCCCAACAACACGCTCAAATTTTCGCAACCAGCCGTTACGGGGGTCGTGGTGCAACGCGGCATGTTGCACGACGGAGTGGGACATTACCTCAAGGACGTGGTGAAAGTCTCGCAGGCTGCGCCTGTCGATGTCGCCGCCATCCTGAAAGAGACCCGCACGGATGTGGTCGTCTCCTACCTGCCGGTCGGGTCGGAACTCGCCGCGAAATGGTATGCGGAGCAAGTCCTCCAGGCGGGATGCGCTTTCATCAATTGCATGCCGGTATTCATCGCCTCGCAGGCCGAGTGGCAACGGCGTTTTGAGGAACGCAATTTGCCCATCATCGGCGACGACATCAAATCCCAGCTCGGAGCCACCATTGTGCATCGCGTGCTGGCAAACCTTTTTCGCGAGCGAGGAATCCATCTCCAGCGCACCTATCAACTGAACTTCGGGGGAAACACCGATTTTTTGAACATGCTCGAACGCGAGCGGCTGGTGTCCAAAAAGATCTCAAAAACCCAAGCGGTTTTGAGCCAGGCAGGGTGCGGCCTTTCACCGGAAAACGTCCACATCGGCCCGAGCGACTACGTCCCGTGGATGGAGGACCGGAAGTTCTGCCATATCCGCATGGAGGGAACCGCGTTCGGGGATGCGCCGATGCTTTGCGAGTTGAAGCTGGAGGTGTGGGATTCGCCGAATTCGGCAGGGGTGGTGATTGATGCCGTCCGCTGTGCGAAGCTCGCACTGGACCGGGGCATCGGCGGTGCGCTGATCGGCCCTTGCGCTTATTTCATGAAATCGCCGCCGAGACAGTTCACGGACGACGAGGCGCGCCAGCGCGTGGAGGCGTTCATTCGCGGGGAACTCAACCCTATGTATCCATGGATTTCTTAAAATGAAACTTGTCGTTTTTGGGCTATCCATCAGCTCTTCCTGGGGCAATGGGCACGCGACACTCTGGCGCGGGCTCTGCAAGGCCCTGGCCGCGCGCGCTCACCATGTGGTCTTCTTTGAGCGGGATGTCCCCTACTATGCTGCGCATCGGGATTTGACGGAGATCCCCGGCGGAAAACTGGTGCTCTATGCCCGTTGGGAGGAGATCCGCGCGCAGGCGCAAAAAGAGATAGCCGGCGCAGATGTCGCCATCGTCACTTCGTTTTGCCCGGACGGAGTTGCAGCCTCCGAACTTGTTCTGGCTTCGGATACGACGCGGGTGTTTTACGATCTGGACACGCCCATCACCCTTGAAGCCTTAAAAACCGGAAAAGCATTGAGCTTTATCGGCCCGCGGGGGCTGCGCGACTATGATCTGGTCCTGAGTTACACGGGGGGGCGAGCCTTGAAGGAGATGCAGATGAAACTCGGCGCACGCCGTGTCGCGCCGCTCTACGGCAGCGTAGACCCGGAGGTGCATCGGCCCACATCCCCGGTGGAGAGATTCCGCGCCGATCTCTCCTACCTCGGAACCTACGCGGCGGACCGCCAGCCGATGCTCGAGGCCCTGTTTTTGGAACCCGCCAGGAGATTGCCGCATACGGGGTTCCTCATCGGCGGCTCCTTGTATCCAGAAACCTTCCCCTGGGCAGCCAATATCAAACATATCGAGCATGTGCCGCCGCAGGAACACCCGGCGTTCTATTGCTCGTCGCGGCTGACGCTAAGCACCACACGCAGCGCGATGGCGGCGATGGGGTACTGCCCCTCGGGACGTCTCTTTGAAGCAGCGGCATGTGGCGTGCCCATGCTCAGCGACTCGTGGGAAGGTCTCGACCAGTTCTTTGAACCGGGGCGCGAAATCGTGACGGCCTCGTGTGCGGAAGCGGCCCTGGATGCACTGAATCTTTCGGATGGCGAGCTTTGCGCGATCGCCCGCTCGGCCCGTGAGCGGGTGCTCTCCGAACATACGGCCGGGCACCGCGCCCAAAAGCTCGAGGAATTGCTGGAAAGGGCGCGTGATATAACCCCTGATTCTCTGGAGGCTTTTTGATGTGGGGCATTATTCCAGCAGCGGGCGCAGGCAGCAGGATTCAGCCTCTCGCTTTTTCAAAGGAACTGCTTCCCGTCGGCAGTCGCTTTGAGGGCGCAACGGAACATCCGCGGGCCGTCAGTGAATACCTCATTGATCGACTGCTCGCGGGAGGCGCCAACAAGCTTTGCTTCGTCGTGGCTCCAAATAAATCCGATATTCTTGAATATTATGGTGGTGCCCGAATCCACTCCGCCAGCATCGCCTTTGTGGTCCAACCCCAGCCCGCCGGGCTCTGCGACGCGATCTTCCGTGCCGCCGCGTTGATCTCCCCGCAAGAGACTGTGGCCGTGGGGCTGCCCGACACCATCTGGTTTCCCGAAGAGGGGTTTTGCGCCCTGCCCGACGACGCCTTCTCCTTTCTCTTGTTTCCTGTGGAACACCCGGAATTTTTCGACGTGGTTTTGACTGACCCTGCCCATCAGGTCATCGCAATCCAGGTGAAACCTTGCCGCCCGGAGTCCCACTGGGTTTGGGGGGCATTCAAGATGCCCGGCGCGATCTTTCACGAGTTGCACGCTTTCTGGCTCTCGCGGGATTGCGCCGACGAATACATGGGGACGCTCGTAAACGCATGGATGGCCAAGGGAGGCCGGGCGCAAGGCATTTGCGCGGGAAAGTCGTATGTGGATGTCGGCACGCTGAACGGATACCGGCAAGCGCTCCGATTACTGAGCCAGGAACCACCGAAAGGCGGAGCATGATGAAAACAGCGGAATATTCCCAAGAACAAATCGTCCACCGCGTGCGGGAACTAGGGGATTGGTTTCAGAACCTTAATCTGCGCGGGGTGTCAACCGCTCCGCATCATTTTTTGGGAGATTATCCCACCGTGAAATGGCGGCGTTTTGCACATTCCATACCCCAAGATTTGCGCGGGAAATCCGTGCTCGATATCGGCTGCAATGCCGGATTTTACTGCTTCGAAATGAAACGCCGCGGCGCCAGGCGCGTGCTCGGCATTGATTCCGACGAAGCTTATCTGGCGCAAGCCCGCTTTGCAGCGGAGGTGCTTGGGATGGAGGTTGAGTTTCAGCGACTGTCTGTTTACGACGTTGGGCAATTGGGCGAGCGATTCGACGTGGTCCTGTTCATGGGGGTCCTCTATCATCTGCGCCACCCGCTGCTCGCGCTGGACCTCATTCACCAGCATGTCGCGGGGGATTTGCTCATCTTTCAATCAATGCTACGGGGAAGCGCGGATGCGGCTTCCCTCCAGCAGGATTATGATTTCCATGAGACGCAGATCTTCGATTTGCCCGAGTTTCCGCGGATGCATTTTGTGGAGCACAACTATGCCGGAGACCCCACCAACTGGTGGATTCCCAACCGCGCCTGCACAGAGGCGATGCTGAGAAGCTCCGGATTCCAACTCATCGCCCACCCGGAGGAGGAAGTATTCCTCTGCCGCCGCAAGGAACAAAAAGGAGAGCCGTCATGATTGAAGCCGTAATGTTTTGGAACGAGCCCAACAACAAGTCCCACTGGGCCTTTGAATTGGATCCGCAGTGGCAGGTGTATGCCGAAATGGTCAAACTGGCGGCGCAGCGGGTGGAAGCGGAAAATTCAAAACTCGTGCGGGTGCTCGGCGGGATTTCCCCGATTGACCCCATGTTCATTGCGAACATGAATGCGCAAGGGGTGCTCAGCCAAATGGACGCCGTCGCGGTGCACGGTTTCCCGCTGGATTGGAACCATTGGCAGATCGACGAGTGGCCCCAGAGAATCACAGAAATCCAAGCCGTCACCGATCTCCCGATCTGGGTCTCCGAAGTCGGCGTCTCCTCTTTCGGGGCGGAGCAGGTGCAGGATTTTGGGTTGTGCCGCACGGCCCAGCTTTTGATTGGAAGAGCCCCGCGCATCCATTGGTACAGCCTCTATGACTTGCCGCGCGAATGGCCCGCCACCACGCGACACCGTGAGGCGGAAGGCTCTTCTTATTACCGTCATTTTTACATGGGGCTCTTGCGTGAGGACGGGTCCGCCAAATGCGCTTTGCAGCGGTTTTCCCAATTCACACCGGAACTTGGGATCTGCCAATGGTTCCACTTCGAAGACCACCGCCTGGAAGATGCGGTGGGCTGGCTCAAGAGGCTGGGGGTCAAATATCTCCGCACCGGTTTAAGCTGGTCGGATCGTTTTCGGCCCGGTGCCGAGGCGTGGTTCGACCGGCAGATGAAGGCGCTCGAACCGTTTGATGTGACGCTTACGTTTTGTTTCACGCCGGAACACCTGGGCATTGAGCCCCACCACACCAGCCCGCCGAGACAGATCGAGGAGTATGCCGATTTTTGCGCCCGGATGACGCGGCGTTACACCCATTAGGAGAAGCAATATGCCAAAGAAACCGAAAACAAAAGAGCACCTCGCATTCCTTTATCAGGAGGAAACCAAGGAAGGTAAGAAAAGCAGGTTTTGCAAGTTGGTGGAGAGATGATCCGCGTGCGAGAGAAGCAACCTGCGGGCTGCGCCACGCTGCTGGAAGAACTTGTGGATGAGCGGCGCCTGAATCTCACGGCCCCGGTGGCCATTGTCGTGGCCCATCCCGATGATGAAGTCATCGGGATGGGCGCACAGTTGCACCGTTTGCAAAATGTGACCGTGATTCACGTCACCGACGGTTCACCTCATGACTTGAGGGATGCGAACGATTCCGGTTTTCCCAATGCACAAGCGTATGCGCGGGCGCGCCGGGCGGAATTGAAGGCCGCACTTGAGATTGCAGGGATCCCGCTCTCCAGCACACGGGAGTTGAGGGTGCCTGACCAGGAAGCTCCCTTGCACCTGGTGCAGATTGTCCGGGCATTGCAGTCCATATTCAACCAATCGAAGCCGCAGGCCGTTTTCACGCATCCTTACGAGGGCGGGCATCCCGACCACGATGCAACCGCTTTGGCCGTTCATACCGCTTGCGCTCTCCTGCCCCGCCCACCGTTGATCCATGAAATGACTTCTTATTACGGAGCGAATGGGAGCATTGTGACCGGAGAATTCCTGCCCGAACCGACCCACAAAATTTGGACGGCGGAATTGTCCAGGGAGGAAGTGCAATCCAAAGAGCGCATGTTCGGCTGTTTCAAAACGCAGGCGCGCGTGCTCCAGGCGTTCTCCCTCCGGAGCGAGCGGTTCCGGACGGCTCCTCGCTATGATTTCACTCAGCCGCCGCATCCGGGGGCGCTGTATTACGAGCAGCACAGCTTTGGAATGCCCGGCTTTTGCGCCTGGGCTCAAACAGCCCTTTTGCAACTCGGAATCGAGGTTCCCCTATGAAGCTCACGATTCTCAATGTCGCTTTCCCGTTCGCGCCCGTCGGCCCGGATGCAGTCGGAGGGGCGGAACAGATTCTCACTCAGCTCGATGTGGCCTTGGCCCAACGGGGGCATCACTCCATTGTCGTTGCCTGCGAGGGATCCCAAACGGCGGGACAGTTGATCGGAATCCCGCGGGTGACCGGCGCGATCCACGATCGGTTTCGATGCCGGGTCCATGCACATGTCCGGGCCGCCATTCAACACGCGCTGACCCGCTGGGCGATTGATGTCATCCACTTCCATGGAGTGGATTGCCATGCGTATCTTCCGGCCGAGGAGATTCCCACGCTTGTGACGTTGCATTGCCCGGTGTCGTTCTACCAGCCGATGCTATTTGAAGCCTGGCGTCCCCAATTTTTTATCCATTGCGTTTCTGCATCCCAACGCCGTTCCTGCCCGCCCGGGGTGCATATTTTGCCCGATCTCCCCAACGGCGTCCCGGAAAGCCTCCTGCAAACGCGCCACGCCAAACGCCGGTTTGCCGTTGCCCTCGGGCGCATCTGTCCCGAAAAAAATTTCCACGTTGCCATCGACGCCGCCAAACAAGCGAACCTTGGGTTACTGCTTGCGGGAGCCACCTTTCCCTATCCCGCGCACGAGCACTATTACAAAAACGAGATTCTCCCGAGGCTCGACCGCCACCGCCTGCATATTGGACCGATCGGGTTTGTTCGAAAAAAGCGACTGCTCTCGGCCGCGCGCTGTCTGTTGATGCCTTCCCTCGCGGCGGAAACCAGTTCGCTCGTATCCATGGAGGCGCTTGCCTGCGGCACCCCCGTCATTGCCTTCCCTTCCGGTGCGCTCCCGGAGATGATCGAGCACGGAAAAACCGGATTTATTGTCCGCAATCAAGACGAGATGGCGGAGGCCATTCACGCCGCGGGGTCCATCGACCCGGAACAATGCCGCGCAGCGGTTCGGAGCCGTTTTTGCGCAGACCGCATGGTTGCGGATTATTTAAATCTCTACCGGAGGTTGAAAGGAGATGCCCCACCATGCCTGAGCTAGAGGCCGAGTGGACGGCTCTTTGGCAGCGCTGTCCACACGCAACCCCATTTCAGCACCCAACCTGGCTGAATACCTGGTGGCGGCACTTTGGCGACAATAAGCGGTTATTGATGGTGACGCTCCGGGAGAGCGGCGTGCTGGTCGGCGTCGCCCCCCTTTGCATTCTCCGAGACAGCGAAGGACGCAAGGTGATGTTTTTGGGAGCCGGTCTCAGCGATTTTATGGATGGGCTCTTTGCTCCGGGGCACGAGCAGGCCGGAGCCCAAGCCGTGCTCGCCTACCTGGCCGAAGCCGCTTCCCTGTGGGATCTTTGCGACCTGCGACCGCTGCCTTCAAAATCTGCGTTGTTGCGCGGGGAGGCACCGGAGGGATTCACAAGCGAAGTAATGCCTGTGGACACGCTCACGGCCTTGGACCTTCCGCCCGGTGTCGCGGCGTTCCGGCAACGCCTCTCCCGCCATTTTGCCGATCGCGTCAAAGAAGCCGACCGGCGGGCAAAAAAGCTTGGGGCGCTGCGATTCGAAACCGCCGGCCCAAAAACTTTGGATCAGACCTTGGATGCGCTTTTGCGCTTTCATGATGCTCGATGGCAAAATGCCGCAACCGTCGGCAACCCAACCGGCTTGTTCCACCGCGAAACGGCTTCTGCAATGCTCGCGCGCGGAGCCTTGCGATTGTACTCACTCCATGTTTGCGAGCAGATCGTCGCCGTGCTTTACGGGTTTGTGCATCAAGAGCGGGGCTATTTTTACCTGATGGGATTTGACCCCGAGTTCCGCAAAATCAGCCCTGGAATGCTTTTGATGACGCACGCGATCGAAGAGCTGATCCGGGAAAGGGTGACTCAATGCGATTTCCTGCGCGGGCGCGAAACCTTCAAATACCGCTGGGGCGTGAGTGAGCGGACCACCTATGCCCGCAGGCTGCACCGTCGTTTATGACCAGATTTTACCTGGTACGCCACGGCGCGCATGACCTCCTGGGACGGACCTTGGTCGGGAAAGCGCAGGAGGCGCATCTCAACCCCCGCGGAGAACGGCAGGCGCAATGGCTTGGGGAGCGGCTCAGCCCATTGGCGATAGACTCGGTCCTTAGCAGCCCATTGGCGCGCTGCCTTGAAACAGCGAATGGGATTGCCCACCGGCTCAATCTCCCGGTCGAAACGGTTGAAGCCTTAAACGAGGTTGACTTCGGCGCATGGAATGGCCGTGACTTCTCCGAACTTGCCCCGCTCCCGGCCTGGCGCAGCTACAACCAGTTGCGTTCCCTGGCGGCTCCTCCCGGCGGTGAATCCACGCTCGGGGTTCAAGCCCGAATCGTCCCCCTCTTTGGAACCTTATGCGAACGGTTCCCGCAAGGAGGCGTTGCGATCATCAGCCATGCGGACGTGATCAAGGCGGCACTCGCCTATTTCCTTGGCGTGCCGATCGATCTTTTTCATCGCATCGAGATCGCGCCCGGCTCGCTCAGCACCGTGGCCATCGACGCGAGCGGTCCGCGCGTTCTCCTGATGAATGAAATTCTCCCCGCCTAAATCGCTATTGCTACGAATGGGCCGGGCGCACGTGGATCAGCTCAGGCGGCTGGCCGGGAGGCTCTCGCTTGATTTCCTGAGACTGGCCGGGGCGCTGCTCCTTTTGAATGCGTTCCACGCGCACGGGGCTTTTGGTTTTTGTCGATTCGTACAGGGCGTTAATGATGCGAATATCCGCCAACCCTTCCATCCCGGACGGTTCCGGCTCCCGGTTGGTCAGAATGCAGTCGCTGAAATAATCCAGTTCCGCCGCAAACTGATCGCCTGGCGCAAAGGACCGCTCATGCTGATGTTCACCCACTGTGATCTTCCATTTACTCCCGATTGAGTATTCATAAGCGGACTCGACGCGCAGGGTTCCCTTGGTTCCGACCACATCGTAAACGGCGTTATCCGCCGCGCCGAAGCTGCACGTAAAAGCAGCCAGGCGCTCGCCGGGAAAACGCAATACGCCACTGACCATTTCTTCCACCTCCACAAACCGCTCATCTTTGCCGCGCGCGGAAATGCCGTATACTTCCTCCGGTTCGTCCTGGAAGAGATACCGCGCAGCGTTGATGCAATAAATGCCGATATCGTAGAGTGTCCCGCCGCCGGTTTGCAGCTTGATGCGGGGATTTCCCTTCGTGACCTGCATGCTGAAGAGCGATTGAAAGATCCGCAACTCGCCGAGCTTGCCCGATTTGGCCAGCTCCACCGCCTCCACATTGGAATCGGCAAAATGCAGTCGGTAGGCGATCATGAGCTTGACCCCGTTTTCCTGCGCGGCCCGGATCATTGCCCGGCAATCGGCTTCCGTGGTGGCCATCGGCTTCTCGCAGAGCGAATGCACGTGCTGACGCGCAGCGCGCTCGACATATTCGCGATGCAGGGTATTGGGCGTGGCGATGTAGAGCGCCTCGATCTGCTCTTTGCGAATCGCCTCCTCAAGCTTGTCGTAGTCATAGGTGGGCACGCTGTATTTGTTGCCCAGTTCACGCCTCTTTTCATCGTCCCCGGAAATGAGCGCCACCAGTTGGGAGCTCTCCGTATGTCCAAACGCAGGCAAGGCGGCCGTCTGAGAGATGTAACCCAGCCCCACCACAGCGTAACGAACGGTATTTTCTCGCTTCAGTTTCATTATATAAGATTCGGAACTCGGGGCTTTTGGGGATTGCTTACGGCCAAACCTTCCGTCCGGCACGATTCCCGCCCGATGAAGAAAAAACCACGTTTGGGCTTCCTGGGGCTCGGCTGGATCGGCACGCAACGGATGCAGGCAGTCGCGGAAAGTGGCCGCGCCGAAATCGTCGCGCTTGCCGATCCGTCACGGGAGGCTTTAAAAAGGGCCGCCGTTCCCCAGGCGCAACGGTTCCAGAGCCTCGCCCCCCTCCTCAAGCTCGATTTGGACGGTTTGGTCATCGCCACTCCCAGCGCTCTGCATGCAGAACAATCGATCGCCGCTTTGGAACAAAAAATCGCGGTGTTCTGCCAAAAACCGTTGGGCCGCACTGCCGCCGAAGTCGCGAAGATAATCGAAACCGCGCGGCAATCGGATGTCCTCCTGGGCATTGATCTTTCCTACCGATTCACCCAAGCCGTGGCTGCAATTTGCGAGGCGGCAAACTCAGGGGCACTCGGGCGGCTCTATGCTGCAAACCTCGTTTTCCATAATGCCTACGGCCCGGATAAAAAATGGTTTTACGATGCGCCTCTCTCCGGCGGCGGGTGTGTGATCGATCTGGGAACGCACCTGGTGGACCTTGCGCTCCTGCTCATGAAGTCGCCGATGCATGGCGTCTCCAGCCGCCTTTTCCGAGGCGGCGAACCGATCGCCCCGGCCAAGACCCGTTGCGAAGTGGAAGATTTTGCGATTGCCCGGCTGGATTTTGCTTCGGGAGCCACGGCGCAAATCGCGTGCTCATGGAATCTGAATGCCGGACAGGACGCCGTGATCGAGGCTTCCTTTTATGGGGAGCGCGGGGGCGCATCTCTGCGCAACCTGAAGGGCTCGTTTTGTGATTTCACGACGGAACTTTTCCAGGGGACTTCCCGAAGAATGCTCGCCGAGCCGCCCGACGCCTGGGGCCCACGCGCGCTGCTGGACTGGGTGGACCGCCTTGCCGCCGGGGCGCGCTTTGACTGTGAAGTTAACAGCGCAATCGAGGTGGCCAAGGTGATTGACGCCATTTACCAATCGCGCTGAAGAAAATAGACGCCTGCCAAACCTTCGTCTGGCAGGCGTGCACTACAAAAAAACAAACGTACTTTTTACCGCGGATTTTTTTTCGTGGAGCCGGAGGGGGTTGAAGACTCCCTGCCCGCATTCCTTTCCGAAGGCAATCCTCCCGGTGTCGATCGCGTTTCGCTCGCCCTTTGCGGTTTTTCAGTCTGCTGCTGGGCACCTGATGAGGAGCGCTCCTTGCTCGAATCGGAGGTGCCGCGCATGGATGGGGATGCCCCCGGCAGCGGAGTCGTCATCGTTGGGCTCTGAGCAGCGGAGGGAGAGGGGGAAGGTTTCCCCGGAGACAAATTCTGGCTGGGAGACGGGCTGGCCCCCTTCTTATGTGCGCCCTTGCGGTTTTTGCGATCCGTGGTTTCTCCTACGGCTGGAGGCGATCCCGGGGAAGCTGCTGGCGCATGGACGTCCCTGCTTTCCCTCCGGCTTTCCGCGCTTGCACCGGTCCCCGCACGCTGCTGCTGCCGTTGCAACTCAGTGCCCGTGGCATTGGGCTTCTGCTGTTGCATCTCAGTGCCCGTGGTGGAGCGCCCTCCTTGGCCGAAGTAATTGACGCTGCGATCGATGGTCTCCCGGTTCAGCGAGCGCAATTCCGTGCGGCTAAAAGTAGGGGCGCTTACGATCCGCTCCCGGTCAAGGTTCACCACAATTGTCCCCCTTTGCTCGAGATTGGTTACGTTCACCGCGCTGTAGGGCAAGGCAACAAGCTGGTCCTCACCCCTTGAAACGACCACATGGATGATGCGCCCGCTGCGACGGTCGATGATGAGGTCATTTACAGTGCCGACATCGGCTCCGTCCGAGGATCGGATACGGGCGCCATGAACCAGCGTGCATAAATCCAAATCATTTGAGCCCGACACCCGGTCCTCTGCATATGCTGTAATACCAAGGCCCGCAAACAGGGCAATGGCCAAATATTTCATTTTCATAGTATAACTACAACGTGTTCAGCCTGGCGTTTGGACGCATTTCCGGAGCGCCTGGCCTTACGCAAAACCCGAATGCCGCCTTTGCTCGCGCAGGGCATCCAGCTCGTCCTTTTGCAGGGCTTCATCAATGGCGAAGGCCGCTTTGGTTCCCTCGTCCGTGGCAATAATCACCAACTGGAGGCCGCGCGCTGCGTTGCCGACGGCATAGACTCCCTTTACGCTCGTCTCCTGCATCTCATTGCAATCGATCTGCCCGTTTGGAGTGATTTTACAGCCCAGGCTAAATGCCAGTTCCGAGCGCTGCCGCTGCGCGGGAACAATGAAAAGGGCCGCGCAGGCGATCCGGGAACCGTCCTGGAAAGAGATGCCGCTTAAATCATGGCTTTCGCCTTCCAGCCGGTGGATTGTGCCTTCCTTGACTCGGATGCCGGCAATCTCCAGCAGTTCACGCTCCTCCGGGCAGAGCGGGGTTGTTTCCGATGGGCAGAGCACGATCTCGCGGCTCCAATTACGCATTTTGACTGCCAGTTCGACCGCATCGCGCCCCTCTCCAAAGACCGCCAGTGGCTGATCCCTGTGCTCCCAGCCATCGCAATACGGGCAATGGTGAACCGTGCGGCCGTAGAAACGCTCGATACCGGCAAGCGGCGGCAACTCATCCACAATGCCGCTGGCCAGGAGCAGAATCCGCCCCTGGTACATCCCCCCCGCATCCGTGCGGACAATGAACTGGCTTTCCCCACCCTCCGCAGCTACGACCTCGCAATGTAAAAACTCCACACTCGGATAGTTTCGAAGATCCTCACGCCCAAGTTGCAGGAATTCCATGGGATCAATTCCGTCGCGGGTGAGAAATCCGTGCAATCCTTTAGAAGCGGCATTGCGCGGCTGCCCCTTGTCACAAAGGAGCACTTTGCGGCGGGAGCGCCCGAGCGCGAGCGCAGCACTCAAACCGGCAGGGCCGCCGCCCACAATGATCACATCGAACACCGTTGGCGTGGTTGCTAAAATGGCGGTTTATTCCTCCTCCAGGATGACCCGATCGACCACCATATCCTCCCCTTCACCGGAGTAGTGGACTCGCACGGGGACTCCCGCCTTTACCCGGGTGCGCACGTTTTCTTCCGAGATCACTTTGCCGCTCTTGGTCACATAAGTCACTTTGGACCCGATTTTGTAATGGCGCTCTCCACTGGATTCTTTGACCACGATTGCGCTGCCGGGATCAAACTCGCTAATGGTCCCCACGCCCTCGGTGGTGGTCGTCGTGGTTGTGGTTTCCACTTGCGCCCATACAACGGGTGCAGCCAGCGCCAGAGCCAAGCTCAACAGGATTTTCTTTTGCATAGATATTGCTTCTAAGTTTTTTGCCGAGAAAGAATTTCTCTTTGTAAGGTTACGGGGGAAAAACAGGAAATGGCTGTGTCCCTGCGCATCGGGTTGGAGCCCGCTGCAAGGCCGCAGCGGAGGCACCTCGCGAATCGATTATATGAGCACAATCCTTTTGATCATTCTTGTCCTCTTCATCATCGGGGCTCTGCCGAGATGGCCGTACAGCACCGGGTGGGGGTATTATCCCAGCGGAATTCTCGGGATCATTTTGTTGATCCTTATTGTGATGTCGTTGATGGGGGCCTTCAGAACCGGACCTTAGTCCCGGCCAGTGGGGGCTATTCTCACTTTTTGCGCACTTGAGCGAGCGCCTGGGCGGGATCGGTGACAGGGGTGTGAAAGTCGCCGCGCAGCAGCCTGAGGGCGGTTTTTTCCTCCTGGATCTCCGAAGCCGTTCGGACCCCCATACGCCGCAAGATCGGCAAGGGCGGACACCATCCCTGGAGTGCATGTTGAAGCAGAAAAGCGCCGACCGCCAAGGTGAGCCAAGCCCATTTGCGATGCACGCTCAATGCCAGCACCGCGCTGAACATTGTGACGGTCGCGGCATTCGCTTCCAAGGCGCGCTCTATGTCCCACTCTGTCTCAAGCTCCGTAATGCGGCGTGTCATTGCCTCGGGGGATGCGCTTGCATACCGGGCGAGAGTCTCCTCCGTCCTGCGGCGGTTGCGTTCGTTCACCTCCAGGGAGGAGGTTTTCAAGGCTCTCTTTTCTGTGGATGGCAGCCAATGTGTTTTCATCAATGAAACATCGTTGTAAGGGTGGAGGGCGGGGGTAAACCCCCTGTTTTCTCCCGCTTTCGTATGCATTCCCAAATCACTCCGCGAGCGGCTCTCCTGGTTCTGGCGACAACCTTGCTTGGAACTGCCGTATTGGGCGCAGGAATTGCCGTCGCTTTTTTCTTTCATCGCGGCGATCCAACCGGTCCGTTCTTGCTCCAAAACCATTTCGTTTCTGAATTGGGTTGGATCCACCATTCCCGCCTGGCCTGGGCCTTCAATGGAAGTCTCACCGTGGGGTGTCTGCTCTTTGCGCCCGTCTTTTATGCATTAAGCCTCTATTTTCGAACGCGTCTGGGTTGGACCGCAACGGCTTTTGGCCTAACCGCGTTGGTCGCTGCCAGTGCCGTGGGCCTTTTTCCCATGGACCATATTGAACACCATCTAGTAGCCGCCCTCCTCTTTTTCATTTCGTGGGTGAGCGCAGCCGCCTTGTTCACGGTCGCCTTTTGGCAGGACAAGAATCGATATTCCATGCTCCTGGTAGCGATTGGCACTGCAGCGCTGATTCCGTGCGCGCTCTTGCTGGTTTTTCCCAAAGACTCCCTCATCGCTGCGATCCGCGCGACGCAACACCATGAACCTTTCTACCGCCCCGATATTTGGTGGCTGGCGGTGATGGAATGGATGGTGGTTTTCTGGATGTGGCTCTGGATGCTCGCCTGCGCCCTGTTCGTCTGGAGCGCCCGAGACCGAACCCCCTCCCCAGGCTGAGAGGAATTCTTTACCCCTTGGCGGCACCCGCGTAAGGCAGCAACGATTCCCAGGCATGTTCATACGGTCGCTGCCCGGGATCCTTAAAAAAACGGCTCAGGAGTGGATGTCCGACAACGCCCTGCGCCTGAGCGCTTCGTTGGCTTATTACGCCCTCTTCTCTCTTGCCCCGCTGCTGCTGGTGGTGATCTCGATCGCCGGGCTCGTCTTCGGCCAGGATGCCGCCCGGCATCAACTGGCGCAAACCGTTCAGCAGCTTGCGGGCGAACAGGCGGGGCGTGCCATCGAGGGGATGGCGCAGACCGGGGAACATCAAGGAGCCAACTTGGTTGCAACAGTCTTCGGGCTTGTCGTCCTGCTCTTTGGCGCATCGGGAGTTTTTGGCGAACTCAAAAGCTCTCTCAACACCATCTGGGGGGTCACCGAAAAACCGGGCCAATCGATCCTGCACCTGCTCAAGGAGCGCCTGGTCTCGCTCGGAATGGTTGTTGGGATTGGGTTTCTTCTCCTGATTTCATTGGTGCTGACCGCGCTGCTGACCGCCCTGAGCACCTACATGCGCGGGCTGCTCCCGTGGCCGCCGGGCATTCTCCATCTACTGGATTTTTTGATCTCGCTGTGCGTCGTCGCCGTTCTCTTTGCGATGATTTTCAAGGTTCTGCCCAACGTGAAGCTCCGCTGGCATGATGTTTGGATCGGTGCGCTCGGCACGGCCGTCTTGTTCGTATTGGGCCAGTCTCTGATCGGGCTTTACCTTGGCAAAAGCAGCGTCTCCTCCAGTTACGGAGCCGCGGGTTCGGTGATCATCATTCTGCTCTGGATCTACTACTCGAATTGCATTTTGTTTTTCGGCGTCGAGTTTACCAAGATTTACGCCCTGAGATGCGGATTCGGAATTGAACCCACCGAGGACGCCATCACCCTTGAGGAGGCCAACAAAGCGAAGCAAAAAGATAACGGCGACAAACCATCCCGTCCATAAAACACGCGCATTTCAGAACGGTTTCCAAATGCAAAATGGAATCCCATCCACCAAGACCGTTTTCATTTGGGATTTTGAGCTAAGGACGGCGAGGATAGCCTGGGACTCGGGTGCGCCAAGCCAGATCACCCCACCCAGCCGCTCGCGGGGTTGGCTGGAAATGTAATCGCGCCAATAGGCACCCTGCGTAAACCCATTGACGAGCTTGCGCCTTGAATAGTACCAAAATTGCGGCGTGAAATAGAGATCGATATTGGAGAGCACCTCTGTCTCCGGGGAAAATTCCAACTCAATGGTTCTACCCAGCGCCGGAATCAGATTTTTGGGCTCAGGCTGGTTCAGACTCAAGATGTGCGCCTGCGAAGTCAATGCCAGCGCTTTCCAATACCCGCACATCGCCAGGGCGACGATCAGGCCGCTGGATATCCCTTCGGGCAGCCGTTCATATTGCGGAAAGGCCTTTCCGATCCAGCCTCCGAAGGCGTGAATGCCAACCGCTGCAAGCGTGGCGATTGGAACCGTAAAATAGAACGAAGCGTAATCGTGAATGTAAGACGCATTCCGAAATACAAACACGTACAGGGTGTTCATCGCAAAAATGGAAGCGCAAAACCAGCCAAGCCAGCGCAGCCCTTCAGCGCGTGCCTTGTTCCGCAGCAGATACGCGCCCCCCACACATGCAGACAGCACAAACGCGATCGGAAAATGGGCTCCCCACGAGCGCTGCATCCGGCCTGCCCAATCCAGGAACGTGAAATCACGCGCACTCACAGTGTGGCTGAGCCGGAAGGAAAAGGAATAGGCGAGGTCGCGCAACGCATCCGGACGAACGAGCGAAATCTGGAGTAAAAAGAGAGCCCCGAAACAGGCGGTGAACGCAATAAGCCACAGCGCGAGAAGGCCATGGCTTTTCCGCTCAAAGGCCAGGAAATGAATGCACAGCATGAGCACCAGCAGACAGCCCACCCAGGAGGTCAAAATCGAAAGCGAAAATCCGGCCAAAAGAAGTATTTTCCATCGCGCTTTGCCGGTGCACTCCCAGGAGCGGAGCCCTAAAAATCCCACGAGCATCCACATCAGAGTGCATGGCTCGAAATTGACCATCTGGCCCCAACGCAATTCCATCGGCAAGGAGACAAAGGCGACAACACTCAAGGTGGCAACGGCCCGGCCAGCGCAACCCGCCACAATAAACCAGAGCAGGACTACGCTCACGCTCGAGCAGGCAATCGGCACAAGCCGGGCGGCCCATTCATGCTCGCCAAAGAGATAAAACATCACAGACACTGTGAGCGCCAGCATTCCGGAATGATGGCAGTAATACTCTTCGCCGGGAATCGGCAGCGGACCGAAATAGAACGGGGCAGGAACTCCGACGGTGTCAATGAACCCGGCTTTTAAGAAATTGTGAGCAGCCTGCGACCAAACAGCTCCGTTGAAATCGGCGTTATCCGTCCAGGGGTCGCCGATGGTCCGGCAAAAAAACCAGGTCTGGAAAAGCACCGCGGCAACCATGCCGCAGAAGAGGGGGAATTTTGTGCCGCGTAAAAACATCGTTGCTGAAGGATCGCAACGCGCCCCGCCAGCGGTTTCACTCTCCGTTCGTTTTTATTTCCTTCCCCGCTGCAATCACCTCCTGAATGTGTTGTTCGAGCTTTTCCACAATGGCTTCCCAGGAGTTTTTGCGGGCCAACTCAATGCCTCGCTGGATTTGCGCCTTGTTCGGCTTCAGCAAGGCTCTGCGGCAAAGCGCGATGAATTCCTCATGGGAGTAGGCAACGGCTGTGTAATCGGCGAACTGGAGCACGACATCTTCAATCGCGGAGGAGACGATGGGACGGCCCGTGGCCATGTATTCCAGCGCCTTGGTGGGATTGATGTATTCAGTCGCCTCGTTGAGAGCGAACGGCATCAGGCACACATCAAAGCGGCTGGCGTAATGTGGCAGTTGAGCATAATCGCGCCCGCCCAACCAATGCAAATTCGCGCGCTGGGGAAGCTCTGTCTCCTCGATCTTCGTCCGTGGTCCGATGATCACTACGTTCCAGGCCGGGTCTGTATCGGCGATCTTGGCAACGAGATCGTAATCCATCCGTTCGTCCACCACGCCGAAAAATCCAAGCACCGGCCCTTTAAAATGGGCGATGTCGGGGGGGATCACAGCGCTCCCGTTGCGCGCCAGCCCGAAATGCGGTTCATCCACCCCGCACCCGTAGGAATGGCAGTTGGAATGGTAACGGGCTTTCGCGCGATGAATCCTCGGGCCGCCCGCGAAGACGACATCCGCCAAGGAGAGAAGTCGCCGTTCACGCTTGATCAGTTCCGGCGGCGCGCCTCTAAATTGCGAAAGCTCGTCCATGCAATCGTAAACGTTGGCGATTTCATTCATCCGGCCGGCAAACGCCTCCACGGCCATCGGATCGTAAAACCACTGAACCGGGTTTTTGAATTGACCGGCGAGCGGCCCGGCCAGCGCAGCTTCAACCAAGCGCCGCCGTTCCGCATCCACCCAATTGCGGTCTTGAAAACGGCACGCCGGCAGCGCCGATTGCAGCACGGTGATATTCGGATAGTCCGAAACCGCACGCAGCGTGGACTCCGACGCGCTCAAGCCATCGGAGGGGAGTGGCTCCTCCACAAAAAGAATGCGGTGTTTTTTGGAAAGCCTGGAAAGGAATTGTTGCGGTCGTTGCCACACCCAATCCCAGCCAAGGTGGGAGTGGACAATGATCGGGTAATCCCGTGGGTATTGAACTGGGGGCCGTTGTGGATTTCCATTGCGTTTCGTATCGGTCTCCATACCCCGAAAACGGCAAAAGATGCCGCCTTGGCCTTCCGGTAAAACCCGATCCCCTGCCGTGCATTCGAACACTTCCTCTCATCCGCCCCTGCGGGAAAACGCGAAAAAGGTTATTCCTTTTTGGGCTTGCGGGCCTGCTTTTCCCTGGCCTTGCGCTCATCATCGGACTCTGGAGGGTGCGCGGGTCTGGACGGCCTGGCTTCGGGCTCAATAAACTCCTCCTGCGGCTCGGTCATCGTGGATTTCTCGGTATGCGGCTCCGGTTTTTTGACGGCACGTTTCATGACTTTTATTTCTTGTTGGCCGCTTCAGCCAGCGACAGGTGTTCTTTCAAAACTGGGAGCGTCTTTTCGATGAAATTCTTCAAGTCGCTGTCCTTGGTCTCCTTTGCGGCTTTCTCGAAATGACTGATATCCTTCTGGTGATCCTTCACCGCATTCATGGCAAATGCCTTGTCGAATGCAGCCCCTTCCTTTTTCTCCAGCATTCCGTACGTGCTTTGGGAAGCCTGCTTCGGTTCGGTAGGCAGAGTCATACCCTTGGATTCCGCCAGACTCTTCAGTTCGGTGTTCGCCTTTTCATGATCTGCCACAAGCCGTTCGGCCAAAGTGCGCGCTTCGGGCGTGGTCGCTTTCGTTTGCGCCAGCGTGCCGACCTTCACCTCAGAAAGGCCGCCTTGATACGCCTCGGCCATAAACGCCTTGTCTGTTTTGGAAAGATGGGCCGCTTTTTCTTCCGCTTGTGAACGGATTGGCAAAAAGGCGAGGCAGATTGCCAAAACCGGAATACAACGTGTGAGAAAAGATTTTTGGGTCATAAAATTTCCATGTTCCCCCCCTTTTCGCGCGCGGCGATGAGGTCGGCTGCTTGATGATGGGATCGGGGCACCCGGGATTCTTTTCCATCCGCAAACAGCCTTGAGAGGAGGCAAATCCGTTTTGGATGCAGATTTATGTACTCCCTCGGCTTATATCGCTTTGCGAAGGCGGTGGTGTTCGCCACGCTTTCTTTGATCTTACTGGGTGGAATGGTCACGAGCCTCGGAGGCGGGCTCTCCGTGCCGGACTGGCCGACCACCTTCGGCTACAACATGTTCACCTTCCCGTTTTCCCAATGGCAGGGATTGGTATTCTGGGAACATATCCACCGGTTGGCGGCGGCTCTGGTGGGTGCGCTCACGGTCCTTCTTGCCATCGGGATTTTGCGCAAAGAGAGCCGCCCCTGGGTGCGCGGGTTGGGAGTTGGGGCCGTCGCGCTCGTCATCCTCCAAGGGATCATGGGCGGGTTGAGGGTGACCGAATTGTCCACCCCGCTTGCCATTCTGCACGGCTGTGTTGCTCAAGGCTTCCTGTGCGTCGTAACCGTCACCGCGCTCGCGCTTTCGCCGCAGTGGCCGCAGGTGCAAAAAGATCCGCGCGTGCCCTCCGGGTTTGTCCGTTGGAATTGGGCGCTCGTGGCGGTGGTCTCGATCCAACTCGTGCTCGGCGCAGTGATGCGGCATCTGCATGCAGGGCTCGCCATCCCGACCTTTCCGTTAACCCCGGAAGGAACTGTCTTCCCTGTGGTGCACAACAAGCTGGTGGATATCGCCTTCGCGCACCGGGTCTGGGCAGTGGTGGTGGCCCTTGTGACCGCGATTGTGATCGGTAAAGCCATTCCACTTGCGCGCGAGGGAAGGCATCCCGCCTTCCTCGAACGCTCTGCGGTGGCATTGGTCTGTTTGCTCGGCGTGCAACTGACTTTGGGCGCATGGATCATCTGGTTTTATCGGCCGCCTCTTCCCACCAGCCTCCATGTGCTCAATGGAGCCTTGTTGCTCATGACTGCCTTGACCCTGGCCGTGAAAGCCTCCCGAGCTCCACGCGCATGAGAGCCTTGACCCTTCAGAGGGCCTGCGTCGGCTCCCTTCTCGGCGATCTCGCCTGTTTGGCCAAACTCCGCCTGGAACTGCTCGTCCTTTTTGCGACCGCCGCCGGATTCTGCATTGCAAGCGCCGGGCATTTCGAATGGGCCCGCCTCATGAGCGTCCTTTGGGGCACGGGGTTGGTGGCTGCCAGTGCCGGGGTGTTGAATCAGGTCTTGGAAATCGAGGGAGATGGGCGGATGAGCAGAACCCGCAATCGGCCCCTTCCCGCGGGCAGGGTGTCGCGGCGGCTGGCAACCGCGCTTGGGATCGCGCTGGCGATCTGCGGCCTCGCCGAGCTTGCACTCCAGACCACCTTTTCGGCGGCAGCATTCGCTGGGATCGCGCTCGCGCTTTATATCGGAGTGTACACGCCGCTCAAAAAGCGAACCTCTTTGTGCGTGGCGATCGGGGCGATTGCAGGTGCCCTTCCGCCGGTGATCGGGTGGGCAGCCTTCGACGGATCGTTGGCGGCGCAAACCGGCGTCCTCTTTGGAGTGCTCTTTGCATGGCAAATCCCGCATGTGCTGGCGATTACCTGGATCCACCGACAGGAATATGCGGCGGCGGGACTCTCCATGCTCCCGCGCAATGACCCCAGCGGCCGAGCCGCTGCGATCCAAGCCGTCGCATTCAGCTGTTTGCTCTTTGCCATCACTCTGGCTCCTGTGCACACCTTGAGCGCAGGATACCTCGCAGGCGCAGTGCTCCTGGGCGCGGTCCTGCTGAGCGCCGCCGTGCGGTTTCTGCGGCAGAGGAGCCGTGCCACGGCCCGAACGCTCTTTCTGGTCTCGCTCCTGTATCTCCCGCTCCTGCTCACGTTGACGATTTTTTTATGAACCGTCCGAAAATTCTTATCGCCGGAGCAGGTTTCGGCGGGCTCACCGCAGCCAGCGCGCTCGCGCATGAACCCGTGGAGGTCGTGGTGTTGGACCGGCTCAATCATCACCTGTTTCAGCCGCTGCTTTATCAAGTGGCCACCGCGGCGCTTTCCCCAGCGCAGATTGCCCAACCCATCCGGCATATCTTGCGCCATGCAAAAAACATCACGGTCGCCATGGCGGAAATCGTTGGAGTCGAGCCGGCTTCCAACCGCATTATAACCCGCGACAGGAGCTATCCGTATGATTATTTGATTTTGGCAACCGGCTCCCGCCACTTCTATTTCGGGCACCCCGAGTGGGAACCGCTCGCGCCCGGTTTGAAGAGCATCGACGACGCCCTGGAGATCCGGCGCAGGCTTCTCTTTGCATTCGAGGAAGCGGAGAAAACGGATGACCCGGCCATCCGCGCGGCGGCCCTCACCTTTGTCGTCATCGGAGGCGGCCCCACGGGAGTCGAGATGGCGGGAGCCATCGGCGAGATTGCGCGCTACACCATGGTGCGGGATTTCCGGCGGATCGATCCCTCCCAAGCCCGCATTGTCTTATTGGAAGCCGCGCCCCGGATTTTGCCCGCGCTTGCCGAGACGCTTTCCGCAAAAGCATCCGCCAAACTCCGCCAGCTCGGGGTGGAAGTGCGCACGGGAACAAAAGTCTCGAACGTAAGGACGGATGGCGTGGAAATAGACGAAGCATTCATTCCGAGCCGAACCGTTCTTTGGACCGCCGGAAATGCCGCCTCGCCCTTGGGCAAAATGCTGGGCACAGAGACCGATCGTGTGGGCAGGGTTTGGGTCAGCCCGGATCTGACCCCGCCGGGGCGTCCGAACATCTTTGTCATCGGCGACCTCGCGAATTTCTCGCATCAAACCGGGAGCCCACTGCCGGGCGTTTCCCCCGTCGCGATGCAGCAAGCCCGCCATGCGGTGCGCAATATTTTGGCGAAAATCGACGGACGCCCCACCGCTCCCTTCCATTATTTCGACAAAGGAACGATGGCGACGATCGGCCGTCGGGCTGCCGTCGCGGATATCCGGGGCCTTCGCTTTAACGGTTTCCTTGCCTGGCTGGCGTGGCTCTTTGTGCATCTCATTTTCCTGGTCGGCTTCCGCAACCGCGTCCTCGTATTTCTGGAATGGACCTGGAGCTATTTCAATTTCTACCGAGGCGCGCGCCTGATCACAGGAACCCCTCCGCACACTCAATAACTCCTCGAATTCCAACGTCCGTACAACGGCGTAACTCCGAATCCCTTGGCACTTCATGGCGCAGATTTTTCCGCGGGCTTACAATACTCTCGCACCCGCCGTGCTGGTGGGGGCGTCCGTTTTGTTGGGCCTGTTGGGAGTTTGCGTTTATGCGGTTTTTTGGTCGCCGTATATGACGCATGTGCAGGTCCCCATCACCCAACCCGTCCCGTTCAGCCACCAACACCATGTGGGCGGACTTGGGATCGACTGCCGCTATTGCCACACGGGGGTGGAGACAGAAAGTTTTGCCGGAATGCCGCCCACGCACACCTGCATGACCTGCCATTCGCAGCTCTGGACCGAAGCGCCGGTGCTGGCGCAGGTGCGCCAGAGTTTGACCTCCGGGGCGCCCATCGGCTGGAACCGCGTCCACAACGTCCCCGACTTTGTTTATTTCAATCACAGCATCCACGTAAGCAAAGGGGTCGGCTGCGTGAGTTGCCATGGGCGCGTGGACCAGATGCCGCTGATGTGGAAAGCGCAATCGCTCTATATGAAATGGTGCCTGGATTGCCACCGGCATCCTGAAACGGCGATCCGCGATTTGAAACAAGTCTTCGATCCGGGGTCCCCAAATCCGTCGCGTGAAGATGCCGGGGAACGGATGCAAGAATACCAGGTGCGGCCCGCGCGTTTCCTCCTGGATTGCAGCAATTGTCATCGATGAAATCCCCATGAACCGGCAAGAATACAACGGTTGGCGCTCTCTGGAGGAGCTGGCGGACTCGCCCGAGTTCCGCGAACAGTTGCACCGCGAGTTTTCCGTTCCGCCGGGCGATGAAGGCATTTCGGGAGTGAGCCGCCGCGATTTCCTGCGCCTGCTCGGCGGCAGTTTTGCCTTGGCGGGATTGGCCGGGCTGGGCGGGTGCGTTCGCCAACCGCAGCAAAACATCGTCCCCTATATTGACCAGCCGGAACGGGTGATTCCCGGGAAAGCGCTTTATTATGCAACAATCCTTGAGCTGGCCGGTTTTGCACGAGGCGTGGTCGTCGAGACGCACGAAGCCCGGCCCACCAAAGTCGAAGGCAACGTGCTGCATCCCGCCAGCCTTGGAGCCACCACTGTTTTTGAGCAAGCCGCCCTCCTCGATTTGTACAACCCGGTTCGCTCCTCCGCGGTTCTGAAGGAAGGAGAAGCCGATACCTGGCCCACATTTTTGGGCGAGTTGCAGGCGGCGCTCGCCAAACTCCCAGCCGGGGGCGCAGGACTGCACATTTTAACGGGGAACGTCACCTCCCCCACCTTTGGCGCGCAATGGCAGGCATTGCTAACGCGCTATCCCGCCGCGCAATGGCATCAATACGAGCCGCTCCACCACGATGCGGAATTTGAGGGCTCCAACCAGGCATTTGGGAAATTCCTCCAAACGCAACACCAGTTTGATAAAGCGCGCATCATTGTTTCGCTCGGAGCCGATTTTCTTTTTGCGATGCCGGGGAGTGTCCGGTATGCGCGGGATTTCATCTCGGGCCGGAACATTCGCGAGGGCGGCAAAACGATGAGCCGCCTCTACGTGTTGGAGAGCGCACCGACGATCACAGGAGCTTCCGCCGACGACCGCACCCCGCTTCGCCCAAGCGCCATCCTGGAACACGGAGTGGCACTCGCACAACAGCTCGGTATTTCGGTTGAGGGAGCCCATCCGGGCGAGGCTGCTCAAAAATGGGCGGCCACCGTGGCTGCGGATTTGCATTCCGCAAATGGACCGACCCTCATCGTCGCGGGCTGCGGCCTGCCGCCCGAATTGCACGCGCTAGCCCACGCGATGAACGCGGCGCTGGGAAATATCGGCTCATCGGTGACCTATAGCGACCCAGTGGAAGTCGCGCCAGTAAATCAAACGCAGTCTCTCAGAGATTTGGCCACGGCGATTGAATCCGGGAACGTCTCGGTGCTGCTCATGCTCGGCGGCGATTGGGCGCACACCGCTCCGGCGGATTTCGAAATGGACGCGCTCATCCGACGGGTTCCGCTGAGTGTTCATTTGGGGATGTACCGCAACCGCACGGCGTATGCCGCACGGTGGCATATTCCGCAGGCGCATCCACTTGAGGCGTGGAGCGACGCGCGGGCATACGATGGCACAGTGAGCCTCGCGCAGCCGCTCATCGAGCCGCTCTTCGGCGGGCGCACCCCTCACGAACTCATCGATTGCGTTGCCCAATTTCCCGGACGGCACGCGCACGAGATCCTCCGCGCCTACTGGCAGCAAGCGGGCCTGGACGAGGAAGCATGGCGGCGCGCTTTGCATGACGGCGTAATTCCCAACACGGCGGCTGCGATGCAAACCCCGACTCTCCATCCGCCGCCTCCGGTCACGCTGCAACCAGACGCCCCCGAAAGCCCCGAGCTGGTTTTCATGCACGATTACGGAATCTGGGATGGCCGGTTTTCAGAAAATTCCTGGCTCCAGGAATTACCCCGCCCCATTAACCGCCTCTCGTGGGAAAACGCGCTGCTGGTGAGTCCCGCGACCGCTGCGAAAAGCAAGCTGGCCACGGGCGATGTCGTGGAAATCAAAACGCACGATGGCCGGACCCTGCGCGGGGCTGTGATGATCCAGCCGGGAATGGCAGAGGCCGTCTATGCCGTGACGCTCGGCGGCGGTTCACGGCTCGAACCGGGGCTCTGGTTCAAAGAAATCACCCCGGCGGGGGCTCCGATTCAGCGCGATCAAATCGCGCAGAATGTCGGAATCGATGCCTACCCGGTCCGCACGAGCGCGGAGCCGTGGTTCTGCAAAATCAGCCTGCAAAGGACCGGCGAGCGGCATGAACTCGCCCACACGCAACAACATCATCTGGTGAACAGTCGCGATCTTGTCCGCATCGAAAATTTCAGCGACCTCTCCAAACTGCGCGTGAACGAGGAGGTCGCTTCACATGATTTATATAACCTGACGCGCACCGAGACCGACGGGATCGCGTGGGGCATGGCGATTGATCTCACCCGCTGCATCGGTTGCAATGCCTGTGTCCTGGCTTGTCAGTCGGAAAACAATATTCCGCCCGTCGGCCGGAGCGAGGTGCTCAAGGGGCGCGAGATGCACTGGATTCGCATCGACTCGTATTACTTCGGCGCTCCCGAAAAACCGCTGATCGCTTTCCAGCCCATGCCTTGCATGCATTGCGAAACCGCTCCATGCGAAATCGTCTGCCCCGTCGCGGCCACGCTTCACGATCATGAGGGTTTGAACGTCCAGGTTTATAACCGCTGCATCGGCACGCGGTACTGTTCCAACAACTGCCCTTATAAAGTGCGGCGGTTTAATTTCTTTAATTACCCCAAACCGGAAAAGAAGGAGCCGCTGCTCTTGGCCCAAAACCCGAACGTAACCGTGCGCACGCGCGGGGTGATGGAGAAATGCACCTATTGTGTCCAGCGCATCACCGCCACCCGCATCCGCGCGGAACTGGACAAGCGGCCCATAAAGGATGGAGAGGTCGTCCCGGCTTGCGCGCAGGCGTGCCCGACCGAAGCCATTGTTTTCGGCAACTTGAAAATCAAGAGCCGGGTGGCGGCACTCAAGCAGACGCCGCTCAATTACCCGCTGCTGGAGGAAGCCAACACGCATCCAAGAACGACCTACTTGATGCGCATCACCAATCCCAAGACCTGATCATTATGGAGGAACCGCCATTAGGCTATCCCACGCGACTTCTGGAACCCGGGGTGACTTACGCCAAAGCCACGGAAGATATTGCGTCGATCCCGCTCCGGCGCATCCGGTCGGGTTGGTGGTGGCTGGCATTTGCAACAGCGCTTTTTTTGCTGTCGTTCCTCATGATAGCCGTCTCGTGGCTCTTTATTCGCGGGGTCGGAGTTTGGGGAATCAACATCCCCGTGGCCTGGGGATTCGCGATTGTGAATTTCGTTTGGTGGATCGGAATCGGACACGCGGGGACGCTGATCTCCGCCATTTTGCTGCTGTTGGCGCAACCGTGGCGCAACTCGATCAACCGCCTTTCCGAAGCGATGACGATCTTTGCCGTGCTTTGCGCCGCAATGTTTCCGCTGCTGCATTTGGGCCGACCCTGGGTCTTTTATTTTCTGCTCCCGTATCCTGACACAATGGGGCTCTGGCCGCAGTTCCGCAGCCCGCTGGTTTGGGATGCGTTTGCCGTCGGCACCTATTTCACCGTCTCCCTTCTCTACTGGTATATCGGATTGGTGCCCGATTTCGCGACATTGCGGGACCGCGAAACATCGCCGGGGATGCAGCGCTTCTATGGAATCTTCGCGCTGGGCTGGCGCGGCTCTGCCGTCCACTGGGAGCGGCATCAAACCGCTTATCGTCTGCTGGCGGGCCTCGCCACACCGCTCGTGCTCAGCGTGCATAGCGTCGTCAGCCTCGATTTCGCGGTGGGCCTTTTGCCCGGGTGGCACTCGACCATTTTCCCGCCCTACTTCGTTGCGGGAGCGATTTTCTCCGGCTTCGCGATGGTGCTGACGTTGATGCTGCCGCTGCGGAGCATTTTCAAACTGCACGATTTGATCACGCCGCATCATCTCAACAACATGGCGTGCGTGATGTTCGTGAGCGGGCTGATGGTCGGCTACGGCTACTTTATGGAAACCTTGATGGGGCTCACCAGCGCGGACCCGTTTGAATACGCCAACACGATCGCGCGGCTTTGGGGCTCTTGGGCTCCGATCTTTTGGGCAGTCATCCTGTGCAACGTCTTGATCCCGCAAGTCCTCTGGTCTCGCCGGGTTCGCACCAACGAATGGATGCTCTTCTGGGTCTCCATTGTCATCAACCTCGGGATGTGGCTGGAACGGGTGATGATTGTGGTTTGCAGTCTCGCCAAGGATTTCATCCCCTCCAGTTGGGGCAGTTATTGGCCCACCGCCTGGGATTGGGCCACCCTCATCGGCTCCGGCGGACTTTTTCTCACGCTCTTCCTGCTGTTCATCCGCCTGGCTCCGGCTATTGCCATCAGCGATGTCAAAGAATTGATCGCGGAAAAACACCACGCCCCATGACTCCTCTCCCTTACGGTTTAATGGCGGAGTTCACCACTCCGGAAGCTCTCATCGCCGCAGCGCAATCGGCCACGGCGCAAGGGTACACCCGCATGGACGCGTACACTCCCTTTCCTGTTGAGGGTCTTTCCCGTGCGCTGGGAAAAAAACGCAACTGGCTGCCTCTGGTATTTTTGCTGGGCGGGATCCTGGGCGGAAGCGGAGGTTATTTTATGGAATGGTATTCCATGGCCGTGGATTACCCACTCAACATCGGAGGGCGACCGTTCCACAGCTGGCCCTCGTTCATTCCGGTAACGTTCGAGTTGACCGTTCTCATTGCGGCATTGAGCGGAGTGCTCGGGCTGTTTGTTTCCATCAAACTGCCCCGCCCGCATCACCCCATTTTCAATGCCCCGGATTTCCAACGAGCGACTGACAACCGGTTCTTCCTTTGCCTGGAGCAGGACGACCCAAAGTTCTCCCTGGAAACAGCCCGGCGCTTTTTGCACGAGCTGAAGCCGGTGCGGATCGTGGAGGTGCCGCAATGAAAACGCACACGCTTCTCCTGGTTGCGCTCCTGTTCTGCGGTTGCCGCAAAGCGATGGTGGAGGACGGCCACATCAAGCCTCTGGAGGAATCTCA
>JAPLTE010000051.1 GCA_026398235.1 Verrucomicrobiota bacterium
CCTGAGTTCCAGATTGCATTAAATTTCGAAGTTTCAACATGGGTAAAAAACTGGTCATTGCAGAAAAGCCGAGCGTCGCGGGCGACATTGCCCGTGTGCTGGGAAAATTTAAGAAGGAAGGCGACTTTTACGAGAACGACGAATTCGTGGTCGCCTCCGCCATTGGCCACCTTCTGGAACTCATTGTGCCCGAGGGGTTGGAAAAGCGCGGCAAGTGGAAGATCGAAAATCTCCCCATCCTGCCCCAGGAATTTGAGCTGGCTCCCACGGATGGCAAGGCCGAGACCCGCTTCAAGCTGCTCAAGCGCCTGATGAAACGCGCCGACGTGGACGGCATCATCAACGCTTGCGACGCCGGGCGCGAAGGGGAGCTGATTTTCCGCAACTTGATCCAGATGGCGAAAGTCAAAAAGCCGATCCAGCGCCTCTGGCTCCAATCGATGACCGCCGAAGCCATCCGCACCGCGTTCAAGCATCTGCGCACCGACCAAGAGATGCTTCCGCTGGCCGACGCCGCCGTTTGCCGGTCCGAAAGCGACTGGCTGGTGGGCATCAACGCCACGCGCGGGATGACGTGGTTCAACTCCAAGCAGGGCGGCTTCCGCCTCACCACGGCAGGCCGCGTCCAGACACCGACCTTGGCCATTCTGGTCGAGCGGGAGGAAAAGATCCGCGCCTTCAAACCGCGCACTTACTTTGAAGTGCTGGGCACGTTTGGCGTTGCGGCAGGCGAATACCTGGGCCGCTGGTTTGACGAAAAATTCAAGAAATCCGAGGACGACACCCTCAAGGCGGAACGTCTCTGGACCCGCGAAGAAGCCGAGGCGATCCGCGCCAAATGCGAGGGCAAGCCGGGCATCGTCACCGAGGAAAAGAAAGCCTCCAGCCAGATCGCCCCGCAGCTGTACGACCTGACCACCCTTCAACGGGAAGCCAACGGGCGGTTCGGGTTCAGCGCCAAGACCACGCTCCAGATCGCGCAAGCCCTCTACGAGAAACACAAGGCGCTCACCTATCCGAGAACCGATTCGCGCTACCTGCCCGAGGACAACCTCGACACCGTCAAGCGCGTCATGGCCGAGTTCCCCGAACCGGCCCTTGCCGTGCACGCCCGCAAGGCGCTCTCCAATGGCTGGGTGCGCCCCAACAAACGGGTGTTCAATAGCGCCAAGGTCACCGACCACAACGCCATCATCCCGACCGGCGTGGAGCCCAAAAACCTCAGCGAAGCCGAGGGCAAAATTTTCCGCCTCGTCTCCCAGCGGTTCATCGCCGTGTTTTTCCCGGCGGCACAATTTGAGATCACCACCCGCATCACCCGGGTGGAAAACGAGCCGTTCAAGACCGAGGGCAAAATCATCAAAGACCCGGGTTGGATGGCGGTCTATGGCAAGGAAGCCGCGAGCGAGGAAGGCGGCGAAGCCATTGTCGCCGTGACCCCCGGCGAACAGGCCGATACGCGCGCGATCGAAGTCAAGGAAAGCCAGACCAAGCCGCCCGCACGGTTCAACGAAGCGACCCTCCTCTCCGCAATGGAGGGGGCGGGCAAGCTCGTCGATGACGAGGAACTGCGCGAAGCGATGAGCGCGCGCGGCCTCGGCACCCCCGCCACTCGTGCCGCCGTGATCGAAGGACTGGTTTACCAGGATTACTTGATGCGCCAAGGGCGCGAATTGATGGCGACCCAAAAAGGGATCTCGCTCATCACCGGCTTGCGCGGCATCGGCGTGCAGACCCTTACCCGGCCCGAGATGACCGGCGAATGGGAGTTCAAGCTCAAGCAGATGGAGCAGAGCCAGCTCCCGCGCGAGGAGTTCATGCGGCAGATTCGCGAACTGACGCTCCAAATCGTCGAAAAAATCCGCAACGGCGGCGAGCCACCCGAGGGGGCGTTCGACAACCTCGATGTCGCTTGCCCGAAATGCGGCACCCGGCCGCTCAAGCAAGATTACCGGACCTACCGTTGCACAAATTGCGACTATGTTTTCTGGAAAACCCTGGCGGGCCGCGAATTCGCCCCCGAAGAAGTGCAAACACTGCTCACCGAGCGCAAAATCGGCCCGCTCGAAGGGTTCCGCTCCAAGATGGGCCGGGCCTTCAAAGCCTCCCTCTTCCTAGACGAAGAGCACAAGGCGAAATTCGAGTTCGAGAAAAAGGATGAGGACGCCATTCCGGTGGATGTGAGCGCATTGCCCATCCTCGGCGAATGCCCCGTCTGCAAAAAAGCGCCTGTGCGCGAGACGGAGAACGCCTACGTGTGCGAACGCACCCTGGCCAAGGAATGCACCTTCCGCATGGGGCGGCAGATCCTCAAAAAGGAGATCCCCGTCGAGCAGGCCCGCAAATTGATCGAGACCGGCAAAACCGACCTCATCCCCAAATTTATCTCCTCCAAAACCAACCGCCCCTTCGACGCCTTCCTGAAACTCGAAAAAGGCAAAGTCGGTTTTGAATTCCCTCCGCGCGAAGCCAAACCCGGCGCGAAGGGGGGCAGAGGGCGATTTGCGAAACGCGCCCCCGCAAAAGTGGACGGAGCGGATTAAAATCTCACGCAAAGCCGCCTAGACGCAAAGAGAACACCTCTTTTCGCTTTTTCCTTTTGCTACGTATTGTTTTGGAAGATGTACAATCGGCCCTCCTCAGGATCGATCAGGAAAAAATAGATATCGCTCACCTGCTCGCCAGGGTAGCGCCAATAGTAGGCATAAAGCGAGGTGGGTTTATTGAGCACTCGCCGCACCTCTTTGGTCAGGTCTTTGTCTCTGGAATAGGATGCCAGGTCTCCGCTTCCTGCGTCGACGGCAAACTGAACAAACCGCTCCTCGTCCGCGCGCACGGGGCCGTTGTGCCAGTGCACCAATTGCAATCCGCCCGCACCATCTTTGAATCCCGGAATAGCAGGATAATCGGTAAAGAACGAGGCGGGCGGGGCGCTGAAATAACGCGCTATTTCAGGCTTCAATGCCACAACTGTGGCGACGTAACCGTCTCCATTGAACGATGGGCCGGTATCACAATGGTAAAGCGGCTTCCCAAAAGAAAATGCGACGCCGGTCCATGCCAGGGTTCGCTGGCGTTCCCAATACCAGTGGGAGGCAGGCGTCAAGTCGAGGAGAAAGCCCAGCGCAAGCACGGCCAATACGGCGACTCCCGTTTGGCTCCAGAAAAGCATTTTGCGTCCACCTCGCCACGCTCTGATCATCCAGACCACGTAAGCTACAGGAAGGCCCACCAGCACTCCCAAAGCGAGAAACAAAACAGAAAGTCCGAGGATTAAACGGATCATATCACCGCATGATTCATGTGCTATTCGTCTCACACGAAGGTTCTTTGCACCTTTGCGGCTTTGCGTGAGAAATTCTTTTCTTCCCTCACCCACGCGGTGCCCTCTTCAAATGCGAAGAAGGAGCACGTATGAACGCCATCGCCAATTTTCCCACCAATATCGATCTCCCTCCTCAAATGCGCGAACGGATAATCGAGCTGCTCAACGCGCAACTCGCCGATACCGCCGATCTCTACAGCCAGACCAAACAGGCGCACTGGAACGTCAAAGGCCCGCATTTCATGCAGCTTCACCTGCTTTTCGATCAACTCGCGGAGGAACTTTTCCCGTGGATCGACACGATTGCCGAACGGGCCACCGCGCTCGGGGGCATGGCCGCCGGAACCGTCCGGATGGCGGGGTCCACCTCCCGGTTGCCGGAATGGCCGCTACACGTGGTCGAAGGAATGGCCTCTGTCGAGGAACTCGTCGAACGGTACGCCGAACTCGCCGCCTCCACGCGGGAGGCGATTAAATCCGCGATGGACTTGGGCGATGCCGACACGGCCGACCTGTTCACCAATCAATCACGCGGCTTGGATAAATCGCTCTGGTTTCTCCAAGCCCACTTGCAGGGCTCCGATTAAAGCCGAAAAAAACATCCGCCGCTCCTTTGCAGGAACGGCGGATGCAAACACCAGAAGAGTCCTCAGCAGAACCTAGAAGGTTGCGCCGATGCCGCCTTGGAACACCACGCGATCTTGGCTGATCCTATTGTCGGAGCTATAGACATACGCATTTTGCTCGGCCAAATGGTAGTAGGTAGCCCCGGTATTGAACGCCCAGGACCCGTATTTCGCCGGGATACAAGCGATCGCCACTGCCGCATTCACGCCGCCGGAGAAATACCCGAACCCGTGATTGAGGGCGTAGAAATCGTTGGAGCCGAATCCAGCCGTGATCGGGAACGAGATCGTCACCGGGCCATAAGCCGGAAGGGCAGGCAAGATCCCCACTTCATAGTAATTGCCGTGGGTGCCGGCAGGTCCGGTGGTCGCCTTGCCTTGCAATTCGCGCATATAGGTTATGTGCGGGTGCAGGGCAAACGCGCCGAGCAAATCGGTATCGTTATAAGCCAGGTTGAAGTTGAGGTTGCGCGAGGGGTCGAAAGCGTTGTTGGGGCTGTCGAACTCGAAATAGCTCGCCGTAAGGGTGTAGTTCTTGGCAAACGTCACCGCCACCCCGGGCATGTAGTCGAATTCGTAAAAAGCGCTCCGATGCTTTGTGCCCACGGAACCCGCGGCAGTGTGTGCGCTGTGGAAGCTGCTCCAGACGCCGAGGTTCAAGCTCACCTTGTTCACAAAACCTGTGCCTTCAAACAAACTCACATAAAGATCGGCATACGGTTGAGCGATCACTCCCTTGACCTCCTGTGGCGCGCCGCGGGAGATGTATTCGGAGACGAAATTGATGCCGATGTCGCCGGTGAGGATCGACGCCTTGGCGGGTTCGACGACGGCTTTCGTTTCTGTTCCTGCGTACAGCGAGGCAGGCAGGAGGATTCCAGCCAGCGCAATGCCGGCGCCGAGTGTGAGGTTCTTGATTTTGGCCATATTTTTTAGGTTGTTGTTGGGTCTTTTATGAAGTGCCGTTGTCGGCATGCACCCCCATTAGCAAGTCCCTTGCCAACACAACAAAACACATTCAATATCTCGTTCAAGTAACTCTTTGATAGATACTTATAAATCTTTTAATTTTCATTCGCCTCAAATTTCGCCTGTCTAATTTCCGACAGGAACCCGGAAGGGTGGGTAATTTAAACCAATCGGGTTTCGGTGGGGGAATTCTCTTTGCACTCTGCCCTGCCTCGTGCTTTCTTTGACGCCAACTCCACAACCCTATGTCTATCCTCGTTGGAAAACCGGCTCCGAACTTCAATACCCGCGCAGTGGTCAACGGGGTGATTGAGGAAAACCTCTCCCTGGAATCCTTCCGCAGCAAATACGTCGTCCTCTTTTTTTATCCGAAGGACTTCACTTTTGTCTGCCCTACCGAACTGCATGCCTTCCAGGCGTGCCTGGATGAATTCCGCGCCCGCAATGTCGAGGTGCTCGGGTGTTCCACCGACACCGCCGAGACCCATTGGGCTTGGACACAGCTTCCCAAAGCGCAGGGCGGCATTCAAGGCGTGCAATATCCGCTCATCGCAGATGCAAACAAGACCATTTCCTCCGCTTACGGAGTGCTCAACGGCGAATACAGCCTGGACGAAGAGGGCCACCTCACCGCCAGCAGCGAGATGATCGCCTTCCGCGGCCTGTTCCTGATCGACCGCCAGGGGGTCGTCCGCCACCAACTCGTCAACGATCTGCCGCTGGGCCGTTCGGTAAAGGAAACGTTGCGCATCGTGGATGCTCTTCAGTATTTCGAGCAGCACGGCGAAGTCTGCCCCGCCAACTGGATGATCGGCAAAGAAGCGATGAAACCGACGTTCGACGGCGTGGCCGGGTATCTCGCGCGGAATTAAACAAACAATAGCCGCAAAAAAGCGCAAAAGAGGAGATCTGTTTCCGATGCGCTCCCCCGGAATCGCTCGCGGAGCGGTCGATCCACCTTGCCGAAGGCGGAGCATTAGGTGGATCGCGACCTCCGGGCGCGATGGGACGGCGCGTGCCATCTCAATATCCTATTTTGCGTTTTTTGCGTCTTTTTGCGGCCCAAATCTTCGGCTTGCGGCTCGCTACACCTTCACCCGCTCGATCTGCGCCCCGAGTCCGTTGAGTTTGTCGTCAATGGACTCGTATCCGCGGTCAATGTGATAGACACGGTTGACTTCCGTCACGCCACTGGCTCGCAATCCGGCCAGCACGAGCGCGGCAGATGCCCGCAGATCGCTCGCCATCACCGGTGCGCCGCTCAAGCGCTCCACCCCTTTGATCACGGCAGTCGCGCCTTCCAGCGTGATTTGCGCCCCCATGCGCTTGAGCTCCGAGACGTGCATGAACCGCTGCGGGAAAATCGATTCCGTGATCACGCTGATCCCCTCCCCTTCGCTTAAGAGCGCGCACATCTGCGCCTGCATATCGGTGGGAAAACAGGGATACGGCTCGGTGAGAAGCTCCAGCGGCTTGGGTTTGCCGTTGCCGACAACCGTCAAGGTGTCGCGCGAGGTCTCAATGCCATAGCCCGCCGCGACCAGCGCTTCGCTCACCGCCTTGAGGTGATCCGGCACGACCCGGCGCAACGTGACGCGGCTCCCCGCGATAGCCGCCGCGACCATAAAAGTGCCCGCTTCGATCCGGTCAGGGATGACAGCATGTTCCGCCCCGTGGAGTTCTTGAACTCCCTCGATGACAATCCGGCGGGTGCCCGCCCCTTCAATCTTTGCCCCCATGGCGTTGAGGAAATGGGCGAGATCGACCACTTCCGGTTCCGCCGCCGCCCCTTCGATGATGGTGACGCCTTCCGCGAGAACCGCCGCCATCATGATATTGTCGGTGCCGAGCACCGTGGACCCAAATTTGCCGCTCAGGTTGATCTCGTCTCCCTTGAGCTTCGACGCGAAGACTTTCACGTTGCCGCATTCCACACGCACTGCCGCGCCGAGCGCTTCAAAGCCACGCAGATGCAGGTCGATGGGCCGGTCGCCAATCACGCATCCGCCGGGCAGCGAAACCGTCGCTTCCTTTTCGCGCCCCAAAAGCGGCCCGAGCACACAAACCGAGGCGCGCATTTTGCGGACGATCTCATACGGGGCGATCGATTTGATATTCTCCGCACGCACCGTCACCGTGCCACTGGCCCGTTCCACTTCCGCGCCCAGATGGCTCAGGATTTGGAGCATGTAATGCACATCGCTTAAATCGGGCACATGCCGGATGATGCACGGCTCCTTGGTAAGCAGACACGCGGCCAGAATGGGCAGGGCGGAGTTTTTGGAACCGCTCACCCGCACCGAACCACTCAGGGTTTGACCCCCATGCACGAGAATTTTATCCATAAGTCGCAAACAAAAAGCGCAGCACGCCTTGATAATCCGGCACGGGCCGGATGTCCCGATAATTTTGACGCTCCATTTCCGCCGCGAGCCGCGCGGATTGGTCGATCCCGATCTCCAACGCCAGCCGCCCACCCGGTTTGAGGTGAGCGCGGGCGGCGTCTATGAGACGCTCGATCAATTCTGTGCCCACCGGGCCGCCGTCGAGGGCAAGCACGGGGTCGTGCTGCACTTCGCGCGCCAAACCGGGGATTTCGCCGCCGGGAATGTAGGGGAGATTGGCAACGATCAGGTCAAAAGCCCCGTCCACCGCTTCCAGGAGGTTGCTTTGGAGAAAGAGGACCCGAGGGGTCAACCCGAGTCGCCCGGCGTTCTCGCGGGCCAGCGCAAGCGCGTCAGGCGAGACATCCACCGCCGTCACCTCCGCATGGGGGAGTTCCGCCGCGAGCGTGAGCGCAATCACCCCGCTGCCGGTCCCCACATCCAGAACGCGTGGGGATTCCGGCAACGGCTCCTTCAACACATGTTCCATCAACAACTCGGTTTCGGGCCGGGGAATCAACGCGCGCGCATCGGTGGCAAAGACCCGTTTGTGAAACTCCACCGTCCCCAGCAAATGCTGCAACGGCTCGCCGGCGGCGCGGCGACGGATCCATTCGCGCAACGGAGCCAGTTCGCGTTCGCCCAAGGGGCGGTCAAATTCCATGTAAAGCTCGATCCGCTTTTTGCCCAACACATGGGCGACAAGGTGCTCGGCGTTCAGCCGCGGACTTTCCACGCCATGCCGGGCGAAATAGTCCGCCGTTGCGCGGAGCACCTCAAGAAGCGGTTTCATGGTTCATCCAATAACCCGAAACCGGGAAGAAGAGAATCTGGAACTCAGGAAAAGATGGGAGAACCTCGGGCGCTTGCCATGCCGCGTTGGCTGGTCGGGAAGTTTCTGGCGTCCCGGCGCGGGATGGGGTAGATTGCTCTCGCATAATGAAGCTCGGATTTTACGGAGGCACCTTCGACCCTATTCATAACGGCCATCTCATTCTGGCCCGCGAAGCCGTGGAAACGCTCGGGCTCGACCGCCTTTACTTCATCCCCAACGCCGTCTCGCCTCATAAAACCGACCGGGTGGCCGCCCCGTCGCATTTGCGGGCGGAAATGATCCGCGCCGCGATCGAAAACGAGCCCCGCTTTGATATCGAGGAGATGGAACTGAGCCGCCCCGGCGTCTCCTACACCATCGACACGCTGCTCGCGCTGCGGGAGCGGTTTGGGGAGGATGTAGAATTTTTTTATTTGGTCGGCGAAGACAACGTCGCCTCGCTTTCCACCTGGCGCCGCGTCGACGAACTGCATCACCTGGCGACCTTTGCCGTTCTCTGCCGCAGCCAGCACGCCACCCCGTTGCCGTATGTGACCCTGGAGCGGCGCATCGATATTTCCGCCACGAATATCCGCAAGCGCATTGCCAACGGCCAATCAATCCGGTATCTGGTGCCGGACAAAGTCCACGACCTGATCCTACAGAACTCCCTTTACCGATGACATCCGAAGAACTCGCCCGCCTCTGTGCCGCTTACGCCAACGAGAAACACGCCCAAGAAGTGGTGGTGCTCGACCTGCGGGGCATTTCCACTTTTACCGAATTTTTCGTGATCTGCTCGGGGAACTCCGAACCGCAGCTCAAAGCCATCGCCGGGGGCATCACTGAACGGATCCGCGACGAGCACAACGTGAAGCCGACCGCTGTGGATGGCTACCCGTTGAGCCAGTGGGTGATCGTCGATTACGGTTCGGTGGTCGTCCACATCTTCCACGAGGTCAAACGCGAGCTGTATAGCCTCGAAGACCTCTGGAGCGACGCGCCGAGGCTGGAGTTGGCAGCTTAGGGCTGCATCGGAGCGCGATCCCGATCGCCCGCGGAGCGGTCGATCCACCACGGGTGGATCGCGACCTCCGGGCGCGATGGGTTTACGTCCGCCATCAGCATAGCGCAATCTGCCGCACCACTTCCCCCGCTGCCGCAAATCCGAAAGCCCCGGTGACGAAACAAGCCGCGCCGTAGCCGCTGGCGCAATCCATGCGCAGGTTCTCGCCGACTTCTTTCGTGACACAGACGGTGCCGTCGCTTTGCGGAAAGATTTGCGGTTCGGCGGAATAGACAGCGGGCACGCCAAACGCCTCTCCGCGTCCGATGGCCCAGCCGTGGGTATGGCGCAATTCGCGGCGCACCTGCCTCAACAATGCGTCGCCACCGGTGGCCCCGAGATCGCCGCAACGCACCTGTGTCGGATCGCGCCGCCCGCCCGCGCCGCCCACCGTAAGCATCGCGATCCCGCGCTCGCGGGCTTTTGTGATGAGCAGTGATTTGATAAACATCCGGTCCACGGCGTCCACTACCCAGTCGAAAGGCTGACCCGGCGCCAAAAGCCGGTCCGCGGTGCTTTCCAGAAAAAATTCGCTCACAGCTTCCACCGTGCATCCCGGGTTGATTCGCCGGATGCGTTCCGCGAGCACCTCCACTTTGGGCCGCCCGATCTCCCCGTCCAAGGCGGGAAGCTGGCGGTTGGTGTTGGTGATGCAGACGTCGTCCATGTCGATCAACGTCAACCGGCCCACGCCTGAACGCGCCAGCGCTTCCGCCGCCCAGGAGCCGACACCGCCGACGCCGACGACCGCCACGTGGGCATGGGCGAGCTTTTCCAGCGCGGGGCGTCCATAAAGGCGGCCCAGACCGCCAAAGCGTTCGGAGTCAATAGTTGGAGGATGGGGTGAAATCGGCGGCTGCATGCAAGGAAATTTGAATTGTGCTCCGGGAACGCGTAAAATCAAGCCGATGAAGGAAACAATAACCGTGCACCGCAAACTGGAGGCTCCGCCCTCGCCTTTTCATTGCCACGATTACCCGCGCCTGATCCGGCGTTGGCGCAAAGTGGCGCGCGCTGCCGGGCTCAAAATGAGCGCCTTCGCGCAAGCGGGCGGCTACGAAGTCTTCATGCTCAGCTCGCGGCAATCGCCCGAAGGCGGGGTGTATCTTTCCGCCGGAATCCATGGGGACGAACCGGCGGCCACCGAAGGGCTGATTTGCTGGGCCGAGGCCCACCCGGACCTGCTGCGCCGGGAACCGTGCCTCATTTTCCCGTGCCTGAACCCGTGGGGGCTCGTTCACAATTCCCGCACCGATGCGCAAGGGCAGGACCTCAACCGGACTTTTCAGCATGATCACGTGCCGCACATTCAAGCGCTCAAAATGTTCCTCAAGCCGCACCGGTTCAGCCTCGCGCTGAACCTGCACGAGGATTACGACGGGCACGGGCTCTACATTTACGAATTGGAACGCCGCGCGCCGTTTTGGGGCGAGGAACTGGTGGAAATCGCCCGGCCGCTGATTCCGATTGAAGGGCGCACCATGATCGACAATCGGCGCGCCTCCAAAGCGGGCTTGGTCCGGCGCAAAATCAACGTGAACAAATTCCCGGCCATTCCCGAGGCGGTTTATCTGCATCTCCACCACGCCGAGCGGACGTTTACGTTTGAAACCCCCAGCGAATTCGCGTTGGAACAGCGCGTGCGCGTGCAAGTGGCGCTGATCAATGCCTGTTTGCAACGGATCGCCAGGTAAGGGCGGACCCTCCGCGGCCCCCTCTACCGTACCACCCGCACGTCCGGCAGGTTCCGGTAATGGCCTTGATGGTCTAATCCGTAGCCGACCACAAAGGCATCGTCGATGTCGAACCCGACATAATCCGCATCAAGCGGCTGCGCGCGCGGTTTGTTTTTCCGCAGGAGAACCGCCACGCGCACACTCAACGGAGCCGCTTCCGCCACCAGCCGCTGCCGGATCGCTTGAAGCGTGCAGCCGGTGTCGAGAATGTCGTCCAGAACAAGCACGTGCCGACCCGCGAAATCCGGCAGCCCGTCCTGGAGAAAAGTGACCCACCCGCTGCTCTCCATTCCGCCATGGTAACTTGCCACATTCAAGGTTTCCAGCCGGAGGGGAAGCGGGATGCGCCGCAGCAGATCGGCTGCAAAAAGAAGGCTGCCGTTGAGGATCGCCAGAACAGTGAGCGGTTTGCCCTTATAAAACGCGGTGATCTCGCAGGCCAACCCATCCAGGCGCGCGGCGATGGTGGCCGCATCCAAGAGCGTAGGCCCAAGTTCCGCCCGCATCATGGCTTTTTGAGGATGCCCACAATATGGGCGGCCCCGAGGGCGAAAGCTTTGGAAAATGTGCTCATGTTTTTTTGCAATTAGCGCGTTTGGCGGCGCTTTTCAAGCATCCAGGCAATCCAGATGCACGCCTCGTAGAGCAGGCACATCGGCCCGCCGAGTGCGAGGAACGAGAGCGGATCCGGTGTGGGAGCCAGGATCGCCGCCAGCGTCAGCACGAGCACGTAAGCGTAGGGACGGGTCCGGTTCAGGAGATCGAAGCTGACCAATTCCAGGTAGGCAAGGGCAATCACCGCCACCGGCAATTCGAAGGCTGCGCCGAATGCGATCAACATCTGGGTTACAAACGAGAAATATTCCCGCACCGTCCAGGAAGGGGCGAAATTGAGCGATTTGGAGTAATCGAAACAGAACTGCAGCGTTTGCGGCAAGATCACAAAATAACAAAGCGACACGCCGGTCAGAAACAGGCCGAACCCGACGCCAATGGCCGGGAGCACCACATGCCGCTCCTTGTGGGTCAGGGCCGGAATGACGAATTGCGCCAGAAAAAAGAGGAGCAGCGGAAAGCAAAGGACGAGCCCGGCATAAAAGGCGAGGGAGAAGGAGATCGTAATCGGGTCGATCACGCCGAGGTTCTGGAGCTTGGAGACCAGGGTGGGATCGACTTGCGCCAGCGGCCGTTCCATCACATGCACCAGCGTTTTTTGGTAATAGAGGCTCCCGGTCATGCAAATCCCGAGCGCCAGGGCCATTTTCATGATCATCCAGCGCAGTTCTTCCAAATGCTGGAGGAACGGCTTTGCCGTGTCGGTGTCTTCGCGGAGTTTGAAAAGGCGATCAAGGAGGGCCATCGGGAGGTTGAGAGTTTTTAGTTGAGAGTTGAGATAAAGACGAGGCAAAGATGGCCTTTCTTCTTTCAACTCTCAACATCTTCCTCTCTCAACTACAAAATGCCCATCGCCGTCATGCGGGCAAAGGCAGCAAGCGTGTTGGCGTCGCGGATTTCACCCGAGGCAATCATTTGCCGGAACTCTGCGGGAGTGAAGGCGCGGCATTCGCCGATGGCTTCGGCGGCTTCGGGTTCGGGGCCGTTCGGGCTGGGGACAATCGGGCGCGCGACAAACAGGTAGTTGTGCTCGTCCATGATGCCCGGCGAGGAAAAAAACATCCCCAGCGGGAGCAATTCGCCGCCGGGCGCGAGTTCGTGGCCGCACTCCTCGCGCAGTTCACGCAGGGCGGTCTCCCGGATCAGCGCGTCGTCGTGTTCCCCGGAGGGGTCGATCTGTCCGGCCGGGAATTCCCAGATCGAGGAGCGGATCGGGATGCGCTCCTGCCGGATGAGAAGGAGATTCCCTTCGGCGGTCATGGGCGCAACAACACACGCCCCCTTCCGGTGCACAACCGTCCAGGTGGCGCCCTCAGGCCGCATCGGCGTGGTGACTTTGACAATATGCACCTCGGCAAACGGATTGGCGAACCCTTCGGTATCGGAAAGCGTCTGCCAGCCAGGGGCGTTCTGGTTTAAATTATGAAAACGCATGGGTGTTTATCTCACGCAAAGGCGCAAAGACGCAAAGAGGAAAAACAAAGGACGCGTAGCAATCGTTAGACGAGGAGGGCGCAAGGTTCTCCCGGCAATGGAGTTGCAAGACAAGTGCGTTACAGGGCTCTGCAAAATGCGCTTCGCGTAGGATAAGCTGCTACGCAGCAGTGCAGTCCCAAATGGAGTTTGGGAACGAGAAGAATTTTCACACGAAGGCGCGAAGGCGCGAAAAAAGAGGGGGGTGCGTTCGGGGGGCTTGGCTCTTCAGGAACCCGGAGGGTTCACAGATATTAGCCGGGGGTCGAGCGAAGCGACACCCCCGGAACCCGCCCCCCAACCTCTCACCCCGGCAGGGGTGGCGGATCCAGTGCAGCATCTGGCGGCAGGTAAGGTTTGGTTTCCCGCCGAAAGCGGATCTTCAATACCACTTACCACTTACCCCAACTCCGCCTTCCACCGCTCCAACTGCGCTTTCACATTGGCCGTGGCGGGGGCTCCGGGGTTGGTGCGCGCGTCAATGGAGCGGCTGAGGGTGAGTATCTCCAACACATCCGGCTCGAAAGCGGGCGAGAGGGCTTTGTAATCAGCGAGCGTCAATTCGTGCAGCCCGACGCCGCGTTTGAGGCAGAGCGCGACGGTTTTTCCGACGATCTCGTGCGCTTGGCGGAACGGCACGCCGTGCAAGACCAGATAATCGGCGACATCGGTGGCGAGCAGGCCCCAATCCGGCCCCAATCCGCGGCGGCGGCGAAGCATTCTTCCGGGTTCACCTCGATTTCCCGCAGCATGGCGGCGTAAATCTGGAGCGCGGCTTTCACGGTGTCCACGGAGTCGAACACCGGCTCCTTGTCCTCCTGCATGTCCCGGTTGTAGGTCATTGGGAGCCCTTTTAACGTGGTGAGCAGCGCGACGAGGTTGCCCACGAGTCGCCCGCTCTTGCCGCGTGTGAGTTCGCACACGTCCGGGTTTTTCTTTTGCGGCATGAGGCTCGAGCCGGTGGTGTAAGCGTCCGAGATGGTGACGAACTTGAACTCGGCGCTGGCCCAAAGAATCAGGTCTTCGCTCAGGCGGGAGAGGTGGATGCCCACCAACGCAAGCGCGGAGAGCAGTTCCACGGCGAAATCGCGGTCGCTCACGGCATCCATGCTGTTTTGCGTGACGGCGGGGAAATCGAGGAGCCGCGCGATCAACTCGCGGTCGAGATTGAGGGTGGACCCGGCGATGGCGCCCGAGCCGAGCGGCATCACGTTGAGCCGTTTGCGGGCGTCGTTCACGCGGCCCGCATCGCGCGCAAACATCTCGACATAGGCGAGCAGATGATGGCTGAACAGGACCGGCTGCGCCCGCTGGAGATGAGTGTAGCCGGGGATGATGACCTCGATGTTGGCCTCCCCCAGCGCGACGAGGCTTTTTTGCACCTCCGCCAGCAGCTTGCAAATCGTCTCGGCTTCGTCGCGCAGATAGAGCCGCAGGTCGAGCGCCACCTGGTCGTTGCGGCTGCGGGCGGTGTGGAGCTTCGCGCCGGGATCGCCTATGCGCCGGGTCAGCTCGGCTTCGATGTTCATATGGACATCCTCAAGCTCCGGCTTCCAGGTGAATTTGCCCGCGTCGATCTCGTCGCGGATCGCAAGCAGCCCCGAGCGAATCGCTTCCAGTTCCGGTTGGGTGATCAGCCCGGCGGCTTCGAGCGCAGTCGCGTGGGCGATGGAACCGGCGATGTCGTGCCGGTAGAGCCTCCAGTCGAACGAGATCGACTCGCTAAAGTCTTTGAGCAGTTGCGCGGTGTCAGTTTGAAAGCGGCCTTTCCACATGGCGCGATCATGCCAGAGCGCGCGGGAGATTCAATTAAGAACAGGAAAAGATGGAATCAGGAAACCAGGAATCCAGAAACCGCTATCGCGGTAAGGCGGTCCTGATTCGTTGTCTTTTATCCGTGGATGATCAGTTGGATATCCTCGGGCAGACCCGCCGCCACTTGGGCGATGACGTTGCCTTTGAGGATCTTCGTCATGCTCATGCGATGCGAGGAGCCGAGCATGAGGTAGTCGATCCCGAGCGTTGCAGCGAGATCGAGAATCGTGCCTGCCGGGTTGTCGCTCACGGCGTAGATCGGCATGACATCGACTTGGCGGTCTTCGGCGGCCTTCATCACCAGCGACATGATCGCGGCGGCTTGCGGGTCATCCTGCCATTTGGGGCGGCCGCGCCCGGTGGTCGCGGGGCCTTGCGGGATAAACACCGCGAGTTCCTTCACGTAGAGCACGCAGAGGGTGGCTTTGCGCAGTTGCGCCTCGTCGAGCGCGAATCGGAGCACCGGAGTCACTCCCCGGGCGGCGACCATGATTTTTTGACCTTCGACCAGACGCGGGCGGAGCTTTGCGATGGATTCCGGGGTGACAATGTCAGCCAGTTCACGGCTTACGGTGAGGTTGGTCAGCCCGGCGCGCTTCTGCGCGTAGGTGCGCAGGGCAAACCCGAGGCCCAGCACGCAGAGGACGAAGAAAAGGGCGTCCGGTTTGGTGCGCGCCAAGGTGATTTCCACCGCAAACAGGATCAGGAATGTGAAAGCAAAAAGAACCCGGTCATACCAGGTAAAGCCCATGACGCGGTTGGCCGCGCAGGAGCCAAGATTCACGGTGATCGCGCCGACCACGCCGATGGCATAGAGCCCGGCAAGCGAGGTGAAATCCGAGGTGGTCAAGAGAACGATAATCGGCAGGCCGACCGCAATGAGTACCGGAGCGAGGGGGACCCCGTGCCGGTTGAGCTTGGTGAAAGCCGCAGGCATTTCGCCGTCGCGGGCCATCATAAAAAGCAGACCCACCATTGCAACGATGGCGGTGTTGGCGGCGCTCAAAAGCAAGAGGGCCATCAAAACCCCGACCACCCATCCAAACACCGTCCCGAACCAAGGTGCGATGGTGGCCCTTCCGAACTGTTCGGCCATGAAGCGCAACATATCTTCGTTGCGCTTGTCCATCGCGGCGATCCACTCCGGCTTGGTGTGCAGGCCCATGGTCGTTTCCAATACGCTGGGGAGCGAGAGCATCGCCCAGCCGAGGATGGCCGTGGCAAATACAACTTCAAACGCAATGGGCCAGATCGCCTTGGCGGATTCGCGGTGGACCTTGGGGTGTTCCGGGGTCGAACCCGGATCCAGCTTCATGACGCCCGTCATGTTGGCGATGGCTTCCACGCCGCTGAGTGCCAGGATCACGCCCACGAACTGCACCCAGACTTTGCTGGCGCTCTGGTGGGGCGGTTCCACATATTGGAGGGTGAGGTGAGGGATGCTGATGCCGATAAGGATCAGCACGACGACGATGACCGGGGCCGAGAGCAGCACGGCAAGGCTGCCGCTGTGCTTGGGGCCATACCAGTTGAGCCAGCCCATGAAAACGAGAATGCCGATCGTGGCGAAAACGATGTGCTCCTTCAGGAAGGCGACCGCCGGGTAATGCTCTGCCCCCGCCGTCAAATAACTCAACCCCGCCCAACCGCTCAACGCGGCGGTCACAGTGAGATCCGCAATGAGCAGCAGCGCCCCGATCACCGCCAGCGAACGGCCTTGGGAGCGGGCGGCGGAATAGACGCCCCCGCCGTCGGGAAAATGGCGGCAGATGACCGCGTAATTGATCGCCACCAAACCGGTGAGCGCGCAAACGGCCAGGATGAGCCAGAGCGAGGAAAACCCGGCCGCCAGAAAGGCGAGGCCGGTCACATAGGCTTTGCTCGTGCCCCAGTCCCCATAAAGCAGGGCTGCGGCGCGCTTCCAATCGACGTTTCTGGGGCGATGCCCTCCTAGACTGAGTTCCACAAATGGTTTGGTTTGACCCGCATGCATGGCACCACGGGGATGTTGCTTTTAGGGCAACACCGGGGCGGGGTCAATACTTAGGCGCAAACCA
>JAPLTE010000105.1 GCA_026398235.1 Verrucomicrobiota bacterium
TTTAGAAACTTCGAAAATTACCGTCTGCGAGTCATCGCTCAATGCGGTTAATTTTTGAACACCAACTTCAAACCGAACTCAACCACCACTAAAACAACTACTTAACTCCAATTCAGTCCCCAAACTTTGATGTAGACCCCCAACCATGCGAACAATCCATTAAATGACATATCGGGCACAGATTGACGTAGTGTGTCAAAATGGGGAAAACTTTGCCTCACTAGGACTCGAACCTAGACAAGCAGATTCAGAATCTGCTGTGCTACCATTACACCATGAGGCAGGGAAATGCGCTCCGAGAGCGGGTGGGGATTAGTAGCCGGAATCCAGCGGGGCTGCAAATAGAAAATTCCCCGCACGCAATACATAGCTGCTATTTTCCCAAAGGGTGGTTGATATTGGCTCCGGGGGGTGGGACGAACTCAAAGGCGCTCTCCGGAATCGCGTCCCGGCGCGGAGCGCTGTAGGAGGTGACGACCTGGTCGCCCTTGGGGAGCGTCAAGTCGGTGCGGCGCACGTCGAGTTCTTTGTCGAGGAGGACGACGAGTTGCGCCACGATCCGTTTCAAATTGCTGCGGTTGGGCGTGAGTACTATCCGGTAGCCGCCGCTTTCTTCAGGGGTGATTTCGAGTTGATAAAATTCCTCCACTCGCGCGAAATTGAGTCCAGCGGTGAGCGCGGCCAGGGCGTCGTCGAACATGGCCCGTTTGCCCAAGGTGTATTGCTCGGCTTCCTTGAAATTGGGATAGTAAATCCAGAGTTCGCGGCCGTTGCTGATGGTCAGGCTGGGGTTGGAACCGGACATTTCGCGGCGGAATTTGTTGGGAATCTGGAAAGCGATGCGTCCGGTGCTGGTGAGCGGCTTTTTCAAGAGCCGGGAGCTGCGCTGTTCGGAAAAAGTTGCCGCAAAACACGGGGCTTTTTGATGAAGCGCCTGGAGGCGTTGCAAAAGTGCGGCCCGCTCGGGCGCGGTCAGCGGTTGGGCGGCTTGGAGTGGGAAGCTCAGGAGGCTCAGGCTGGCGAGGACGAGGCAAAAAAGGCGTTTCATCGGTTTCAATTACTATCGGTAGCCTTTCCACAAGTAGGCGGGAAGAATAAAGAAAAGGGTGGAAAAAAGACAGCAGGCAACTCCCAGCGCGCAGACGAGCCCGAGGCTGGAGAGGGCGGGGTGGTTGGCCCAGCCGAGGGAGCCGAATCCCGCAATGGTGGTCAGCCCGCTGAGCATCACCGGTTTGACAATAGAGGCCATGGCATGCCGGGCCCGGTCGCGTTGCCGCACGGCGAGGATGACGTAAATGCCGTAGTCCACGCCGACTCCGAGGACGAGGGGAAAGGAGAGGACATTGAACAGGTTGAGCGGCAGTCCGGTGATTTTCAGCCCCGCGATCATGGCGCCGATGCTCAAGCCCAGGCTCAGCATGAGAACGGCAAGGGGGGCGACGGCGCGGTACATGAAGACGAGCAAGGCGATGTTGAAAAGGACCATGGCAATGCTCAATTCGACGAGCTTGGTTTGGCTCCACGGCACGAGATCGGCCATCACATAGCTCCAGCCGGTAAAGAGCGGCGCGGCGCCCGGGGTGTCGAGGGCGCGCCGGAGTGCTTTTTGTTCCGCCGGGGCGCCGATGGTCTGGTTGGGTGTAATGTAGGCTGCGCCAATGTTGGGCGCATTCGAGAGGAACCGGTCAATGACGAAGCGCCAACTGGAATTTTCCGGCAGGGTGCGCCGCCAGTCGAGGGCCGCGCGATCGCCTCGTCCCAGATTGGCAAAGGCATCAAGCAGGTCAAATGCGCTCTGGAACGGGGCGGCGTCGAATCCATTCGCATCGAGCGCTTCTTTAAGCGCGGTGCGGCTGGCGGCGGCATCGAAGGCATGCAAGCGGGCAAGGTTTTCCTCCAGGCGTTGTGGCGAAAAGGCGAAGGCGGCCGGCGTGGAAATATTGGCGATTTCTCCGCGCTCTTTGGCTGCGAGGCATTGGGTTTGGAATGCGCTCCATTGCGCGTGGAAATCCGCCGCATCGCGTCCCTGGATGATCGCCAGCACCGGCTCCGCTTTGCCCTTGGCGAGCTTTTCTTTGATTTTGCGCAACGCGAACCCGGCATGGCTGTTGGGCGGCTCCAGGGATTGCGGGTTGACGTCAAAGCGGACATTTCCCACCGGGGCCGCCGCAAACGCCGTGAGCAGCACGAGCAGACCCAGCGCGCCATAGACGATCGGCTTGGGCGCACGGAAAAGGCGGTCGAGATAGCTTTGCGTGGCAGTGAATATGAGATCCTGGCCGCCCGGTTTGTGTGTGGAGCCGGTGAAAACAAAAAAGAGCGTCATCATCAACGCCGCCGCAATCAGAATGCCGATGCCAATCAGCACGCCGAGTTGCGCGAAGCCGGGCGATTCGCTCAACAGCAGCGAGACGAATGCGGCCGCCGTGGTGGATGCCCCGAAGAGAATGCCGCGCCCGAGTTGGCCGACGGAAGCGGTCGTGGCAGCCGGGTGGTCGAGTCCGCAATTGCGCTGGGTCTGGTAGGTGCCGTAGAGGAGCATGCCGAAATCGACTCCCAACCCCACAAGGATCGAGCAGAGCCCCATCGTCACCACATTGAGTTTCGAAAAGAGCAGCGCGCCCGCCGCCACAGCTCCCAGGCAGCAGAGCAGCAGCACCAGTAAGATGGCCAGCAGCGGCCGCACCCTGCGGAATCCAACGTAAAACACGCCTGAAACCAAAAGCACCGAACCGAGAATGGTGGCCAGCACATCGTGCTTCATCCCGTCAGAGAGTTCGCCCACGTAGGCGGTGCGCCCGGTGACGAGGATTTCGGGGGCCGGGCCGCTCTTCCAACCGGCGCGCACGCGGGCTTTAAAATCGTCCACTTTCGCGAGGGTCGCGCGGCACGTTTCCGCGTCCAGGCTCGTTTGTGTGCTCACTGCGATCACCACGCGCAACGTCCCGTCGGCAGCGGCGAGGGGACGCGTGTTTTCGGCGGAGAACGAGGCGGAGAAAGGAGTGAGCGCCGGAGCAACAATTCCGAGGGGATCCAAATTCAGCTCCATTTCGGCTTTGGGCGAACCGGCTTCCATCTCTGTCCGTTTCATCGCGAACCGTTTGGCAATGGCTTCCGGCGCGAGTTTTTGCAGCGTCTGCGCAAAGGCGGGCGCGGATTGATCCAGCAAGAGCGGAATGGCGAGGGTCTGGAGTTCGCGCGTTCCCTCGGGGGCGTCCATGGGCGAGCGATCCATTACCCGGACCACCCACGGTTCCTTGCGCAACGCGTCGCCGAAATATTCCGCAAAGCCATCCAAATCCGTCGCGTGCGCCTCGTCCCAAAGCGCAAACGTAATCTCGCGCGCTTGGGTGAATTCGCGATCGTAGACCTTGAGCGCGCGCACCGAATCGAACCGCTGGGGGAGCAGATTGAGCACGTCGGAATCGACCCTGCCCCGGGTGACAATAATCGCCACGCAAACCGCGACAAAGAGAGCCATCGCGGCAAGCATCAGGCGTGGGCGGCGAACGGAAAAATGGGCAAGGCGGGACTCAAGGCTCATGGACGAGCCCTGTATTGAGCCTGAAAAATCGCTGTATGTCACGGGAGAAGGAAAAATCTCGCGCAAAGCCGCAAAGAACGCAAAGGAGGGAGGGATTACTACGGATGTTGAACAGGCGGGTCTGTTTGTGGGCTCACGTAAGGTTCTCGTTCCCAAACTCAATTTGGGAACGCCCTTGTCTGCGCAACTCCATTGCGCTGAAGTAATGGCACTCCGGCCTCATTCCACGCCTCTTCCGATTAGCGAGGTGCGTTAATAACAGGTGGTTCTCGACTGGCTTGCTTCTCGCGTTGTTTCCCCTAAGCTGATTGTTAAATGCGCCTTTCGCCTCTCCATATCGCGCTGGTCGGGAACGAATTTGCCATCGCCTGGAGTGATGGCGCGGAATCGTATCTGGAGCTTGAGTATTTGCGCCGCAATTGCCCCTGCGCGGCTTGCTGCGGGGAGTCGGACGTGCTGGGGCGTGTCTCAAAAACAGAGGTGCGCTATACTCCCGCCAGTTTCCGCCTGCGCAATTGGGAAGTAAGCGGCTATGCGATCCAGCCGGTTTGGGAAGATGGACACAAGACCGGACTGTACACTTTTGCCTTCCTGCAACAACTCGGCTCGACGCAGTCTCCCGGCGGCGGCGCGCCTTCCCAATGCGCATGAACCCCAGAGGCAAAATCACCCTCGTTCTCTTTTTCTTCTCCGTCTGCGCGACGGCGGCGTTGGTGCATTACTGGGACGGGGTGCGCTCGGAGCGGCTTCAACCGGCGGAACTCTTTAATGTGGTTGGCCAACAACTCGCCGCCTGCCGGAACGACGATTTTTCTGCGGCCTACCAGCAGGCTTCCGCAACGGTCCACCAGCGATTCCCGCTGGAGCGTTTCGCGGACATGCTGCGCAACGAAAATGCGCGCTGGGTCAAAACGGGGCGCGTGGAGTTCGGTCCCTGGCGACGCAGGGGGAACCAGGCTGTCGTGGAGGTGCTCTTTATCGGTCGCGACGGGAGTGTCTCGCCGTGCATTTATTCCCTCGTTTGTGAAGGGCGGGATTGGAAGATTGATGGCACGCGCTGGGTGAATGCCTGGAAGTCAGGCCAGCAACTGCGCGGGATCCGGAGCTGATTCTCACACAGAGACACAGAGACACGGAGAAAAGCAGAGCTTTTGTCTCTCTTCTAATCTAGAACATTTTCTATTTAATAGTCGCTTGATCTCGCGTTTCCTTATCGCGTGATCCGGTTCGATCCGACGGTCTTTGGGAGGATTTCATCATCATTTAAAAATAGCAATGAAACAATCGGCACAAACGTCGGCTGAAACCAGCAAATATACGCCGTAATGCGTATTGCGTATTTATGCGCAATTGTTAGGATGACCTGCGTAGAAAGTATTACACCCATGAAAACTCAAACCAAATCCTTGCAGCTGACCTCCAAGCTGTTGCTTGCTTTGCTTTCCTTCGCCGTGATCGGCGGAGCATCCCAACCGGCTTACGGCAGTGTTTACTATGCCAACTCGGATCAGGTAACCTTGGGCAGCCAGGATGCCACGGTGGCTGAAGCCAAGTTCCGTCTCTCCTATGCCAACTGGGATCAATCCCTCTCCAATTCTGCAGGCACCATCGCCACCTCCAACGGAAACAGCTTTCTTGCCAGCAATCTGGTGGGCTACGGCACAAGCAATGGCAACCTGATGGCTGCCACCCAGTTCAGTTTTTCGTTTGAGCATCGCATCAACGAAGGCTTTGTCTTCACCCTGACCAACTTGGCAAATCCCTCCCAAGTTTCCACACTGGCTTGGGGAACTGACTTCTCTTCGCTTCCCGGCACAGTTCAATCAGCCGCCACCCTGCCCACCGCCAGCAGCCCAGGCATCACTCCGACAGGCTCCTTTAACACGCTTTCAATCAATCTACAGGATTCGCGCAACAAGCCGGGCACCGCGATGTCGTTGAGCAACCTTTCCTTTACGGCCACCGACGCTGCTGGCAATGCCATCACGCTGGCTGGCGGTGCCCTTCAAACTTCGGAAACCGCTCTGTATGGAGCCGGCACACTCTCTCAACTGATTGCATCCACTACGGATCTCTCCCAGAGCAACTGGGCTCTTTCTGGAACCGTGGCCGGATCGCGCGACAACTCCACGGGAGGCGATGACTCAGTGAAATTCTACGTGGATGCAGTCCAGAACAATTTTTCTGTCTCAGGCGCAGCGATGGCACCCGAACCTGGTTCCATCGCGGCTCTGGTAGTCTTGGTGCTCGTCTCCTGCGGCGGTTCGGCGGTTTCTCGCATCCGTTCAAAAAAATACTTTACGCTATTTAGAGCGGCTTAACAAAAAGAGGAGGCGCTGATCCATTTACGCACAGGGTTTGCAAAAAACCGGCTTCGCAGCCGGTTTTTTTGCATTTAATAAAAAGCGCATTGTCCACGTGGGCTGATAGGCGCCCCAGGTGGTTCAGCGTAATGTGCGTTCGTTGCGCGGCTCCATTGGCAATGTCAGCACGGCACCACAATCCGGGCAGTTCTCTCTGCGTATTGGCGCACATGGAACGCCCACGTCTAATCGGGAGGTTTTCGCTTTAATGCAGTTGAAAATTGGAGAAACGAGGGGAGAAATTGAGGATCATTTTTTCTCCTAACTCTGTGTCTCCGTGTCTCTGTGTGAGACCATTACCCCGCCGGGAACTCCGCTTTGATCCACGCCAGCGCTTCTTCGCGGCTGGTGAGCGTCCCTTCAAGCTGGCGATTTTGAACGGCTTCGAGGATTTCGCCGATTTTCGGCCCCGGCTTCCAGCCAAGCGCCAGCGCGTCTTTCCCGTTGATCAGCGGCGGCGGGATGAGCGGTTCGCTGGCAAATTCCTCCCGTTTTTTCAGCAGAAACTCGTAGTTATCCAGCATGCCGTGGCTGCTGGCGCAATCGACCCGATGGAGCTCAAGTTCGTCCGCGAAATAGGGACGCGCCATGAACCGCTTGAGCCGGGAGACGCGCATTGATTGCACGTCTTTAAAAACCATGTGGTTGGAGACGGCTTCCGCCGTCGCGTCGATCTCTTCGCGAGAAAAACGCAGGCGCTCCATGACGGAAATCGTCATGGCGGCTCCCACTTTGTCATGCCCGCTAAAGCGGATGCGCCCTTCGGCGGGATCGAGCGAATACGTGGCCGGTTTGCCGATGTCGTGAAAGAGTACTGAAAAAACGAGCGGGATGCTGGTCTCCGGAGGCAGCAGTTCGAGCATCCTGCGCGTGTGGACATATACATCCCCTTCCGGGTGAAACTGGGGCGGCTGCTCGCACCCTTTGAGCGCCTCGATCTCCGGGAGGACTTCCTTCATCAGCCCGCTCGCATCCAGAAGGTCAAACCCACGGACGCGCGTGGGCGAGGTGAAGATGCGAACGAGTTCCTCGCGAATCCGCTCGGCGCTGACGACATGGATTTCCCCTGCGTTTTCCTGGACGGCCTGCCAGGTCTCGGGTTCGACCGTGAACCCCAAAATGGCCGCGAACCGAACCGCGCGCAGAAGCCGCAGGCGGTCTTCGCGAAAGCGTTGGGCAGGATCGCCAATGGCCCGCAGAATCCCGGCAGCAAGGTCTTCGCGCCCGTGGACGTAATCGATCACTTCCTGCCGGATGGGGTCAAAGAAGATGCCGTTAACGGTGAAATCCCGGCGTTCGGCGTCGAGTTGCGGAGTGGAAAAGGTGACGCCGGACGGGTGTCGCCCGTCCACGTAGGCCTCGTCGGAACGAAACGTGGCGACTTGGAATTCAAAGCCGCCTTCGAGCACGCAAATCACCCCAAAATGCGCCCCCACGGCCACCGTGCGCGGGAAGAGGGATTGCACCTCCTCCGGGCGTGCGCTCGTGGCGATATCGTAATCCTTGGGAAGCAGCCCGAGCAATGCGTCACGGACGCAGCCGCCGGCATAAAACGCGAGAAAACCCGCGTTTTGGAGCCGTTGGACGACGGCTCGGGCCTGGACTTCCATCGGGTTTTGCTACGGCTTGGCTGCCGGTGTTGCAGCAGGCGAGCCAACTGGTGCGGGAGCGATGCCTCCCACCTGAATGCCCCTCTTGGCAAACGCAGCCTTGGCTTCCTCCGGGGCTGCCTCGCTGAATTCCGTGGCCAGCTTAACGAAATCAGCCTGTAATTGCTTGGACTGCTCGACCCCTTTTTCGTTTTGCTTGATGACTTGCTGGAGAAGATCGCGCTGCGGCAGCAGGGTGGCAAGCTGGAAAATCAAAATAAGGGCAAAGCTGATTTCCAAAAGAAGGAGCGGCAGGAATGCACCTTTGCAATTAGCGGATTCGAAATGGTCTTGTGTTGTCATAAACGCGTTTATCGGGAGGGGGTGGGTGCGGGAGTTGGCGTGGGCGTGGGAGCAACATTTACCGTCAAGCCATGGCTTGTGAGCACCTGCTTGATCTTGTCGTTCTTGAGGGAAAGTTCGGCCATGTCGCGCAACATGTTCTGACCGATTTGGAGAGCCGCATTCCCCTTATTGATTTCTTCCTGCTGTCGCTGCTGCTGCAATTGCAAGTTGTTGTTGCTTCTGCCCAGTACAATGGAGGTGATGCTCAAGACAAAGCAGAGTGCGCCTAGAGCTAAGGTGATGTAGAAATGAAGGGACTTCATGGTTTAAGTGAAGCTTTATAAGTCGTTTCAGGGAGGTGTCAATGTTTTCCAAGCCACTAAGAAGCTGTCTCTTCAGATCTGCGACCGACGAGCAACGCAGGCCAGCGCCAAAAGATGCGCCACCCTAAGGGCAAGAGCCAGCGTGACGCTGGACCCCTTTCGCGCTGCCGCGCGCTGGCCTGAGGCCAGTTGCGGTTCGCGCTCCCGCGCGTGCGGCGGCTGACGCGCGCCCCCCGATAAAAGAGCGCTATTCTGCAACCTTTCAGGCATACTCCCTCGTCGCCTGTCCACAGATAGGCTCCTCGCTCGTGCCTTGTCATACCCCATTTCTCCCCCCCCCGCCGAATTTTGAGACAACTTCTAAGGGTCCGGCTGGTTTAGGTGGGAGTTGGGGGAGGAGCACAGGTGCCCCGTTCGGTCACCGTGCATGGGACCGCGAGCGTACGGGTGGTGGTGATGTCCTGGTCTTGGAGGCGGGTCTCCAAATCCCCCAGCGCCTTGGCGGCAATCTCTTCGGCGGAAATCGAGACGGTGGTGAGGGGCGGGTGAAGCAGGGGGGCGAACGGGGTATCGCCAAAAGCAAGGACGCTTAACTGCCCGGGAATCGTAAACCCGCGCGCTTGGGCTTGGTGGAGCACCCCGGCAGCAGTAAGGGCGCTGAAACAGAAGATGGCCGTCGGTTTTTGGGGACGATCCAGGAGGAGATCGACAGAGGTGACGCCATGCTCGAAACTGGAGTCGCCATATACGACATTTTGCGCTTCGATCGGGGTCCTGATGGCGTTGTAGGCCGCGCGAATTCCAAAGTTCAGTTCAATGACCGTCGGGTCCGTCGAGCCGAACGGACCAGAAAGAATGGCGATCTGCTTGTGGCCCAGGGCGAGCAGCGTTTCGATGGCTTTGCAGGAACCCTTGGCATATTGCGGGACGATACTGGTAAAACCAGCGACCCCGGCTTCCCCTCCAATATGGATGCCGGGGTATTCGTGCATCAAAATGGCTGAAAAAAGCGAGACATTGGGCGTGCCGAGCGTGAGAAAGCGGGAGGCAACTCCACCCGATACCGGGGGCGGCAGAAGGTCCGGGTTCGCCGTGTAATCCGCAGCGGGATCATAGGTCGCCACCGCGAGATGGTGGGAGGGGATTTGCCGCATTAAAGACTTCACTAGCTGATCGGCCAAAGGGTCTTCCAACCCAGTCTCCTGCGAGATCAGCAGGGCAAAATCTCCCAATTTCGGATACATCCGCACGACAGCCCGCAAATCGTTGGGCATGTAGCCCATTTCCCGGCAGACGCGGAAGACGCGCTCACGGGTTTTGGCGCTCACGCGGATGCCATAATCCCGGTCGTTCAACAGCGAGGAAATGGCCCCCTGCGAAACCCCGGCCGCCTTCGCGATCATTGCCATGGTGATCGTTTTGCCCTCGGGGCGGCTTCCGCCCGTCGCACCCCCGCTGTTGGGCGCATCCAGATTCTCGAGATTCATTGGTCGGATTATTAGCGGTTCGCGCAGGCTGCGCAGAAAAATGGAAAATCGCCAGAGGCGCCTCCCTTGCGAAAACTGATTCGGGCGAGGTTGGTCCGGCGCGTTTAAGCGGAAAAAAGCGCATTTTTTCCATCCGGCCCGGCAGGGAGTGCCGATAGAGAGGAAAGTTGACACCACAATATGTTGTGCTTAGATGATTTCGGCTACACAATTCATTGCCATGCGTTGCCCTAAATGCGGAAACCAAGAAGATCGGGTCATTGACTCGCGTTCCTCCAGGGACGGCGCGTCGATCCGCCGCCGCCGCGAGTGCATCGGGTGTCAAAACCGGTTTACCACCTACGAAGCGATCGAGCGGGAATTGACCCGGGTGATGAAGCGCGACGGACGGAGTGAACCGTTCGACCGCCGCAAACTGGTCAACGGCATGCTGAAAGCGTGCGAAAAGCGGCCTATCTCGCTGGAAACCATCGAAAAGGCTGTGGAAGAGATCGAGGCGGAATTGGAGGCCGAGGGAGGGCGCGAAACGGCTTCCAGCGTGGTCGGGGCGAAGGTGATGGAAAAACTGCATGCCCTGGACCAGGTGGCCTATGTCCGCTATGCTTCCGTTTATCGGCAATTTCAGGATATCGGCGAATTTCTCGACGAAATCCAAAACATGGGACGCCGCGCCAAAGCGAGCGCCCTTCAAACCGAACTCTTCAAATGATCGCACTAGCCGACGGGATGCCTTTGGTGCAGTTGGAAGACGCGCGGGTGGTCGCGTTTCAGAGCGAATGGATTGAGCGGGCGCTGGCGAAAGCGGCGTTAAAGGCGGGTTATCAAAAATGGTGGCTCGCCACGTATGTGACTGAAGCGATCACCTACTACCTCGGCTCTCAATATCAAGGGAATGCCATCTCCATTCCGCGCCTGACGCAATTGCTGGCGGATGCGCTGCAAGTGATCGGTTACGCCGAAATCGCCCGCTGTTTGACCCTGGGGCTCCCGGGCGAACGCCTCGATTTGGTCGATCTCGCGCGGGAAGCGGGCGCCGGGTATGAGCTGGCTTTTTTCAACCGGCTGCGGGACCGGCTGCAAACGCTCATTGGCGCGGGAACGACCGATGTCGATCTGGTGGGGCTGGCGCTTTGCGTCAAGCAACTGCGCGCGCGTAAAAGCTGGAGCCGCAGTTGCGGCGCCCTTCAGGAAGAGATCGTTTCCTTCGTTCGCACCCAAACCCTTTCCGCCCCCATAGCGCAGGAAATCTCGGTGCAGGTGAGGTAAAGAAAAGAGGATCAGGAACTCAGGAAAAGAAGAGAGGGCGCATGTCGGCCGCCTTTTTCTTTGAGTTGCTGATAAATTTTTCGGGCAATTGCATCCCGCCCAATTTGGCGTATCCTCTCCCGTAACTGCCAAGGCGACTGAAACCAATGAAAACCCTTTTTTTTGCGGTGGCGACGTTGTGCCTGGCTTTGATCCTGGGTGTTTGGGCCGTAAATTCGACCCCTCCCAAACTCGGCGATGCATCGCAGATTCGGGCAAAACTGGAGGCGATTTCTATGAACGACAAAGTGAAATTGAGCGAGGAGGCGTGGCGCAAAATTCTGACGCCCGAACAATTTTATGTGATGCGCGAAAGAGGGACGGAAAAACCGTTCGCAAACAAGTGCGCAAATATTTATCAGGAAGGGACGTTTGTCTGCGCCGCGTGTGGCAATCCGCTCTTTGAGAGCGGGACTAAATTTGAATCCGGCACCGGATGGCCCAGCTTTAACCAGGCGCTGGAGGGCGACCGCGTGAAAGTGGTCCAGGACACCAGCCACGGTATGGTGCGCGAGGAGGTGCAATGTGCCCGGTGCGGTTCCCATTTGGGCCATGTCTTCAATGATGGCCCGCCGCCGACCGGCTTGCGCTATTGCATGAACGGGGTGGCTTTAAAGCTCGTGCATCTTGAGAAAGCGACCTTTGCCGCCGGATGCTTCTGGGGGGTGCAAGCTGCGTTCGATGAAACCAAGGGGGTGCTGAAAACCCACGCGGGTTACACGGGCGGGCATGTCAAAAATCCGACGTACGACCAGGTCTGTTCCCACACGACGGGACACGCCGAGGCGGTTGAGGTGGAGTTCGATCCGACGGAAGTCAAATACAAGCAACTCGTGGATCTCTTCTGGAGCATCCATGACCCACGCCAGGTGAACCGGCAGGGGCCGGACATCGGGGACAATTACCGTTCGGCGATTTTCACCCACACGCCGGAACAGAAAGCCATTGCTGAAGCTTCCAAGGCAGAGTTGGAAGCCAAAGGCAAGGGACCGATCGCGACAGAAATCGTGGACGCGACGGAGTTCTACCCGGCTGAGGCTTACCACCAGCACTTTAAGAGCAAAACCTGCCGCATCCCGCGGTAGGTGGGGCTACGGCGTCGGTTGAGGGGCGGCCTTGGCGCTGTCGAACTCGGATTTGATCACAGCCTGAATTTTCGGCATCAAATCCATCATCATTTTCTGCTGCATCGCGATAGATTTCTGGACGATGACGGGCTGCTTGTTCAGAAACGCCTGGCCCGCCGAAGTTTTGTAAAATTCGGTGACGCCTCTGACTTCGTCGGGCGTCAGGGATTCGGCGTAGACGGCGGCCATCAGCGGCTTGAGTTTTTCCCAGCTCATTTCGTCGTAGATCAAGGCAAAGAGCTTCTCTTGGCTCGCCTTGGCTTTTTGCATGGCTGCGGGATCATTTTCGGACATTTTCCCGATCATGTTCGCGGTCATTTGAGGCACCATCTTGCGCACCTGCTCCATGGTGGATTGCATCGTTTTTTCCAGCCGCATGACGGTGAACAATTCGTCGATATCGGGACGAACAGCGGCGGTTTGGGCGAAGGTGAAAAGCGGGGAAATGGCGAGCAGCAGAGTAAGTAGAGCTTTTTTCATAAAAGAGGTTTCCGAACCGGTTGAATCCTTGGACGCTGCAAAAGTAGGGATGCCCCAAGCGCGCTGGCAAGGAAAATCCCAGCGCCCGGCCAGCGGTTCCGGGGCAAGCGAAACCTTTTAAATGGAGCAGGGTGCTGCGCTATGAACAAGTCCCGGTCGATGATCGCCTATTTTTCCATGGAAGTGGGCGTGGAGGCGCGCGTGCCCACCTACAGTGGCGGCTTGGGGATTCTGGCGGGCGACACGATCCGTGCGGCGGCGGATATGAAAGTGCCGATGGTTGCCGTGACACTGCTTCACCGCAAAGGGTATTTTTACCAAAGGCTTGATCCGCAAGGGTGGCAAACCGAAGAGCCGGTGGCGTGGGTGCCCGATGATTTTTTGATGGAACTGCCTGGGCGCGTCACGGTGCAGATCGAGGGACGGCCCGTGCAAATCCGCGCGTGGGTGTACGAAGTGACCGGAGCGGGCGGGTTCCTCGTGCTCGTCTATTTTCTGGACACCGATCTGCCCGAAAACTCGGAGCAGGACCGCAGGCTTACCGATTATCTTTACGGCGGCGATGCCCGCTACCGACTTTGCCAGGAAATCGTGCTTGGCATCGGCGGCGTGCGGATGCTTCGGGCTCTGGGCTATCGCAATATTGGCCGCTACCACATGAACGAGGGGCACGCGAGTCTTCTGACTTTGGAACTCCTGGATGAAGCGGCGCACAACGCAGGGCGGGAAGGGTTCAATCGCGAGGACATTGAGGCGGTGAAACGGGTCTGTGTTTTCACCACGCACACGCCGGTGCCGGCGGGGCACGATCAGTTTCCTTTGGAACTCCTGGACCGGGTATTGGGTCGACACGAAGTGCGGGAGATGCAGGATATTTTTTGCGCAGACGGCATTGTAAACTTCACCTACCTGGCCCTCAACCTGAGCCATTACGTCAATGGCGTGGCCAAGAAGCACGGGGAGGTGGCGCAAGAAATGTACGCCCATTACGTGATCGATGCCATCACCAACGGCGTGCATGGCGCAACGTGGGCGTCAGACAAATTCGCGGCGCTCTTCGACCGCTACATCCCCGGTTGGCGGCAGGATAATTTCAGCTTGCGCAGTGCCTTGAGTATTCCCAAAGACCAAATTTGGCGGGCACACAGTGCGGCCAAACGCGATCTCATCAATTACGTAAACCGCGAGGCCAATGCGGGAATGGATTGCGATGTGCTTACGCTCGGTTTTGCGCGGCGTGTCACGGCTTACAAGCGGCCCGACTTGATTTTTTCTGATCTGGAACGCCTGCGGGAAATCGATGCCATAGCGGGGCCGATGCAAATTATTTTCGCGGGCAAAGCGCACCCCCGCGATCAGGACGGCAAAAATTTGATCCACCGGATTTTTGAGTTCGCACAAAATCTGCGCTCAGAAATTCCGGTGGCGTTTCTGGAGCATTACGACATGGACATTGCGCGCTCGATGGTGGCCGGGGTGGATGTCTGGCTGAACACGCCGCAACCGCCGATGGAGGCGTCCGGCACGAGCGGCATGAAGGCGGCCCTCAACGGCGTGCCGAGCTTGAGCGTGCTCGATGGCTGGTGGATCGAGGGGTGCATCGAAGGGGTGACCGGCTGGGGCATCGGTGAACTGGTGCGGGACCGGAATGCGCCCCGCGAAAACGATGCCACGCTGCTCTACGATCAATTGGAGCGCACGATCCTGCCGCTCTATTACCAGGACCGGGAGCGCTACATCGAAATCATGCGCCACTGCATCGCGCTCAACGGCTCGTTCTTCAATACCCACAGGATGATTCAACAATACGTGCTGAAGGCCTATTTTGAATAGGAATACCGGCCCGCGGCGATTACGGACGTAATCCTGAGAATCATGTTAATCCTGTCTAAATTGCCAAGCGTGCCATGGCCAAGGATACGAGAGCCTCGGCTGCTACTTATTGTGGTAGGCTCGCAATGCGGCTTCATACACGGCACGCAACGGTTCTCCGGTGCGTTCACTTGCCGCGCGGCACGATTCAAATTCCGGGGCGACCTGCACAACCGCGCCGTCCTTGAGCCCGAGTTTGACGGTGATCTCGCCGAACGGGGTGGAGACGGTTTCGAACTGGCGGTTTAGTTTCCAGCGTTCCACGCGATCCATTCGAATCCCGAAAGCGGTGGTCTCGGCGAAAATCAGATCGGCGATTTTCCCCAGTGCGGCCTCTTCGCACAAGACAGAGAGTTGCACGCCGGGTCGATTTTTTTTCATTTGAATGGGCAGCAACGCGGCATCGAGCGCGCCTGCTTCCATGAGCCGATTCAAGACCGCCCCTGCAATCTCGGGCGAGAGATCGTCCAGGTTGCTTTCCACGCGCACGACGGTATCGGTCAAATACGGGGTGGCTGATTTGGCGTCGGATTCTCCAAGCACAGCACGGAGGACGTTGGGGCGATTTGGCAATACTCGTGAGCCGATGCCGTAGCCGATCTTCTCGGCACGAATCGTCGGCATGACGCCAAAGGAACGCCCGAATTCGGCGACGATCGCAGCGCCCGTTGGGGTGATGAATTCGTAGGGCTCGTCGACTTGGCTCAGCGGAATGCCCGCGAGAATTTCCAGCGTGGCAGGGCAGGGGAGCGGGAATTGGCCGTGTGCGCATTGCACCCAGCCGCGCCCGTCAAACAACGGCGAGACGCGCACTTCATTGATCCCGAGTTGTTCGACTCCGACGCAGGCGCAAACGATGTCCGCGATGGAATCGAGCGCGCCGACTTCGTGAAAGGCGACTTTCTCCGGAGGCTGCCCGTGGATTTTCCCCTCGGCGACTGCAATCCGTTGGAAGATGGACAAGGCGTGTGTTTTGACAAAGGGACTCAGTTCGCTGGCTTGAAGGAGCGCGCGGATTTCGGCGTGGGTGCGCCCGTGCGCATGTTCCGTCTCGTGCGTGTGTTCATGGCTGTGGGCATGCCCATGTTCATGGTGATGGCCATGCTCGTGTTTTTCGTGGTGATGGCCGTGCTCGTGCCCGCCGCAAGCGCAAGGTTCGTCCTGTTCGTGCCGATGGGTTGCACCCTCATGAATCCCAAATTTCACCCCTTCGATGCCCTGCCGCTGCTGGCGGTCGAAATGCATGTGGAAACCGCCCAATTCGAGCTTGGAGAGTTCCCACTCAAACGTGGACGGTTTGACGCCGAGATCGCAAAGCGCCCCAACGGTCATGTCGCCGCTGATACCGGAAATGCAGTCGAGAAAGAGAACACGCATAAACGAAATCTAATCCTAAATCTGATAGAAGGTCTCGCGCAAAGAGCGCAAAGGACGCAAAAGGAGATATCCCGTCTTTGCCTTCTTGGCGGCCTTGCGCGAAATTTTAACTCTTCCGCAGGTCTTTGACCAACGCGGGGAGATCGATTTTCTGATCGTAAAGGGCTTTGCCGATGATGACCCCGTAAAGCCCCTGCATTTGGTTGAGGCGCACCACATCCTGCGCGCACGAGACGCCGCCGCTCGCGATGAGTTGGCATTTCAAAACGCCCAAAAGATGTTCCATCTCCGCGAAATTAGGCCCTTCGAGCATCCCGTCGGTGGCGATGTCGGTGTAGATGATCGTCCCGGCTCCCGCGGCTTCGACCTGCTTGGCGAGATCCTCGGCGCGAACTCCTGAGGCTTCGGTCCAGCCTTTCACGGAGACTTCGCCGTTGCGGGCGTCAATGCCCACCGCGATCCGCTCCCCGCCGAATTTCGCGGCCATCGCGGCAACGAAATCGACCGATTCGGCTGCGCGCGTGCCGATGACCACGCGGGCCACCCCGGCCTCGAATGCCGCTGCAATCGCGGCCTCGTTCCGCATCCCTCCGCCCAGTTCGCACGGAACGCCCGCTGCGGCGGTGATGGCGCGTACGGCTTCCAAATTTTGCGACACGCCGGTAAAGGCCGCATCGAGATCGACAATGTGCAGAAAATCGCCTCCCTCATCGACCCACTTTTTGGCAAACGCGGCGGGGTCGTTGGAATAGACGGTCTTTTCGGTGGCTTTGCCTTGGCGCAGGCGGACGACTTGGCCGCCCATGAGGTCGATGGCTGGAAGTAGGATCATGGAGGGATTGAATCTGGAACTCAGGAACTCAGGAAGAAGAAAAAAGAGCGTTATTGTTGGACGTTATCCCTTCATCAGCTCGTTCAGGCTTTCCGGAGAGCGCGCCACCATTGCGCGTTTGCCGACAATGACAATGGGGCGTTGGAGGAGAATCGGATGCGCGACGATGGCGGCAAAAAGTTCGGCATCGGTCTTGCTGGGATCGGCGAGATTCAACGCGGCGTATGCGTCTTCATTGTCGCGAAGGATCTCACGGGCGGGCAAGCCGAGGGCGCGGAGCGCTTCCACATCCGGCGGCGTCTTCAAATATTCGATCACGCGCGGCGTGTGTCCGTGTTGCCGGAGGATCTCAAGGGCTTTCCGGCTCTTGGAGCAGCGCGGGTTATGATAGATGACGCATGCGTTGGGCATGCTGCATCCTATACAACAACTCCCCTCCGGGGTGAAACGCATTGTTTCATCTACCGGGGATGTCGCTATCGCTCAACCCCAGGCTATTCCGTTTACCGTGCTCTGTCACAAGAGCCTATCGCGTGCTCGTCGCTTTTTCGGCCTCCACGAATTCCACGAAATTTCTCAAAATCCGCAGCCCCACATTCTGGCTTTTCTCCGGGTGGAATTGGGTGCCCGCCACATTTCCGCGCGCCGCGGCGGCGGCGAACGGCTCGCCGTAGTGGGTGGTGGCGATCACTTCCCCGGCGTTCTCCGGGGCAGGGTAGTAGGAGTGGACAAAGAAGACGTGCGGGTTGGATGGGAGGCCGCGCCAAAGTCTGTGCTCGGGCTGCGTGAGGGTGAGGCTGTTCCAGCCGATCTGTGGCACTTTAATGCCGGGCGTGGTGAAGCGGCGCACTGTTCCGGCGAAAATGCCGAACCCGCGCGTGCCATCCTGCGCTTCTTCGCTTGCGTCGAAAAGGAGTTGGTAGCCCACACAGATGCCGAGAAAAGGGCGTCCGCTTTCGAGCCAGGCGTGCAGCGGTTCCCACATTCCGCGCGATTGAATGCCTCGGACGCAGTCGCCAAATGCCCCTACACCCGGTAATACCACGGCATCGGCGGCTTCGAGCCCTTCCGGGGTGCCGATGAGCTGCACGTCGGCCCCTTCGTGTTGAAGGGCTTTGAAGACGCTGCGGATGTTGCCGCTGCCGTAGTCAATGAGGGCGATCATGGGGCGACCTAAAGGACTCCTTTGGTGCTCGGGATGCCGGTGACACGCGGGTCGATCTGGCAAGCCTGATCCACCGCCTTGGCGAGTGCTTTGAATAGCGCTTCGGCCATGTGGTGCGCATCGCGCCCGTAGAGCACTTCGGCGTGGAGATTTGTCCCGGAGTGCACTGCAAACCCGCGCAGAAATTCCTCCACGAGTTGAAAGGGGAATTTGCCAATCGGATCGACCCCTTTCGGCGCGCGGAATTCCAGGAACGGGCGTCCGCTGAAATCAACGACGACCCGCGCCAATGTCTCGTCCATCGGGAGGTAGGCCCAGCCGTACCGGCGGATGCCGCTTTTGTCGCCTAACGCTTGCGCAAACGCCCGGCCGAGGCTGATTCCCACATCCTCAACGGTGTGGTGATAATCGACTTCGATATCGCCGTCTGCGAGCACTTCCAGATTCACCAAACTGTGCCGCGCGAAAAGCGTGAGCATGTGGTCGAAGAAGGGGATCTTCGTCGAAATCTTGCTGGCGCCATTGCCTTCCAGCGTCAGTTGGACCGTGATTCGGGTTTCGGCGGTATTGCGTTCGATGGTGGCGGTGCGGTTCATAAGGTGCGGTGCTTGAGGCTTGCTGCGGAGTTTCGCTAGAACCCGAACCAGTTTTTAGGCTTGGGAGTCGGAGTGGGTGTGGGGGTTGGGGTTGGGGTTGGGGTTGGGGTGGCCGAGGTTGGAGCAGGAATCCCTGCTTTTGCAACGAGCCTTGGAGTCGGCGTGGGAGACGCTTTCTTTTTATACGCCTCGAGTTCTGCGCTGATTGCGCTGATCTGCTGGTTCTGGTTCCAAAGCGTTTGAGCCTCTTTGATTTTGATTTCTGCGCCTGCGAGGTTCTTCTCTTTCAGTGCGGCCTCTGCGGCTTGGATGCTGGCGATGCTGGCGCGCATCGCGGCCAGGGGAAGCGCTTCCAGCCTGGGAATTTCGGCAGCAATGCCATTTTTATACGCTTCGGTGCTCTTCGGGGAGAGCGGTACGAACGGTTTCCATTTGATCCCTGCGCGTTCGGCGGCTGTGAGGGCGGCTTCGGCTGCGGCGAGTTGCGCCTGCCGCGCGGCGATCATCTGGCTCTTCTGCGGTTCCGGCACGAGGACGATTCCCGTTGTGAACTGCGAATCCTGGGTTTTGGCGATATTGACGGCGCGGTCCATGTCGCTCGCAGCCAGGCGGAGAATGCCTTTGGCCAATTCAATGGCGTCCAGATACGCAGTGGAACCGGGATACGTTTTTTCGAGTTGGTCAAAAGTGTTCAGCGCCCCGATAAAATCGCGGCGGGACGCCTGTTCGCGCAGGGTGGCCAACTGGATTTGGGCATGCAGTTGGTATTTGTTCTTTTCGGCCTCTTCCGCAGTGTACCAGCGATTATTCCACTTGATATTCTTCGCCAGGACCTTCTCCTGCTCTTTTTGAAAGGCATTTAACGTGGCCTGGACTTCACCGGCGCGGGAGCTTTGCGGGTATTTTTGCAAAAAGAATTGCAGCGATTTCACAATGGTCTCGTAGCTCGCCAGGGGAAGAGAGCGGGACTCGATCTGGCACCCTTTGATGGCTTGGAACGCAATTTCATCGGGCGGAGTTTTCGCGACTGCCTTCACTTCGCTTTTCGCGAGGGTCTTCTGGTCGGTGATTCCCGAAGCGACCGTCACGTCCATGACAATTTGCTGATCGGTTTCGCTGAGGATTTTGCCTTCAAGCGCTTCGCCGGATTTTAGGGTGACCGTGTCCGCGAGGGCCGGCAAAACGGTCAGGAAAATCCCGACATAGACAAGGAGAGAGGAGGGGGCTGCCTTCATTAAGGGGAATAATTAAGCGGATAAATGGTTCCCGTGCAAGCGCGCAGGGGAGGGATTCAGCCGTTTTGAGCCAAAATGCGTAGACGGTTTTTCGGTGTTATCTTGAAAAGAATCAATCCTTGGCGGAGCGGAGTGAAATGGGGTAGCCTGAGACCTTCGGCTCCGTGAGGAGACGCTCTTATTGTGAAAATTGATCCCGCACTCCACCAATCGAAAAAGCCGGACTGGCTCCGCGTCCGGTTTCCGTCCAGCCCTGTTTTTCATTCCACCAAAGCGTTGATTTCCGATTTGAGGCTCACAACGGTTTGCGAAGAGGCGCATTGCCCCAATCGCTGGGAATGTTGGAGCAGCGGAACGGCGACGTTCATGATCGCCGGGGAACGGTGCACGCGCGCCTGCGGTTTTTGCGCGGTGGATACCGCGAAACCGTTTCCGCTGGATCCCGATGAACCGCGCCGGGTGAGCGAAGCGATTTCGCGCCTGAAATTGCGCCACATTGTGCTGACTTCCGTCTGCCGGGATGACCTTGAGGATGGCGCGGCCGAACATTTCGCGCAAACCGTCCAGGCCATTCGCTCTGTGGATTCCAAGCTCATTATCGAGGTGCTTACGCCGGATTTCAACGGGCGCGCGCAATCGCTGCAAACGGTGGCCGACGCACGCCCCAATGTGTTCAATCACAACTTGGAAACCGTCGAGCGGCTCACTCCTTTGGTGCGTTCCCGGGCCAAATACCGGCTTTCGCTCCAGGTGCTCCGGGATTTCAAGACCATCGCTCCCGAGATTACCACCAAGAGCGGCTTGATGTTGGGTTTGGGAGAGCAGGAAGAGGAAATCCTCGCTTCGATGGACGATCTTCGTGCGGCGGGCGTCCAAGTGCTGACCCTTGGCCAATACCTGCGCCCGACACCGGAACACCTCCCTGTGGTCGCGTATATCCCCCCGGAGAAATTCGCGGAATACAAGACGATTGCATTGGAGAAAGGGTTCCAGCATGTCGCCAGCGGTCCGCTCGTGCGCAGTTCCTATCACGCGGCTGAATTCGATCCCACGACCCGATGACGCCAGGAACTGAACCGAAAACTTTTGACCCGGCGAAAGTCGCGGCCCTGATCCCCGCCTACCGTGAAACCGATCATATCAGCGAAGTCGTGCGCCGGGCGCGGGCAGAACTGCAGACGGTCCTGGTGGTCGATGACGGTTCGCCCGATGCGACTGCGGAATGCGCCCGCCAGGCCGGGGCCGAGGTGATTGTGCATCCCAAAAACGCGGGCAAGGGAGCAGCCATCAAGACCGGGTTCAAGGTGTTGATGGAGCGCGGCTTTGATTATGTGCTTATTTTGGATGGCGACGGCCAGCATCTCCCCGAGGAGATCGCGCATTTTCTTTCCGCGGCGGCGGCGATGCCGTGCGGTTTGTTCGTGGGCAACCGAATGCATAAGACCGACGGGATGCCGTTGGTGCGCATGCTCACCAACCGCTTCATGTCAGGGCTCATTAGCTGGATTTGCAAACAGCCCATACCGGATACCCAATGCGGTTTCCGCATGATTCATCGTGAGGTGATTCCGAGTCTCTTCTGTGAAAGCAACGCCTACGATTACGAGACCGAGATGCTGCTCATCGCCTCGCGCCAAGGCCACCGTATCGGCAACGTGCCGGTCACGACCATCTACGGGAATGAGACGAGCAAAATCCATCCGCTGCGGGATGGGCTCCGTTTTGTGAGCCTCCTGAGCCGCTATTTTTAAACCGGCGCTCCGGGGTGCTGCCGTTCCTGTTCGGCTTTTGGGCGGGGACGATAAAACACCGCCACGTGGCCGACGACTTGCAACAGGGCGCTTTGGGTGGCGAGGGCGATGCGTTCGGAAAGTTCGCGCCGCTCCTCTTTGAAATCGGCGAACTTGATCTTGATCAATTCATGCAAGGCCAATTCGCGTTCAACGCTGGCCAGGAAGGCCTCGCCCACGCCGTTGTGCCCCACTTTGAGGACGGGTTCGAGAAGTTGCGCCTTGCCTTTGAGGCGGCGACGATCGGCGGAGGTCAGGGTCGGTTGCAAGCGCACAAAATGACGTGCCCGCAATAAGAACTCAAGAACGGAAAGGAGCCGATCTCCGAACCTTGGGTTATATGAAGCTTATTTCTTCGATCGGTTTCGCCGTTTTTTGGGCCACGCTTGCTGGTGCGGCTCAAGCCGGGGTGCTTAAGGCGCCGCCCGCCCCGCCCACGGGTTTTCTGGATCATCCGCAGGCCATGAGCGCAGACCCGGCGCGCGCTCCTTTCAATAAAGCGTGGGAAAGCCCGCGTGCACGGGATCGCGTAAGAGGATTCAACCGGGTGGTGATCGCTCCTGTGAATACGGCCTACGTAAAGGCGACACCGCAGCAGCGGGCGGAAGTGGAAAAACTAGCGGCTTTCATGCGCGAACAGTTCCAAAGCGAGTTCGCAAAGGGAGGTAAATTTCGTGTGGTGAATCAATCCGGCCCCAGAACGCTGAAACTGGAGTTGGCATTGGTGCAGTTCCAGCCAACCAATGTTGCCGGAAACGTGCTCAGCACCGGGGCAGGAGCGGTGGTGCCGGGGGCGCGCATCCTTGGCTCACAGTTCACCCATGGGGTGATTGCCTTTGAGGCCAAACTGCGCAATGCGGAAACGGGGGAATTGCTCGCGGAGTATGCGGACAGGCAAAAAGACAAAATTTCGCTGCTTTCCTTCCGCGATTACTCCGCGGACGGGCACGGTCGCCGGGCCATCCAGGATTGGGCTCGGCAGATGGAGCAACTCGCCTCGACTCCCTCCAACCACAAGGTTCCCGGGGCGATGCGCGTGACGCTCAATCCCTTTTGAGGGCGCCTAAACGCTGGCTGCTTTCAGAACGTCCATTTCCGATTCCCGAATGGGGCAGCCGAGGTAGAGCGTGATTTCCCCCGTGCGGCGACTGGCCGCTCCAATCTCCAGCACCAGTAGCTCCGGGTTTTCCGTGGCATCGGTGGTGGCGTATTCGACCACGGTGGCGATTTGCTGGGTTAACCCGAGGGGATTGGGAGTCTCGGTGACGTTGGCATGGCGTTCTCCCTGGTCTTTGCGGACGTAATGGATCTCTTGGCCGCCAATGGTCTGCACAATCTCTGCCGCATAGCGCAGGTCGGCCGGTTCAAAATCGTTTGGGTTCTCGGGCGCTTCAAAAAGCCAGGTATCCCCGCGCCGGACAACCTCCTCCCGGCGAGCCGGTCGGAAATCGTCATTGGCATAGTAAATCCGGTGGTCGATGGCGCTATCCACCCCCTTGATGACGAGCATCAACCGCTGGTGGTTGTCGTTGAGTTGAAGCATCACCCACGTCCCGAACCCTTCGGTGTCGTCGGCTACCAGGGTTGATTCCACGGCAAACCGGATGCCGTGAAATCCTTCTCCCCGCTTTTGCGAATCCTCCATGGATTGGTTGTCGCTGAGGGTGATGAAAGAGCCGGGTGGGAAATGGAGCCAAGGGGCAAGAACGGCAGGGCGGCGTGCGGCAGGAGGGACGCTGCCCGGCATGGGACGGGAGGTGGAAGCCACGGCCGGGGTGAAAGCAGAGAAGGCGTCCGGTTGGGGGGTGCGATCCATAAAACTGGCAACTTCCTGGGAATGCGAACGGTAGATGGCCACCGCCGCCACTAAAATCCCCCCGATGATCAGCAGTCCGAAGAGGGTGGGTAAAAGGGAATGGTTTTGGTAGAGCGTGTACCCTCCATACCCGGGGCCATAACCGGAACCGTAGTAGTTGCTATGGCCGCTGTTCAGGATGGCGCTCCACATCATCCACTGGCCCGCGGCATTCCAAAAACCGTACCCCTGATGGGCGGAATCATAATAGATCGGGGCATAGCCGCCGTTGGGGAGGGGCTGTCCCCAAGGAATATCTGCCGGGCGGGTGGCTGGTTCGGTTGGGTAAATGCGGGGTTGTGCCTGAGGAATAGCAGCGCTTCGGGCTGTGGTGGTTCCAGCGCGATTGACCTTCGTGCCCATTGCGGCGTCGGCGGCGCTCGCAGGCGCGCTCGGGCGGGTGGAATTCGCGTTTCCCCATTGAGAACCAGGGGAGGCGGTTCCCCAACTGCTCCCGGAAGAGCTGCGCGAGGAACTGAAGGACGAACTTCGTGAAGCGCTAAAAGAAGAGCGCCCCCCGCCGCTTGAGCCCCGCGCAACGCTGTCGTGGACGGGCCAGGTGAGCGCAAAACTGAGGAGCAGAGTGAAAAAAACGGACCGGGTCATAACGGCAAAGAGTTATAGCGGCTGTGGAGCGCGGCGGCCAAAAGCAGGGCGGTCGCAAGGCTGGCAGTGGCGCAGATGAGCCCGGCAGCGGTGTTTTTGTCCAAAGCGATTTCCTTGGGGATGTTGATGCGCGGCAGAAGCAGCTTGCCGGTGAGGATGGAGGAGAGGAGCAACAGTGGAATCCCGACGAGCGCAAGGATCAGGATGCCTGCAAGTTCCGTCCCAAGTTCGCTGGAGGCATTTTCCAGAAGCGCCCAAAGGAGCACGCCGAGGCTGGCCAGAAATCCGCCCAGGCTGATGCCTACCGCCGTGTTGTTGTCGTGCTCCATCGTTTCCTGAACGCCATACCCGGCGCTATGGTAAAAAGCCCATGCCCCGGCAATGAAAAGCAACTGGCCCGCCGCCCAAAAAACAACGATATCCCGCACGGAATGTAGCCACGAGGGACTGCTCCCCGTAAGGGCTCCGGCGAGAACGAGTCCCGTGCCGATGCAACTCCCGGCGACGGCGGCCCCGGCTCCGATGTTGCGGTCCCGGAGCATTTCGAGGTCAATGCTGAAGTGGTTGAGGATCAGTTTGTCGTTGATCCAAATACTTGCGCGCATAAGCAGAATGGCGAGCACACCGCCGGTGGTCATGTCGCGCACGGCGATCAGGTGGCTCACCGGGCTCAACGGGAACGCGCCTGTGATGGCCAGGGTGATGCCGAGGAGATATCCGGCCAGGCAGGCTCCAAAGGCCGGGTTGTCGCGCTCTGTGAGCTCCTCCAAAAAGCCCACTTGGCTGGTGCGTTCGTAAAACAGCTTGCCCG
>JAPLTE010000098.1 GCA_026398235.1 Verrucomicrobiota bacterium
GAAGGAACGCGAGAAATCGGAGCTTCTCGAACGCATGGCCGAAAACGAGGAGATCGGCGAAGTAACTGTAGAGGAAGAGCCGGTTGCCGATGCGTCGCAAGAAAATGAAGTGACCACGGCGGCTGCCGAGACGGCACAAGCTACGGAGCGCATCCAGGCACGCGAGGCGGTTGCGCGGGATTTCCCGGAAGCGATTGTCGAGGGCACGGAATTTTTCGAGGCGTGCCGGGAGGAGTTGGCCTATTTACGGGAGGCGCAGAGCCCCCTGGCTGATGATCCCCAGGTGGAACTCAAAATTGCCCGGCGCATGGCGCGCGTGCTCGGTTACTCCCAACGTGCGGCGGTTCAGGAAGTGCCGCAGGTTGCTGTGAAAAGCACTCCGCAGCGTCGGAGTGTAAGGCCAATGCCGACCGGAGGCGCTCCGGTGGAATCTCCGGTTACGACTCTGGAACGGCGCGTCTCCGGGGCGAAATCGACCGGTCTCCGGGGCGAAATCGACCGGGGAGATGCTGGAGTTGATGCGCGAGATCGGCACTCCCTTTGAGGCGCTGTTGAAGCGGTAGAACGAAGCTGGAGCTTCGAAGACAAGCGCGTTACCAAGCTGGAGCTTGGGAACGAGGACGGGAGAGAGCGTTCGCTCTTTCTCTTGCAAACATTTTTTAACCAATGCCGGGCATTCGTCCGGTGAATGAACAACCAAACATACAATACATGCCTACTAGAAATCATATCACTGCGACCGGGTTGGAAACGTACCGGGCGGTTGCTGCAAGTAATGTCGGTCAGCTTTTCTCACGGTTCATCGACCTGGCGGTGGAGGAGGAAGATCTCTTTTCGCTGCTGGAAGGGGACGAGAATTCGGATCGCCCTGTCTGGATCAAGACCGATCTCTCCAAGGGCGGCGGAGATAAGGTATTCTTCAATACGATCGCTTCGCTCGGTGGCGACGGCGTCCATGGGGATGAGGTGCTCGAAGGAAATGAAGAGGCGCTCACGATCGGAAGCTACTCGTGCCAGGTCGATTTTATACGGCACGCGGTGGGGCTTACGAAAAAAGATATCGAGTTTCTGGCCGCAGGCCGGAGCATCGAGGCTGCTGCCGCGCCGCTGGTCGCGAAATGGCTCGGCCGCAAGCGTCAGCGCGATTTGCTGATGAAGTTCATCACGTCGGGCGTGGGCCTCAATACGATCCGCCCAAACAACAAGGCGACCCGCGACGATCTGTCGGCGGACGACGCGCTTTCCACCGGGATCATCGCGCAGTCCAATGCAATCGCCACGTCCATCGGGGCACGCCCGGTGAACATTATGGCAACCGGTTATTCCAAGGTGTTCGAGTATCTGTTCCTGGCGACGGAGGATTCGCTCGCGCCGCTTGCGAACAGCTCGAGCTGGCTTCAGGCGCAGCAGAGCGCCGGGCTGCGTGGGGATGAAAACGTGTTGTTCCGTGGCGGATACACCCGCTGGAATGGCTCGACGATTCTGCACCACAAGGTGGTCGATGCCGATACTCCCGGGCCGATCGGAAGTCCGCTTCTGCCGAAGGCGCTTTTGGGTGATGCGATTGCGGCGGGGACGACGGCGATTGCCGTGACCGGCGGTGGACGCGCTGCCTCGGGAGCCGCGAACAAGTATTTCGAGTGCTTCAGTGGTGCGCCTTACCGGTATTTGGAAACCGACAGCGCCACGAGCACCGACGCAAACACTTACTACTTTGTGGTCGTGAACGTGAGCGGCGCGGATAAGGGCAAGTGGGGCTTCTATAGCTACACGGGCTCGGCGAACGATGGGAACAAGATCACAGTGACGGAGCGCCTCGGCGCAGCAGCCAGCGGCGCTCGCGTGACGACGCTCGGCGGCGTGACTTGGAATGCGGCAAAGAACACGGATGTTCACCCGACCGGCTCGGTGGTGCTCCAGGCGAACAAGAACGGTGTGCCCATTGGCTATAGCGTTTGTATGGGCGCGGGTGCCGGGTTGCGCGCGTATGGTTCGCTGCGCCACGAGTTGGTGCAGAACACGTCGGATTACGGGCACCGGATGGGCTGGGCTTACCAGTCGATCTACGGCCAGCAGGTCCGCCGCGATTCGGGGATCACGGGGAGCAATCAACCGCGCGGCTATGTGTTGGTGGAGCACGCGGTCAGCGTCGCCAACGCGCCGATGCTCTAAGCAACGCGCGTCGCGCAGGTGGCTTGGTTTATTTGAGGTGAGGTGGCCAAAGCGGGGCGGGGAAGGGGATGTCCCCGCCCCGCAATGCCATATGCCCTCCTTGTTCCCAAACTCTATTTGGGAACACAAGTGTCGGGCGCAACTCCATTGCGGCGGTGGGGGATGGCGCTTCGATGTAATTGCACGCCGCATTCCGGCAATAGAGTTGCCATGCCAAATGCGTTCCCAAATGAAGTTTGGGAACGAGAGCAAAGGCCTGTCGGCCTTTTTTCCAATTCACAATTTTCTCTATGTTTTTCTGTCTCGAAATTTTGGGCGAAAGCGCCTTTCACAAATATCTGGTTCAATCGGGTTGGAGCGGGCGGTCTTATGTTTTCCGCTATAACCGGCCCACGCGCTCGCATCTGCGCGCGTATGGTTGTATTGAGGAATATCTCGCGGAGCGCGTGGATGTTCACAAATCGGCCAATATCTGGCCGCTGCTTGGCAATTTGCTCCCGGAGGATCAACTCGAGCCTCATGTTTTTGCGGATTCGCTCTCGAATAACGAGAAGGCGCCGGCACCTGTGGCGACCAAGCGGCGGGGACGCGCTCAATCTGCAATAGACCTTTCATCATTATGAGCTTAACGATTCATCAACTGGCTTTGCGCCTGGCCAAACATATCGGCGTGACGGCATTCGATCCGGGCGACGTATCCAATACCAATCCGCTGTTGCAGGCGGGTACGCGTGGAGGGGATATCGAGGACGTGGTGACGTGCATTAACGGAGCGCTGCAGGAACTGTGGGCGCTTGCGCCGCGCGGAGTGCGCGCGTTGTATCCCGAGAATTGCCCTGTGATTACAATGGCGGATGTCGGAGCGGTGAGCGATCCTGGGATAACGCTATTGCTTCCATCCGGGTGGGAGGAATCGGTGTTGCTGCCTCTGGCCTTGCGCCGTTTTTCGACGCATCCCGATTTCCAGCCGGAATCGGCCAAACCGGAAATCGAGCGGCAGGCGGCGATGGCGCTCCGCATTTTGCTGGGGTTGACCGGGGAGCGCCCGGCGGTCTCGATGGAACCACGCTTTAAATAATTGTATGGCTTCTCAAACTGTTCCGTTTCGTTTTCCGACGCAGCATGCCTGCGATTTTGAATTGGTGGAGGAGGTGCCTGTTCGCGCAGGGGTGGCGTTGAGCGGGGTTTCCGAAGTGGATGCGGCGTTTGGCTCGGCTCATCCAAAGGCTCCCGAGCACCGACTGGTTTGGCAGGAACCGGTGATGGGACGCGATGGTGCGCTTGTGATGCGTCGCACCTATCGCAAGCTGCCGGGGGAAGCGCTTGTGGGGGAGGCGGTGCGTTCCAATACGTGGGGCGCTGCGGCGGTCACAACGGTCCAGGATGTCGCGACGGGCACTCCAGCCGATTCCGGATTGAACGTGGTCGAGAGTGTGGTGGAACCCAAGGACGCGCAATTGGCGCGCAAGCGCACGACCTCGGTCCAGTGGCCGGTGCTCGTGGGCCGATCTCTGGAGCCGGAGACGCGCACGCCGATCACCACCACGCGCCGGATGGTCGCTGCGGATGCCCCGCTGCCTACGGATGGCCCGCTCGTTTTGGACCGCAGGTTGAACGTGGTCAACAAATGGCGCAGTGTCCAGATTGTCACCAGCTTGGATGCGCTCCCGGCGGCTTACGTCGAACACAAGCAGCATGCATTTCGCTTTCCGGGGCTGTTTTATGGCTTTGACCCGGTGGGCGGCGGCGGTGTGGCCAAGCGGGACGCCTTTAGCCGAACCGTAGCTGCGCGAGTAGAGGTGAGCTTCGGGTATGAAGAGGTGACGCCGGAGTTGGTGGAGATTGTGCCGGTTTCGTGGAGTTATCCGTTGGGGTTCAGCGTGAGCGAGGTGCTGACGAATGGCGAGCATTTCAATTACATCGTGAAAGAGGAGGCGGTTTCGCTCACCGTGCCGCAGAGTCTGCCCAGCCGAACACAGTATGAGGCGCTCATCGGCACGTATGCGACTGTCACCGGGTCTTCGGAGCGTTGGAAGGGCGGCATTTGGCGCACGGAACTCTGGAAGGTGAAGTTATTGTAGCGCCACGGAACGGACTATCCGTGCAGGTGAACGGGTGAATTTGGGGGTTTTCGAGGGTGCCAGCCGCCGTGGGATGTGCTTTCTGAAGAGAAAAAGGTGAACTTTTGTGAGAAAGCCCTTGTCAAGAGGGGCAAGGCGTGGCAGTTTCACCGCCTTTCTTTTTGAGACGAATATGGCTTACGCAATTATAAAAACCGGCGGCAAACAGTACAAGGTCGCCACGGGCGATGTGATCGAAGTTGAGAAACTTGAGGCCCAACCAGGCGCCGAGACCAGCTTCGCGGACGTTCTTTTCTACGCCAATGGCGAGGAGATCAAGTCCGACGCGGCTGCCCTTAAAGGGGCTACCGTATCTGCGGAAGTGATCGCCCAAACCAAGGGTGACAAGGTGATCGCATTCAAGTATCGCCGCCGCAAGGGTTACCACCGCACGGTGGGGCATCGCCAGAAACTGACGAAAGTCAAAATCACCGCAATCAACGCTTAATTTTTTATGGCTCACAAGAAAGGTCAAGGCAGTGTAAAGAACGGACGCGATAGCGTTAGCAAACGCTTGGGCGTAAAGAAATTCGGCAGCCAGACGGTTGTCGCTGGAAACATCATCATCCGCCAGCGCGGGACGAAGTTCCTGCCGGGCCGCGGTGTCGGTATCGGCCGCGATTACACGATCTTTGCGATGATCGACGGCACGGTCCGTTTCGATCGCGAAGGCCGTCGCGTGAATGTCGACCCAGTGGCAGTGGCTGCTTAATCCACTCAACCAACCAATTGAAAGCGCTCTGGAAACAGGGCGCTTTTTTGTGCATTGATCGAGCCGTCTCTCGGCGCAGAAAAAAGAACGAAAGCATGTTGAGCTTTCCCCCCGGTCTGCGCTACAAGTATTGCTTCTACTTATGGCGACCGCTTTTCAATACCAGGACCCGTTCCCTCTCGGGAAAGACGACACAGAATATTACCTCCTTTCCCACGACGGCGTTTCGCTCGGGGAGTTCGAGGGGCAACCCATTCTCAAAGTAGCCCCTGAGGCGCTCACCGCCCTCGCACGGACCGCCTTCCGCGATTGTGCCTTCTTGCTGCGCCCGGCGCATCTCGCGCAGGTGGCGGCGATCCTGGATGATCCGCAGGCCAGCGACAACGACCGCTATGTCGCGCTCACGATGCTGCGCAATGCCGAAGTGGCCGCCAAAGGGGTTCTCCCGTTTTGCCAGGACACCGGCACGGCCAACATCGTTGGGAAAAAAGGCCAGCGCGTTTGGACCGATTGCGATGATGCCGAGATGCTCAGTAAAGGGGTTTACGAAACCTACGCCCAAGAAAATTTGCGGTATTCGCAAACGGTGGCGCTCGACATGTATGAGGAGAAAAACACCGGGACTAATCTCCCGGCGCAGATCGACCTCATGGCCACTCCCGGCGGCGAATACAAATTCCTGTGCGTGGCAAAAGGCGGCGGCTCGGCCAACAAGACCTATCTTTACCAGGAAACCAAGGCGCTCCTAAATCCCAAGACGCTCATCCCGTTTTTGGTCGAAAAAATGAAGTCGCTGGGGACCGCCGCGTGCCCGCCTTATCACATCGCATTCGTGATCGGAGGCACCAGCGCCGAAGCATGTTTGAAAACCGTGAAGCTTGCCAGCGTCAAGTATCTCGATGCGCTGCCCACCCAAGGGAATGACCAGGGGCAGGCATTCCGTGATCTCGAACTCGAAGCGGCGCTCCTCAAGGAAGCGCAGCAACTCGGGCTTGGTGCGCAGTTCGGCGGGAAATATTTTGCGCTCGATGTGCGTGTCGTGCGCCTCCCTCGGCATGGCGCATCGTGTCCGGTCGGCATGGGCGTTTCCTGCTCGGCGGATCGCAACATCAAAGCGAAGATCAACAAGGACGGCATCTGGATCGAGAAATTGGAGACGAACCCTGCGCGTTTCATTCCGGAGAAATACCGCCAGGCCACCGAAGGGGTTGTCGTCAAGATCGACCTGAATCGGCCGATGTGCGAGATTCTCGCCGAGCTTTCCAAATATCCGGTTGCCACGCGGCTTTCGCTTGATGGCACAATCATCGTGGGTCGCGATATCGCTCACGCAAAACTGAAGGAGCGCGTCGATGCGGGCCAAGGGTTGCCGGATTATCTCAAGGCGCACCCGATCTACTACGCAGGCCCCGCGAAGACGCCCACCGGGATGCCTTCCGGCTCTTTTGGACCGACCACAGCGGGCCGCATGGACAGTTATGTGGATCTTTTCCAGAGCCTTGGCGGCTCCAAGATCATGATTGCCAAAGGCAACCGCTCGCAGCAAGTCACCGATGCTTGTAAAAAGCACGGCGGCTTTTATCTCGGGTCCATCGGTGGCCCGGCGGCGTTGCTCGCGCAGGAAAACATCAAGAAAGTCGAAGTGCTCGAATATCCCGAACTCGGGATGGAAGCGATCTGGAAAATCGAAGTGGTGGATTTCCCGGCGTTCATCCTGGTGGATGACAAGGGGAACGACTTTTTCAAGCAGATCGGCAAAGACGGATGCAACGCTTGCGCACCGGGCGATAAGCACTAAAACCCTTTCAGAAAATCGAAGAACCGCCGGAGCAATCCGGCGGTTTTTTTAATCCTCGGTCCCAAACTCCATTTGGGACTGCACTTGTCCGCGCAACTCCATTGCGCCCTCAACGCGTGTGGCACAAACACGTCCAGACCTCCCCAAAAGCCTCGCGCGCCCGGGCTTCCAAAACCGGGCCGTCCGCCGTATCGTGCAGCACGGCAAAACAGGTGGAGCCGGAGCCGGACATCAGCGCGCCTGCGGTCTCCGGCTGTTGCAATAACCAGCGTTTGATCACCGGCAGAAAGAGGTGTTTCTCAAACACCGGGCGCTGCAAGTCATTGACGAGACGTCCCCACGGGAACGTCTGCGGCGCATACGAGATGCCGGGGATTTCGCGGGAGTCGCGCCACCGGCTGTATGCCCAAGGAGTCGGCACGCCGAAGCTCGGTTTGATCAGCAAAAGCGGCAGTTGGTAAGAGAAGGGAACTGGTTCAACGATTTCCCCGCGTCCTTTGCAAACAGCGGCACCGCGCGCGAGAAAAAAGGGGACATCGGAGCCGAGTTCCGCCGCTATTTTGTGAAGCGCCTCGGGAGCAAGGAGGGTGCCGAAGAGTTCGTTAAGGCCGGTGAGCGTCGTCGCGGCATCGCTGCTGCCGCCGCCAAGTCCTGCACCGTGGGGAATGGCTTTCGCGAGATGCATCCGCACAGCAGGAGTCAGCGCTGTGGTTTCAAAGAACCGCCGGGCCGCCCGCACCACGAGGTTGGAGTCGTCGTTTGGAAGCGTGGCGTCGCTGCACGTAAACGCGATGCCTGGCTCATCGCACGCCTCCGGCTCATCGCACGCCTCCAATGTGAGGGTGTCGGCCAGCGAGATCGGAACCATCAACGACTCGATTTCATGGAAGCCGTCGGGGCGTTTCCGACGGATCGATAGGGAGAGATTAATCTTGGCCGAGGCGGAAAGGTTCATCGAGGATCTCATTCTCAGGGCAAGGAATTGCATCCAACTCTTTTTAGAGTTGTTTGAGCGGTCCCTCGCAAGCTCGGGATGACAAGCACCATGGTTGGATTTTGCCAGCTAGTAGCTAACGAACCTAGTAAGCGTCGGCTTCGAGGAATCCCTCGAGCTGGCGAATCCGCGTCGGGTGACGCATCTTGCGCAATGCCTTGGCTTCGATCTGACGGATGCGCTCGCGGGTGACTTTGAACTGGCGGCCCACTTCTTCGAGCGTGCGGCTGTAGCCGTCCACCAGGCCGAAGCGCTGTTCAAGCACCTGGCGTTCGCGTTCGGTGAGGGTGTCGAGCACGTCCTTGATCTTCTCCTTGAGGAGCACGATCGCGGTCATGTCCGACGGGTTCTCAGCGCCTTTGTCTTCGATGAAATCGCCGAAGCTCGTATCGTCGCTGTCGCCGACGGGAGACTGCAACGAGATCGGTTGCTGTGCCATTTTGAGCACAGCGCGGACGCGTTCGACGGGAAGCTGGATTTCCTCGGCGACCTCTTCCGGATTCGGCTCGCGGCCGTATTCCTGGACGAGCTGCTTCTGCACGCGCATGAGCTTGTTGATCGTCTCGATCATGTGCACCGGAATGCGGATGGTGCGGGCCTGATCGGCGATGGAACGGGTGATCGCCTGCCGGATCCACCACGTGGCGTAAGTGGAGAATTTGTAGCCGCGACGGTATTCGAATTTTTCGACCGCCTTCATGAGGCCCATGTTGCCTTCCTGGATCAAGTCGAGGAAGGAGAGGCCGCGGTTGGTATATTTCTTCGCGATGGAAATCACGAGGCGCAAGTTGGCTTCGACCATTTCGGTCTTGGCCTTGAGTGCCTTGCGGAGCCACGATTTGAGGGTTTGGTATTCGGAAGCGAATTCCTCAAGCGTCAGCCAAGTGCGCGACTGGATTTCCTTTTGTTTGGCAAGATAGGCGGCGAGGGCTTCGGGCTTGCTGTTCTGGGCGCGTTTGGCGATTTCGTCGCGCAGGAACGAGGCGGTGCGGTATTGCTCGTCGGCAATGTTGACGAATTCCTCAGTGACCTTCTGTTTGAAGTAGAATTTCGGGTAAAATTTCTGGAGCGCGCCATGGGCCTTTGCGAATTCCTGGTGCGCCTTGGTGTTGGTTCCCTTGGAATTGTGGCTCATGACGACCTTGTAGGTCCGCACGGCTTCGGCGGCGGCTTTTTCCACCTGCTCGCACAATTTGGGCAGCGCCTTCATGTAGCGCTCGCGGCTTTCGATTTTCTTGTCGAGAATGACGCGGTCGAACCGTTCGCGGCCTTCATTAAGTTTGCCTGCGAGATCGAGATAGGCGCGGGAAATGAACCCGAAACGGTTGACGTATTTTTGAACGTTCAGTTCAGCTTCCTCGATACGCTTGGAAATTTCGACTTCCTGTTCGCGGGTCAGCAGCGGCACCTGCCCCATCTGCTTGAGATACATCCGCACGGGATCGTCGAGAATGTCGAGCTTGGTGTCGGCCTTGTCTTCTTCCTCGTCGTCCTCGGAATCTTTCTTGCCGTCCTTATAGCTGTCGACTTGGGAGGCGTCGATAATGTCGATCTCCATCCCGCGCAAACGCGTGAAAATCGCTTCCATCTCGTCCGGTTCGTTGACGCTATCGGGAAGCGCCTCGTTGAGATCGTCGAACGTCAGGTAGCCTTGCTCTTTGGCGAGCTTGATCAATTCGCGCAGTTTTTCGGCCATTTCGGGCGCATCCACATTGAATGCGCCGGGTTGAGCGGGCAGCACGGGGAGGACAACGGCCTTGGCTTTGACGGCCTTCATGGCCTTGGCATCCGCTTTGGGAGCAACCGATTTCAGAGCAGGTTTGACAACCGGTTTAGCAGCAGCTTTTACTGAAGCTTTTGGAGCCGGTTTGGTCGCTGATTTCGGTGCGGGTTTGGCTGCATGCTTGGTGGTCGGCTTGGATGCCGGTTTGGAAGCTGCTTTTGCAGTGGGCTTGGCTTTTGCTTTGACGGCGGTTTGTGCAACAGAATGCGATGCTGATGCTTTTGCGGGAGAGGGAGTTTTCTTTTTCTGCACTGATTTTGGAGCCACCGGCTTGGATTTATGTGCCGGGGCTTTGGCTGCGGGGCGCGCCTTGGAAGCTGCATGGTGCGCCACGGGCTTTGCTTTTTTGGCAGGCGGCGAAGATTTTTTGGAAGAGGCCTTTTGGACAGGCGGAGCCGGTTTTTTGGCTTTTTTCGCGGCTGGGGCGTGTTTCGGGGTTGGAGAAGAGGATTTCTTGGTGGTCATACCCAGGCGAATTCAGACCTTTGTGTTGCGCCTCCCAGGGGTTTACAAAGAGGGCGACAAAGGTCGGGTAATATGAGGAAGGGTTTGGGAGAGGTCAAGGAGTTGTTTTTGGGAAACCGAAATTTTTATCAGTTCAGTGCGAGGCGAAATTTGAGGCAGGAAAAGAGAAGCCAGTTTCATGCCCGCATCGCATTGATTTGCTGCTGAATCTCCCAACTTTGGCGGTAGAGTTCTACTTCTTCGCTGGGAGTTGGGTTTCCTGTGCGAATCCTCGCGTTGATGGCATCTCGTTTAAGTTCAAGTTGACGGCGCTCCATATCCCTCCAGCAGTCAAGAAGCCAGCGAAGCGGGTCGCCTTTGATTTTTATTCGAGCGTGCTCCGAAAGATAATCCTTATCTGTGGCACGATCCTGAACTATTTGGTCAGCAACAATCTCAGCCAAAGCCGACTGTTCAGAGTTATTGCAGGTTGCTATAAATGCACCCACCGAGGCAGGGTTGGATGGATCGAACTTGCCCCGCATGATAGTGAGGAGGAGGTCGCCGTCCGGCAGGGAACTAAATAGATTTTCCCATGGGCGCGACGAGAGCCAATCTCGCGCTTGAGAGTTAACAAGGGCCAAGCGGCAGAGGCCTCGCGTGGTGTTAGTCATAACTGCAAGGCGAGGTGCCGCTTCAATATGATCCTCCGTTTGACGAGCGGTTTTCAATCGGTTTTGTCTCGGAAGAGCTTCATTAATCAAAGCAACAAACTGGGTGGACGTAATTTCCAGCTGGGCGGTTATATTTCGTATAATTGCTTCGCGCAGCACGGGGTCGGCCACCAGCGCGACGCTCTCCGCCATTTTGCGCGCGAAAGCGGCTTTGCCCTTGGGGGTGGCGAATTCGGGCGTGGCAACGGCGCGCGCGATCTGGAAATCAAAAAAATCCCGCGCTTGCGCAATCTGCTGGATGAATGCCTCAGCCCCTTCACTGCGGATCAGCGAATCGGGATCGTGCCCGGCGGGCATTTCAGCCACGCGCACCGCCAGATTGGCTTCGAGCAGCGCGGGCAGGGAACGCTCGGCGGCTTTAAGCCCGGCGGCGTCGCTGTCAAAACAGAGGATCACCTCGTCGGCAAACCGTTTCAAAATCCGCGCCTGCTGTGGAGTAAACGCGGTACCCTGGGGTGCGGTGACATTCTGAACGCCCGCCTCAAAGGCGGTGATGAGGTCAATCTGCCCTTCGCAGACAATCGCGGCCTTTTTGTCGATGAGCGCCCGCTTGGTTTTGTGGATTCCGAACAGGACATTGCCTTTCACAAAGAGCGGCGTCTCGGGCGAGTTGACGTATTTGCCGCCAAACGCCTCCTTGCTGAGCACGCGGCCGCTAAAAGCGATCACTTCGCCGATGTCGTTGCAGATCGGGAACATCAACCGGTCGCGGAACCGGTCATAAAAATGCGGGGAGCTGTGCGTATAATGGTTCTCGCCCTCCTCGTCCTCTTTCACGGTGACGAGTCCGCTGGCGATCAGTTCGTCGTCCCGGTACCCCTCGCTGCGCGCCCAGTTGGTGAGCGCGTCCCACGATTCGGGCGCGTAGCCGAGCTTCCAGCTTTTGGCCACCTCACCGGTGAGGCCCCGGCTTTTGAGATAATCCCGCGCGTGTTGGGCCGCCTTGGTTCGTAGCAAATTGGTGTGGAACCATTCCGCCGCCGCCGCATGCAGGGCGAGCAGCCGCCGCCGCATTTTTTGCTTGGCATCCTCCTCGGCCGTGAGCGGCTCCTCTTCCACGCGGATGCCCGCCTTGGCGGCGAGCCGCTTCACCGCCTCCGGGAAATTCACGTTCTCATACAACTCCACGAATTTGAACACGCCACCGCCAGCGCCGCACCCGAAGCATTTGAAGATCTGTCGGGCCGGATTCACGTTGAAGGAAGCCGTCTTTTCCTGGTGAAACGGGCAGCGGGCCTTGTAAGCCGAGCCCGCCCGCTTGAGCGGAAAATAGCTCGAAATGACATCGACGATGTCATTTGCCTGGGCGATCTGCTCAATGAGGTGTTCGGGGATCATGGACGGACGAACAGATTAGCGAGCCTCGGGGAAAATGCCAGCAAAGGGTGAGGGGATTCACCGCGCACCGCAAGAATCTCAATTCTTTCTTTGCGTCCTTCGCGGTCTTTGCGCGATACTCCGCATTCATCCGCCGGTGCGGAACCGATCTTACCATGCTCGAATACCTTCTCATTGCCATCGGGGGAGCCCTGGGCAGCGTGGCGCGCTACTGGGTCTCCGGGGCCGTCGCGCAGCGCTTTGGCGAGTTTTTTCCGGTCGGCACGCTGCTTGTCAATGTCAGCGGATCCCTCCTCATCGGTTTTTTCGCCACGTTGACCGATCCCGAGGGCCGATATTGGTCTCAGCCCGCTTTGCGGCAGTTTGTGATGATCGGCCTTTGTGGCGGCTACACCACGTTTTCCTCCTTCAGCCTCCAGACGCTGAACTTGGCACGGGATGGCGAATGGTTCGCGGCAGGGGCAAATGCCGTGCTTTCGCTGATCACTTGCCTCGTGGCGGTCTGGGCGGGACACCTCTTGGCGCTGATGTTGAATAGAACGTAATAACCTATGGAAGGGGCAGGGTTTTAAGGGCTTCGCTTGTACGGCGCCTCCAGTCGGGTGCCCACCGCAAAAATCCTGCGCCTTGCCTCACCTCTTTTGTTTTGAGTCAATGCGATCCACATTCCCGAAACGAAACCACGGGAAGAAAGCCTTGCTCTCGTGGTTGGTTTCGTCCATTCTTCCTATTCGGTTTCGCGCGCTTAACTCAGTGGTAGAGTAGATGCTTTACACGCATCCTGTCGGGGGTTCAAATCCCTCAGCGCGCATTTTGGTCTACGGGTCTACGTGGTCTACGGGTCTAC
>JAPLTE010000058.1 GCA_026398235.1 Verrucomicrobiota bacterium
CCCACCATGCCCGGCATTGCCGATTTCCTTACTCCTGAAGCCATGCGCAAGCTCGAGTCGCTTGTGATCCGCTCGCGTTACATCGTCGAAGGGTTCCGCGCCGGCTCCCATGCCAGCCCGCTCAAAGGGGCGAGCGTGGAATTCGCCGATCACCGCCAATATGTCAAAGGCGACAACCTGCGCAACCTCGACTGGAAAGTCTTCGGGCGCACCGAACGCTACTACGTCAAGCAGTTCGAGGAGGAAACCAACCTGCGCGTCCACGTCATCATCGACGGTTCGGGTTCAATGGGCTATCGCTCCGGCGACCGCCCCTCCAAATACGATTACGCCTGCCGCGTCGCCGCCTCCATCGGCTATCTCGTCAGCAAACAGCAAGACTCGCTGGGCCTCACCATTTACGACAATGCACTGCGCGAGGAAGTTCCCGCGCGCGGCGGCATGCGCCATTTCCGACTCATTTTGGAGCGCCTCGCCGAACACCAACCCGAAGGCCACACCGACACCGGCCGCGCCTTGCATGCCTTGGCCGAACGCTCTTTCCGGCGCGGAATGATCGTTATCATGTCCGACCTTTTTGACGATCCCGAAGCTGTCTTCCGGGCCGTTGCGCATTTCCGCAAGAAGATGCACGATGTCATCCTGCTGCAAATCCTCGATCCGGCGGAACTGGAACTTTCATTCGACCGCGTCGCCGAATTTATCGACATGGAAACCGGCGAAAAGTTGGAGATCGACCCGGCGCTTGCGCGGGTCGCCTACAAAGCGGAATTGCAAAAAGCCATCGACCAGTGCCGGGAGAAATGCGCCGTCATGAACGTCGATTACCGCCTCGTCTCCACCGCCGAAAATTTTGAGGACTTCATCCACCATTATCTCGCCGACCGGAGGCGGATGTCGCTATGACACAAAAATATTTTCACGCAAAGACGCAAAGGCGCAAAGGAATCCTCCTCGTTCCCAATCTCCAGATTGGGAACGCGCTTGTCTTCGAAGCTCCAGCTTCGTCCCGTGTGGATGCGATCCGGGCAGACCGATCCAAACCGGCGCGGGAGCACAATCCGCAGTCACTCTTACCTTTAGTAATTTCTTAAATGTCTTTCCTTGCTTCCTGGATGCTCTACGGGCTCGGCGCGCTCTCGCTGCCGATCCTGATTCATTTATGGCACCGCCGCCGCGTAGTGGAAGTGCCTTTCAGCACATTGCGGTTCTTGAAAGCGATTGCCGTGCGCACAAGCCGGAGTTCCAAGGTCGAAAACCTGCTCCTCTTATTGCTGCGTTGCCTGCTCTTCATCCTGGCGATCTGCGCCGCCGCCCGTCCGGTGATGCTCGCCCGCACGGCGCATCTTTTCGGCGGCGAAGTCCCGCGCACGGTCGTGCTTGTCATTGATAACTCGACCAGCATGGGCTACCGCGCCACGGGCCAAGCCCGGCTCGATGCCGCCAAAACCTGCGCTCTGGCCGTCTTTGACGATCTCAAACAAGGCGACCGCGTCGCCGTAATCGCCGCCGGGGATCGCACGGAATTGCTCGTTGCCGAACCGACCATCGACCGCGCCGTGGCCCGCAAAGCCGTGGAAGGGATCCGACTCACGCACACCCGCAGCGATTTCGCGGTGGCGTTGCGCGAAGCGGGCAAAATCGCCTCCCGCACCGAACGCGGCATCCGGCAGATCTTTTTCTTCACGGATAGCCAGGAAACCGGCTGGCGCTCCGCCATCTCCAATCCCGCCGCCGTGTTCGACACCGCCTGGAAACAAGCCGAGCCGCAATTCGTCATCGTCCGTCCCGACGACGCAGGAGCGCTCAATGCCTGTGTGAAACAAGTCACCATCTCCTCCCCTTTCCTGGCCCCCGGCTCCACCGTGCGCGGAGTGGCGACGGTGGAAAATTTCTCGTCCACACCGCTGCACGATCTGGTGAAAATCTCCATCGGCAACGAGCGCGTGGCGCAACGCTCCGCGGATGTTCCGCCGGGAACCGCCATCGAGATTCCGTTTGAATTCCAGGCTCCCTTTGTCACCGGACGTTGGGCGCGCGGCACCGCCACCCTTTCCGGCGACAGCCTCCCGGACGATGACGCATTCTATTTCACCCTGCCGGTGTATCAACCGCCGCGCGTCACCGTGGCCGAGGGCACCTCCCTTGGGCCCGAACGGCTGCGGCCGGGGTTTTACCTTCGCAAAGCGCTTGTAGCGGGGACGGAGAACGCGACGCAGGTCCGCTCCATCGCAGCCCGGCAACTCGACGACGCCGCCATCGAAAGCGAAACCGCCGTTTTCCTGGCCGATCCCGGTCGCCTGAGTGACCGCAGCGTCGCCCGGCTGGAACGCTTTCTGGAAGGTGGCGGCACCGTCGTCCTCTTCCCCGGCGACCAGACGCGTCTCACCGATTACGAAAGCGCCGCGTTCCTGCCTGCCAAACCGATGGCTTCGCGCAATCTCGCGGCGGGCCGCCAGCCGGTTCACATTGCGGATATTGCACATCCTCTCTTTGCCGAAGCCTGGGACACCGGCTCCCCGTTCCCTGCCCTGCCCCAACAACGGCTCCTGGATTGGAAACTCAACGCCAACACCCAAACGCTGCTCACACTCGGCTCCGCCAATGACGCCTCGGGCGGGCTGCCGTTCCTGCTTTATGGCGAGCGCGGCGCGGGTCGCGTCGTGATCGTCAATGCTTCCGCGGATCGGACGTGGGGCGACTTCCCGCTTTCCCCGGCGTTCGTGCCGCTCGTCCAACAAATCGCCCGGTTCTCCGCGGCGCAAGGAGGTAAGCCGTTGCGCCTCACCGTGAGCGACCCGGTTCCGCTGCCGCCGACACTTCCGCGTGATAAAGCAATCACCATCACCCAGCCCGATCTCACTACCCGCTCCCGCAATCTCACCGCCGGAGCCGATGCCCGCACGATGCTCCTCGAACGCGCCGACCAAGTCGGCTTCTACCAAGCGAAGGCGGGCGAAGAGACTTTTTCTTTTGCCGTGAATACCGACCGCAACGAATCCGATCTGCGGCCCATCGAAGCGGCGGCACTCGACAAGCTCGCAGCCACCACACAACTCGCGGGACGCGAAGCGTTCATCCAATGGCTCTCCCGCAGCAAAGGGCTCGTGCCGCTCTGGCCTCTCTTGCTCCTTGCCGCGTTCCTTGTCTTCGCTGCGGAAGGCATTCTCTCCAATCTCATGGCCCGCCGCCGCGCCCAAGGCGATGGCCAACAAATTCTCACGGGCCGCTTAAACCGCCGCCGAATGGGGGTTCCGTTCTACGAACCCGCCGCTGAACGGGAGGCAAAACCATGAACGACCTCGTTTTTCATCCCGTAATCGGCCTCCCCTGGCTCGTCTTGGCGGCACTCGCCATTGGCGGTGCGATCCTTTGGAGCCTGCGTCGCGGCGTGCGTTCCCGTAACCGCGCGATCACCCTCGCGGGGCTGCGCCTGGTCGCCCTTTTCGCCCTGCTTGCCATGCTGGCCCAACCCCAGCAGCGGCGGGAGGAAATCACCGTGCTGCGCCCGCAACTGGCGGTCCTCGTGGACAACTCCCAGAGTATGGCCGAAAAAGTCGACGCCAATCAACCGGTGCGCTCTACCCGCGTTGCCGAATGGCTCCGTTCCCCGGCCTTGACCGAAGCGCGCGCAGATTTCGACGTGCGCCTTTTCGCTTTCGACCAAGTCCCTGCCGAGCAGACCGGCATCGACAGCCTGAAGTTTGACGGAGCGCATTCCAAAATCGCCGAATCGGTTTCCCGCCTCCATGAACATTTCCGGGGCCAACCGCTCGCGGGCATCCTGCTCCTGAGCGACGGGCTTGACCGGGCCGACGACAACCGCCCCACCGCCACCGCCTCGCCGCAGCAGGCCGGGGAGGCCACCGCTCTGCGCGCGCCGGTGTTCACCTTCGAGCTGGAAAAACCGTTCAAGCCCAAAGTCCAGCGCAAGCGCATCTCGCTGGCGAATCTCGACTATCCTCCGCGCGTCGTCACCGGCTGGGACACCGAAGTGCGCGCCTCCATCTCCGCGCAAGGGATGAACGGCCAAACCCTCAACGTCGAACTCTGGCGCGAAGGCAAGAAGGCTTACGAAAACGCGGTGGCCTTTAACGAAGACGAGCAGACGCGGCAAATCGCGTTCCCCATTTCGCAAGCCGTCCCCGGCGCGGTGCATTACGAACTGCGCATCAACGACCCGGCGGCGGACCGCGACGCGCGCGCCAACCCGTTTGTCATTGAAGCGATGGAACCCGGCAACCGCGTGCTCTATTTGCAAAACGCGCTCGGGTTCGATTTCAAATTCCTGCGCAAAGCGATCGTTACCGACCGCAATCTGCAACTCAACGCGTTTGTGCGCTGGGCGGACGGGCGGCTCGTCAACATCGCCGACGCAAGCAGCCAGGCCCCCGCGCTCGATCTCTCCGCCCAGGCGCTGGCGAGCACCGCAGTCGTAATCCTTGGTGATCTCGCCCCCGACGCGCTCTCAGCCGAAAACTGCAAAGCTCTCGCCGCGTTTGTGGATCACGGCGGCGGATTGGTCATCCTCGGCGGACCCCATTCCCTCGCCACCGCCGGGCTCGCCGACACCGCGCTCGGCCCACTCCTGCCGGTGCGCCTCCCGGCCGAATACAAAGAGGGTAATTTCCCGATGCGGATCACCGACACGGGTCTGCACCACCCGGTATTCGGTTCGCTCTTCACGGCCATCGAAGATTTCCCGCCGCTGCTCACGTTTAATTTCGCTGGTTCCGTCGCCCCCAATGCGGAAGTGCTGGTTGAAACGAGCGTCAACGGCAAAGCCTCGCCGGCC
>JAPLTE010000019.1 GCA_026398235.1 Verrucomicrobiota bacterium
CGCCGAAGGTCAAGGGTGTCGGCCGTAATACATAAAGACAATCTGGAACTCAGGAGAAGAAAGCAATCGGAAGCTCCTTTGAGTCGCTGCGCCTTCACATATCGCGCCCGTCGTTCCAGCAAACTGTTGTGAAGTCCTACTTTGCATTTTCCTGAGTTCCTGAGTTCCAGATTGCTTGATATATCCGCTTCTTGGTGCGGACCCCAAAATCGTTGGCGAAAAAACTTGCCCTCGGTCTCGCCTTTGGGAAAGTGGGCGCCAATCAAAATCAACACCCATGGTCGCATTTAAAAACAACATCCTCTTCGTCGGTTTCGGCGCCGTCGCCCAGTGCACACTCCCCATCCTGGAAAAGCACATCCAGGTTCCGCTCTCCCACATCACGATCATGGATTTTGAAGACCAGGGAGAGATCCTCAAGGACTGGACCGCCCGGGGCCTGAAATGGGTCCGGGACCGCGTGACACGCGAAAACATGGGGGCTCTGCTCGGCAAGCATGTCGGCAAGGGCGACATCATCATCGACCTCGCCTGGAACATCGACGCCTGCGAAATCCTCGACTGGTGCCATAAAAACGGCGTCCTCTATATCAATACCTCCGTCGAAGTCTGGGATCCGTATGCCTGCGGGGAAGACCAGCACCCGACCGAAAAGACCCTTTACTGGCGGCACATGAATGTCCGCCGGCTCAAAGCCAGCTGGAACGAACCCGGGCCCACGGCCGTCCTCGAACATGGCGCCAATCCCGGCCTCATCTCCCATTTCACCAAACAAGGGTTGCTCGACATCGCCGCCCAGGCGCTCGCGGACAAGAAAGTGTCCGGCGCGGACGCGGAGGAAATCCAGCAGCTGGCCGCCCAGCGCGTGTTCAACAAACTCGCCCAAAAGCTTGGCGTGAAAGTGATCCATTGCAGCGAGCGCGACACGCAGATTTCCAACAAGCCCAAGGAAGTGGACGAATTCGTCAACACCTGGAGCATCGAAGGGTTCCGCGAAGAAGGCACCACCACCTCCGAGATGGGTTGGGGGACGCACGAAAAAACCCTCCCGCTCCACGCCTACACCCACGCCGAAGGGCCGCAGAACCAGATCTGCCTGGCTCGCATGGGGATGAACACCTGGGTCCGTTCCTGGGTTCCCAATTACCACATCCACGGCATGGTCGTGCGGCACGGCGAAGCGTTCACCATTTCCGACAACCTCACCGTCTGGGAAAATGGCAAGGCCGTCTATCGCCCCACCATGCATTACGCCTACTGCCCGTGCGATAACGCCATCATCTCCCTCAACGAACTGCGCGGATACGATTACGAGCTTCAGCCGTCGCTGCGCATCATGAACGACGAGATCACCAGCGGCGCGGACATCCTGGGCGCGCTCCTGATGGGCCACGCGTACAACTCGTGGTGGACCGGCAGCGACCTGAGCATCGAAGAATCGCGCTGCCTGGTGCCGCACCAGAACGCCACCACCATGCAAGTGGCCATCTCGGTGGTCGCAGCCACCATGTGGATGATCGAAAACCCGAATCGCGGCGTCACCGTGCCGGATGAGATCCCGCACGACTACATTCTCGGGATCGCCAAGCCGTACCTGGGCAAGTTCATCTCCACGCCGTCCGACTGGACGCCGCTCAAGCATCGCGGCCAACATTTCGGCAAATACAGCAAGCCCGATCTCGACCCCTCGGACCCGTGGCAGTTCAAGAATTTCCTGATCACCACAGAAGATTAGCGCCATGGAAAAATCCCAACTCCTGCGGATGGGACGGAAATGCGGCACTCCGTTATTGATCGTGGACCACAAGGTACTGCGCGAAACGTACCTGCAATTTAAGAAATATCTCCCGCGCGTACAGGCTTACTACGCCGTGAAGGCGAATCCGCACCCGGAGATCGTCAAGACCTTGTACAAACTGGGCGCGAGCTTTGATGTCGCGTCCATGCCGGAGTTCGAGCTTGTCCACGACAACATCAAAAATCTCGCCGCCAAGGAGCGCCAGGATTTTATCTGGGACAAGATCATCTACGCGAATCCGATCAAAGCCATCGAGACCCTGGAGGAACTCGACCGCTACAAAATCCTGCTCACCTTCGACAACATCGAAGAGGTGAAGAAGATCAAGAAGCACGCGCCCCACTCGGGCCTCGTGCTCCGGTTGCAGGTTCCCAACACCGGCTCGGTGGTCGAGCTCTCCTCCAAGTTCGGCTGCCCTCCGGGCGAAGCTGTGGACTTGATGTTGGCCGCCAAGAACGCCGGGCTCGGCGTGGAAGGAATCAGCTTCCATGTCGGCAGCCAGTGCACGAATTTCGAGAACTACGTCCAGGCGCTCCATCTCGCGGCGGGCATCTTCAACGAAGCCAACAGCCGCGGGCTCAAACTGACGCTCATCGACATCGGCGGCGGCTTCCCGGCCCCGTACGACAAGCAGGTAAAACCGTTCCGCGAACTTGCCCGGAAGATCAATTCCGAAATCGACCGCCTCTTCCCCAAGGACATCGAAATCCTTGCCGAACCCGGCCGGTTCCTGTGCGCCACCTGCGCCACTCTGGTCGCCAAGGTGATCGGCAAGGCCGACCGCAACGGCAAGCGCCTTTACTATATCGACGATGGCATTTACCACACCTACTCGGGAGTACTCTGCGATCATATTCCCTATGGGGTCAAGGCGTTCAAGAAAGGGCCGAAGCAGATTTCCTCGGTTTTTGGCCCGACCTGCGATGCGCTCGATACCATCTCGCTCTCCAACGAGTTGCCCGACCTGAATATCAGCGACCTGGTTTATACCGAAAACATCGGCGCATACACCTGGGCTTCCTCCACGAATTTCAACGGCTTCCCTCCCTCCAAGGTCATCCACATCAATCAGTAACTCCCGGAGTCCAAGGAAACACGTTGTGATCGGAGCCCTCTTCCGCGCCCGTGCCATTGGCGCAGCGCTGGTGGGCGTGCTCTGCGCGGGGTGCCAAATCCGGGAGCCGCGCCCTGCGTTTGCCTCCGCCGTTTCGGTTCCGCTGAGCTGCCAGAAAAACAAGCTGCTGGTTCGGGCCACCGCTCCGGGGGGGATTGCGAAGCTGATGCTCGACACCGGCGCGCCGATCACCTGCGCGGACAAATCCAAGCAAACACTTTTCCAGTTTGCGCCGTTGGCAGAAGGGCTGCCCACCTCCATCGTCCTGAACAACCAGCGAGAGAAAGCGGCGTTGATTCCGCAGTTGGAGTTTGGCGGCGCGACAGTGAACCATTGCGCCGTTGCATTGGTGGATTTCTCCAGCTTGCGCACGCAGGGCAAGGCCTGGGACGGCATTCTCGGACTTTGCGAGCTTCGCCGTTTGCACGCGGTGATCGATTGCGGCGCGCACACCTTATCTATGCATTCCGGCCCCGTTTCCTCGCCGCTCCCGGCCGGCTGGCATTCCGTCCCGATACAGCTCATCGACAATCACCTCGTCGTGCCGGTTTTCACGCGTGGCATTCCGACGCTTTTCATCGTGGACACGGGCGCGCCCTTTTCGATCATTGACACAGCCCTGTGCAGCAGCCAGCGCATTCCTGTCAAAGAGCAGTACCATTTCACGCTCACCGCCATCCATTACCAAACCAAAGCGGGCCAGCTCGGCGTGATCCCGAACCTCCGCATCGGCTCGGTCCGCATCGGCAAAACCCCGGTCGCCATTTGCGATATGCCCAAAATCATGGGGCCGCGCTTGCATGCGAGCGGCGTCACCGGGTTGCTCGGCACGTACACGCTTGAGCGGTTGAACGCCATTATTGATTGCCACGCGATGCAGTTTTACTTCCGCGAACCGTGAGACCGGCAAGGCCGAACTCCGGCTGGCGCGCGTTCTTCTCATGTGATCCGCATCAAGCGAGTGTATGAACCGGCCGCGCGGGAGGACGGTGAGCGCTTTTTGGTCGAGCGCCTCTGGCCACGGGGAATCAAAAAGGAAGCGCTCCCGATGAAAGCCTGGTGCAAAGAGGCCGCCCCCAGCAGCGAATTGCGCCAATGGTTTCACCACGATCCGGCGAAGTGGACCCAATTCGAGAAACGGTATCGGGCCGAATTGGATGCGAACCCCTCCGGGTGGCACTCCTTGCAGCAAGCAGCAAAGCACGGGTCGGTTACCCTGCTTTACAGTTCCCGCGATACGCAACACAACAACGCGGTGGTGCTTGCCTCTTATTTAAAAGAGCACCTTTCCAGCAAGAGCGCGGCTTGAATTGAGGTTTATCGGGAAGCGCGCTCACCTCTTTGGGGCCGTGGCGCTCGCGCGGTGGGAAACCCGTCTCCACGTTCCTGTAAACCTGGATTTGGTGCACCTGCGCGAGCACCGCGTCGGTCAGCACGGTTTCCGGCGGGCCCGCCGCGGTCAAATGGCCGTGGTCCAGCACGAGCAGACGTTGGCAAAAGCGCGCGGCAATCCCGAGATCGTGCAACACCACCAAAATACCCCGGCCTTGTTGTGCGAACTGGTGAAGCAGTTCCATTAATTGAAGCTGATGACACGGATCGAGCCCGGCAGCCGGTTCATCGAGCAACAAAAAGGACGGGTCGCCCGCCAAAGCCCGTGCCAGAAAAACGCGGGCCCGTTCGCCGCCGGAGAGTTGGGTGATGGCGCGTTCGCGGAGGTGCTGCGCATCCAGAGCGCAGAGCGCGCGGGTGACCGCTTGGGCCTCCTCATCCGGGCTGCCGTGAAACGGCAGGCGGCCAAGCGCCACAACGCGCTCGACGCAAAGAGGCCAGTGGCATTCCTGCGATTGGGGGAGGTAAGCCCGGGCTCGGGCGATCTCAGGGAGCGGGAGTTTGTGAAGCGGCTTTCCGTTCAACAAAACGCTCCCCGACTCGGCGGGCAGCAATCCGGCGAGCGCGCGGAGCAACGTCGATTTTCCCGAGCCGTTGGCGCCGATGAGCCCCACCATCTCGCCCTTGCGGAGAACAAGATCGAGAGGATGAACGATGCGGCGTGCGCCAAGGCTCACGGCGAGTTGTTGCGCTTCCAACATACTTAATAATATAACCTCCGTGTGCGGACCAAAATTCCGAGAAAAATCGGCGCACCCACCAGGGCGGTCACGACACCCACCTTTAATTCCTGGCCGGTGGGGAGCAAGCGCACCAGCAGATCCGCCCACAACAAAAGAAGCGCTCCGCCGAGGGCGCTCACGGGCAGCAAATGGCCGGGATCCCCCTTCACCCACGGGCGCAGCAGATGTGGCACCATCAGCCCGATAAACCCGATGCAGCCGGTGATCGAAACCGCCGCGCCCACTGCAAGCGCCGAACCGGCGATGATCTGGAGCCGCACCCGCCCGACCCGGAAGCCGAGGCTGTGTGCCGTCTCTTCGCCAAGGCTCAGAGCGCGTAGCGCATTGCCGCTCCCGAGGAGCAGAACGCACCCGGCAGCAATCAATGGAGTGGCGAGTTGAACATGATCCAGCGGGCGGTCCGCCAGGGAGCCGAGCAGCCAGAAAACAATTTCCATCCCGGCATACGGATTATGCGAAAAGTTCAAAACGAGCGAGGTCAGCGCGCCGCAGATCGAGGTGACCGTCACGCCCGCAAGGATGAGGTTGTGGATCGATCCGTCCCGCCCTGCCAACGCGCAGACAAGCAGCACCGCGACCAAAGCCCCGGTCATTCCCCCCAGCGGCATTGCGAAAGGAAACGCCGCGCTCAGCCCGGAATAAAACACCGCCACGGCCCCAAGGCCCGCGCCTGCAGAGACGCCGAGCAGGCCCGGTTCCACGAGGGGATTGCGCATGAGCCCTTGCATGGCGGCTCCGGCCAGGCCCAGACTGCCTCCGACCAACAGCCCGAGCAGCAGGCGCGGCAGGCGGATCTCCCAAAGGACAAGCCGGATGAGGGGATCGCCGTGCCCCGTGGCGGCGGCCCACAACTCATGGAGCGGGATGGCGGTGTGGCCGACCCCAAGCGAGAGGAGAGCCGTCACAGCCAGCAAAAGCGCCAGCCCCGCGAGGAGCTTCCATGGATAGGTTCGGCTCATGGAAGAGAGAGATGTTTTTGGAGCAGCTCGGCCAGCTCCAGGTTGCTTGGGTCCGGCGCGGCAAGATGGCGGAACGGAACGGAAACGATTGCGGTCAGGCCGCCCAGTTTACGGAAGAGCATTTGCGTCGCAACATACTGATTACTCGTAGGGGATTCTTCCCGGTAACGGGTCAAAACGAGCAATCGGGGGCGGGCCATCAGCACCGTTTCCAAGGACGCTGAAAATCCCGTGTGCCCGAGATTGCGGAATCCCGCGATTTCCAAAAGGGCATTCTCAAAAGTGTTAGCGCCGGGGACAAAGCCATCGTGGAAATAAAACAAAGCCGTCGGGCGCTTTTCCGGTGGTGGGCAGTGGGCGCGCAGTTGTTCCAGCCGCGCATCCATTACGCGCACGATCTCCTCCGCGCGCGCCGCCTCTCCCAAGGCCTGCCCTGCCAGGCGGATCTGCGCACGCAGCGCGTCGAAATGGTTGGGAACATCCAACTCCAGAACCGGCACCCCAAAGCGCTGGAGCGCGGCCACGACAAGGCGAGGCGTGAAGCTGGAAGCAAGGACGAGGTCGGGTTTGAGCCGCAGCAATTCCTCTGCATCGCCATGGGTCACCGGCAATCCGCGCGCCTGCTCCCAGTGAACGGAAAGATCGGGATCGGCGGCAAACGGGCTCACTGCGAGAATCCGTTCGCGCGGCACAAGTTCGAGCAAATATTGGTCCCCCGGCAAACAGATGGAAACGATGCGTTGGGGCGGATGCGGATTTGCGAATGCACTCGCTCCCATCCGCAACACAAACGCCATCACCGCCCAAGCGCGTATTTTCCTTACCATCCGTTTTGTTTGAGATAGGACGTTTTAAGGCGGCCGATGTGGGCCTGGGGCATCCGCGCGTCCTGGCTGCCGGGCTGCATGTCATGGTCCATGCTCAAGGGCCGCACGCTCCCGTCCAGAAACGCAGCGAACGCGACCTTCCCGTTGTGCCGGAAATGCACGGTCGGCTGCGAACGGTTGATCATGTAAAACTCCTCGATCATCGGCCGCGATGCCGAAGCAGGGGACTGAAACGTGTTGACCTGCGCGCAAGTCGCAAACACGACGATCTTCGAGCTGTCCTGGACGTCCAAAGCGTTGCGCGGGCTGCCGTTCGCATCCGCCGCCAGCTCGGTGTTGTAGCCGTAGCCGTAATTCCCGTTCTTATATTTCGGTTTCAAACGCGGCCCGTATTGAAGAAACACCGGGTCGGTGAGCACACTGCTCGATTTCATTGTGCCAGCGAGCGGTCCCCGGGAGTAATCCATCGTGCGGTTGCCTTCCCCCTGGGCCATGGACGCCCACGATTCAAACCCAAACCACCACTGCGTCCCATCCGGGAGGAGTTGTTTATACGGCCAGAAGAAATTGTCGTTGTCAGCCAGGTAACAATTTCCCCCGACCAGGAGTTGATGGAGCGTGTGGACGCTGATCGCTTGGGAGGCCGCGAGCTTCGCGGCCGCCACGGCAGGCACGATCAATGCCGCGAGGACGGTCACGATGACGAGGCTCACCAGCAATTCAAAAAGCGTGAAAGCTTTCATGCCCCAAGCCGGTTTGTGAAATGCTTGCGCAGCCGCCATGCCGCCCCGCCGCTGAGGACAAACGCGAGCAGGCTCGTGCAGGAAGGCTCCGGCACGAGAGTCACCGCCGTGGGCAACCCGGCGTCGGGAATGGTGAAATTCACGAGATCGCGGGTCATGCTAAACGCATGGAAACTGTTGTTTTCGAGCATGGTTGAAGAGGCCCCTGCAGCCGCCTCCACCCAGCTTCCCCCATTGTAGGGATTGCCGTTTCCATTCAACAATCCCCAAAAACCGGTGTACCAACCCTCCTGGTAATGGTCGCCGGGAAAAGGAGCGAAGCCGTTTTCCGTCCCCCCCAAATCAAACGGGACGCCAATCGTGGGCGTGCCGCCATTCCCGGTCAGGTCGTAGTAGATCGAGAACACCGCATCATAAAGAGGATGGAGCGAAATCAAAAGCCGCGGATCGGCTGCATCGATCGCCTGCATCATATCTGTCACAGTCGCGGAGCCGTCCCATCGGTATCCCCAAACCAGCGAAGTAGGAGTGTTCGCGTCGTGCCAGTCGATGACGAGAGCGGATTGATTGGCGCCTGTCCCCACCCAGGCGTTGATTCCGGAGAGGGTAAAAGTTTGCGCAAAGCTGGTCGCGGTAAACGAGCAGACCAGCGACAAAACGAGCAGAACCTTTTTCATTGGAACGCCCGCGCGTTGGCTGAACCGGATGACGGAATTGGCTGACAGATCGGAAGCTTGCGCCGCCGAAAGGAAACCGGCCCCAAAGAGGCCGCATACTGCAATGGCTTTCATAAAAACACTCCTGGTTTCGAGAGATCGAAAGGGAGTGCTGCCGCACGAGTTTCGGACCCCTCATTCTTCTTTTTCGCGAAGAAGTTTTGTCGAGCATCCCGCACACGCGGGGGCACGAATGAGAGCAGGTGGGGCGAATATTCTGACTCCTGGCTTGCCTCCTTTTCCCCTTCACCGCCGGGTTTCCGACGATTGGGTTTTGGAAAAGTTGTATCCAGTTACAGCAGCGCAACTGTTGCCGGTTTTCACGGCATTCCTCGCTTCCACTTGCTTCAGGAGCCGCTGTGGTTCAGCGGCTCTGTATCTAATTGAAAAGAACTGGCGTGAGCATTGGGCCGACATGGAGATTTGTCAAAATAATCTTTCCCATTCTGCGAGCCGCAGGAGAGGATGCCGAGTCGGGGGGGAGTGCCTAATACGGCGTCACGATCACCCGCCGCTCGGGATCGAGCGCCGGAGTTTGCGGATTAAAAATGGGCGCGGGGCTCGCGTTGCGCAGTTCGTAGCCGGTGAGCACAAACTCCGGGTAAAACCCGTTGCTGGCCGGTTCATACACGGTCTCCCCGGAGAAGGAGCCGAGCAGTTTATATTCGTACCCGTTATCCGAACCGAGGGTTCCGCCTGCCCGGTCGGGAGCCAGCCGCCGGTTCTCGTTGAGCATCACCATTTGGGCCGTAGTCCAGGGCTGGCCGGGTTTGCGTACGTAACCCCAGAATTTGTAATCCACTTTGTAATAGCGCCGCCCGATGTAGTAGTTGCCCGGCGCTTCGGCCTGGATCTCGGCGGCCATTTCCGCGCGGGCTGCGGTGGTGGAGTGGCTCTCAGAGAGGGTCGCGCAACCGGAAAACGCGAACGCCGCCGCAAGAGCGGCGACGGCAAAGGGGAGGTTTTTCATCGGAAAGTTTTATCCGCAGATTGCGCAGATTTTCAGAAAAAAGAGAGGCTCAAATTCTGGAACTCAGTCCCTGGAATCTGCGGATCAGTTTTATACCCCGAGCTTTTCCAGCAGCGGCGCGATCCAGTCGCCCAGATCCTGCTCCTGGAGCGAAGGCGGCTGTGGGGCGTCGCCCATCAAATACCATTTCTCGGTATGCTCGACGGCTTCGCCGCTTTGGAGCGCGCGCAGCGGGCTCAATGTCTCGATCTCCAACATCTCCTCATTGCTGAACGTCTCCAAATTGCAGCCGAAATCGGGATAGGTTGCGCCCTCGATAAAGTCGAAGGTTTTGACAAAAAGCGTCTCGCCATTGAGATAAGCGACCCATTTGCCTTTGTGCGCAAGCCCGAGCTTGGTCGGCCCGCCATCGTGGGTCTGGCGCAGGGTGATGAATTCGCTGCCGAAGCGCCAGCGCGCATCGCTCATGTCGGTATAATCCCACGGCACCATCACCCTCTTGGGCAGCAGATCGCGCGGATGTTCCCCCAGTTCCGGCAGCGGAATGATCTCCAATCCGCCGGGCGCCATGACACTCACACCCCAGGAGGAGAGAGCCGGTGGTGGACGGTCACTTCCGAGGAGTCTTCCGCCAGCGTGACCGTGAGCACCTTGCGCAGACCCCAGGGCGCAGCGGGCGCGTCTTCCAGCCGGATGCCATTGGGGAGGATCTCGTGGGTGACGGCTGCGTTGTCGAGCGCGTAGGTCACGTCCCCCTCGGGGGCGACCCAAAGTCGGTGGCCGCCACGGATCATCCACTGCGCCTCGCCGCTGCCGCCCATTTGGTTGCCGTAATTCTTAAAAACATTATGGCTGTGCGGAGCCTTGTAGGAAATGACCCGGGGGCCCACATTAAGCGTAACGATGAGCTCAACGTGGCTGTTGCTCAGGGCGGCGTTGTGGGGCCACCCCTCATAGGAGACGTTCTGGATTCGCATGGCTGGTTATATTATCGAGGAGAAGGGTTCGTGCTGCCGCTTTTATGTCAAATGCCCGAACGATTCAAGTTCGGCTTTCACCCGTTTGAGAAGGGCCGGTTGTTTTTGGATTTGCGCAGTGAGCGCTTCAATCGCGCGCAAAGTGGGGGCGCTGATGTGGTGTTCCATTCCTTCCACATCGTGGTAAATCACCTCGTCATCCAGGCCGAGGAGCTTCAAAAAATCGGTCAAAAGCTGGTGCCGGTGGGTGATGTTGCGAGCGAGCAACTCCCCGGCGGTGGTCAGGACAAGCCCCCGGTATTTCTCGTATTTCAAAAGCCCTTCGGTGTCGAGCCGCTGCACCATGTTCGTCACGCTCGCCTGGCTGATGCCAAGGCTGGAGGCGATATCCACGACCCGCGCGTAGCCTTTGGTGTTGATCAGCTCCAGAATCCGTTCGAGATAATCCTCAACGGCGGCGGACGAACGGAGGGGTTTGGGAGTCATCGCATCCCTAGATTCGCCAAGCCCGCGCCGAATGAAAAGAAAGAATTGCGCGGTTCTCTCTGATCAAGCCGCCGATTCTTGTGCGACCGGTTTGGGGCTGTGCACGGGGAATACCCAGCGGTGGTAGACGAAAAATTTGAAACCGCCGATAAAGAGCTGGGTGGCGACAATGTCGAGATCGATCGGAAATCCCCCAGGGAGACTCAGGGCGAAGTGGAAATCGACGTATTTGAGCAACGTCAATGTGAGGGAGGAAAGCGCCCACATGAAAACGACCGCCACGACATAACGGGCGAGGGCATCCCGCCGCCGCGAGTCGCCCTTGAAATTGATGAAATAATTCCAGAGGAAAAAGAACGAGGTGCTCAACCCAATGCTGCACGCCGAAATGGCCGCCACGGAAAGTCCCGTGTGGGTCCTGAGATATTTGAACGGCGTGGCAATGAAGAGATAATTCACGACCGATCCCGCCACAAACCAGAGGATGCGCGAACGCAACGTCTGTTTCTTTTTGTCGCCTTGGGGAGGCGAGGCGGGCTGTGCATCTTGAGGCATGCCACATTTAAGCTTTTCCGGCGTTCCAACGCAACAGCATCGTTGTTTCCCCCATGCCGGACTCAGGAAGCACCTCATTCTTGCGCTTTCCCCGCTGGGATTTACAGTAGCCCGATGTTTTTGCGCTCTGCCACAATCCGTCGGGGGTGGCTCTTGCTTTGGGTCGCCCTGCTGGTTGCGGCCTGGGGGAGTTACTGGATTCCACCGCGCACCCCGCTCCCGTCCTCTGGCGGGCTGTACTGGCCGGGGCGTTGGGTATTGCCCGTGCCATCCTTTGCGCAGGGCGACCCGCGCTGGGGCGATGCCCCATTAGGTTCCACGCCGGGAACATTACGCGCCGAAGGGTGCGCGATTACTTCGGCGGCGATGGTCCTGGCCAGCTACGGGATCGACACCGATCCGGGCCGCCTCAACCGTTTTCTCACCAGACACAACGGTTTCACGCCTCAAGGCTGGCTCTACTGGGAAAAAGCCGCGGAGTTCCTGCCGGGACGGTGCGAAAAGGCGTATGAAGACGCCCCGTCCTACGCCCGCATGGATTGGAATCTCCTGCGCGGCAACCCGGTGATCGTGCGGATGCGTTTTCCCGGCGGCCCGACGCATTTCGTGGTGATCGCGGGCAAGCAAGGCTTCGATTATTTGATCCGCGACCCCGGCGCAGGTGCCGCGCGAGGGTTGTATCCGTTAAGCGACCTCACGCAGCAGATCGAAGCCCTGCGGTATTACCAAAAATTTTAATGCCCGCCCCAAAGAAAGACCGGTACGTGGAGGCGTTCCTCGACAGCATCGATGCCGAGCGCAACCTCGCCCCGCGCACCATCGCCAATTACCGCCACACGCTGGCGACCTTTCGCGCGAGGGGAAACCCACCCCCGTGGCGCGAATGCAAGCCGGAGCATTTCCGGGCATTCCTTTTCGAGCTGATGAAGCAGGAGGCTTCGCGGGCCACGGTTCGCCTGCATTTCGCGGCGCTGCGGACGTTCTACAAATTCCTCGCCGAGCGGCACGGGCTCAAAGAAAACCCGCTCAAAGAGGTGCAGCTTCCCAAGGCCGAACGGAAATTGCCGGTGGTGCTTTCTGCCCGGCAAATCGACGACCTGCTCTCCGCCCCGCTTCAAGCCAAGCCCACGCCCAAAGCCCCCAAATGGCTGCCCCTCCGCGACGCCGCCATTCTGGAACTGTTCTATTCCGCCGGGCTGCGCATCTCGGAACTCGCGGGGCTCAATGTGGCCGATCTCGACCCGTATTCCGAAAGCGTGCGCGTGCTCGGCAAAGGCCGCAAAGAACGCCTCTGCCCGGTCGGGTTGCCCGCCTTGAACGCCATTCAGCGCTACCGGCAGGCGGCCAAAGTGGAGGGCGGCCCGCTGTTTCTCTCCAAGCTCCGCAAGCGGCTTTCCACGCGCAACATCACCGTGATGCTGGAAAAATACGTGCTGCTGGCGGGCCTGCCGCGCGGCATCACCCCCCACAAATTGCGGCATTCGTTTGCCACGCATCTGCTGGATGCCGGGGCCGATTTGCGCAGTGTGCAAAGCCTGCTCGGCCACGCCAGCCTTTCCACCACCCAGATTTATACGCACGTCTCCGTGGAACGGATGAAGAAGGTGTACGACGAGTCCCACCCGAGGGCGTAGAAGCATCCGATTGCCGCAAAAAAGCGCAAAAAGCGCAAAAGAGAAGCCTGCTTTCATCGCGCCATCCCGGAATCGCCCGCGGAGCGGTCGATCCACCTTTCCTCGGCGCGCCGGTGGATCGCGACCTCCGGGCGCGCTCTCCACGTATCTGCCTATTTGTGCTTTTTGCGCTTTTTTGCGGCTATTCCTTCACCGCTCCATGGCCGCTTCTGCCGCGGCTTTGTCAGGGAAAATACGGAACACCTGGTCGAGCCGCGCAATATGGATGATGCTTTGCACGGCGTCATGAATCCCGATCAACGCCAATTTCCCTCCATAAGCCTGGATGCGCTGCATGGCCTCGATCAAGACCGCCAGCCCGGAACTGTCGATAAAGGTGACGCGGGAGAGGTCCACAAAAACATGCCGCGGCTCCTGCTCCAGCAGCCGCTGAACGCCCGCTTTCACGCGGGGCGATTCGTGCAGGTCGATCTCGCCTTGCAAGACGAGCACATTCGGTTCCGGGGCGATGGAAATCGGCGGGGGCCTCTATTCCTAAACCGGACCCCGCTGCCCCCTTGGCCTTGTGCCACCGTTTGCCCCCGCTAGACTAGGAGGTATTCACGAATTCTAAAAACCAATCTGGAACTCAGGAACTCAGGAAAAGAGGGTGCGGAACCCCAATAATGGAATGGAGACCGAAAAGGGCAACAGTCGTTCCCTTTCTGAATCTTCTTGAGTTCCTGAGTTCCAGATTTTCTTCTCCTTCAATTCGTGAACACTTCCTAATCCCGGAAATTCTTGAACGAGAGGGCCACTCCAAAATCTTTGCCCCGCAAAAATTGGATCACTTCCTGGAGATCGTCGCGTTTTTTACCAGTCACGCGGATTTGCATATCCTGAAGCGCGCACTGGACTTTGCCGGTCATCGCCTTGATGGCCTTGGTGATCTCCTTGGCCTTATCCCCCTCGATCCCCTGCTTGATAAGGATCTTCTGGGTCGCGTGCCCGAGCGGTGAGATGGACGGGTCTTTGCGCTCCACATTGCGCAGGTCGATGTTGCGCTTGGCCAGCTTGCCCACGAGGATTTCTTCCAACCCCTTGAGCCGGCTTCCGTCCTCGGCGGAGAGGTTGATCTCGTTCTTCTCCGTCTCAATTTTCGCGCTGCTCCCCTTGAAGTCGAACCGTGCGGCCAGTTCCTTGCGGGACTGGGTAATGGCGTTGTCGATCTCCCCTTTGTCGATTTCGGATACAATGTCGAAGGATGGCATGGGGGCAGTATGCCTCCGGGCAGGTCGCGCGCGAAAGGAAAATGAGCCGCAAAAAGGCGCAAAAAAGCAGAAATGCCTAACAAAGGAACTCAGCCGGAGTCGTTTTATCAGAAAGGCCCAATTTTTTCCCTTTGCGTCCTTTGCGGCTTTGCGCGAGCCCTTCGGTGCCCGAGGGAGAATAAACCAACCATGAGGCCATTATCAGGGTTGCTACTTGAAAAAAAGCGTTGCATTCGGGCTCATATCTCCTGATAACCGAAACCCTATGGCCGATTCATCCAATAAATACGCCGACAACGTTCCTGGACGCTTTTACGTCGATGACCAGTGCATCGATTGCGACCTGTGCCGCGAAACCGCTCCCGCAAACTTCGCCCGCAGCGAAGAAGGCGGCCACTCCTACGTCTGCAAACAGCCCGAAAGCCCCGAAGAAGAGGCTCTGAGCCAGGAAGCGATGGAAGGCTGCCCCGTGGAAGCCATCGGCAACGACGGCCAATAACCCGACCTTCCCACGATTTGAAAGCCCTCACGTTCCCGCGAGCGTGAGGGCTTTTTTCTCATGACCCCCCATCAACGAGCCCATCTCATCCGGGAATGGCGCGGCTTGCCCGAGCCGCCACCCAAGCCGGACCGCCAGACGACCGCGGCGGCGATGATCGACAAAGTGATGGCGTCGCTGGGCCTTCGTGAGCGGCTCCGGCAGGAGGAAGTGCTGCGTGCCTGGCAGGAGATCGTAGGCGACTTCATCGCCAGCCACGCCGCTCCCCAACGGCTCGACAAAGGCGTCCTCATAGTCCAGGTGCTCCAACCCACGATGCACTACGAGTTGGACCGCGTCTGGAAACCGCAAATCCTCCAAAAAATGAAGGACCGCTTTGGAACGCGCGTCGTGAAGGAGATCCGGTTTCGGATCGGGTAGGCGCAGTCCGCAGAGAGAGGAAAGAAGAGTTTTGTCCGCAGATTTCGCAGATTTTCGCAGATGGAGTGCGGTGTTTCAAACCGTGAAAACAAACCGTTGCGGTCCTGGCTTTTATTCTTAAAAATCTGCGTCAATCTGCGCAATCTGCGGATGCCTTTTCCCCTATGCCCGATCAAATCCATATCGAAGCCCTTGAAATCCGTGCGCGTATCGGCGTGCCTGAGGAGGAACGCGCCACGCCGCAGCGGTTGACAGTGTCGCTCACGTTGGAGCTGAAGACGGATTTTCGCGATCTTTGCGACCGCATTGAGGCAACCATCGACTACGCCGCCGTCTGCGAAGCGGTCAAAGCGCTTGCCGCCGCCCAGCCCCGGCATTTGGTGGAAACCCTGGCGGAGGAAATCGCCGCCGATTTGCTCAAGCGTTTTCCGATCCGACGCCTCACGGTGGAGGTTCGTAAATTCATTTTGTCCGAGACCGAGTACGTCGCCATCCGCATCAAGCGGCCTTAGAGCGGTTCAACAAAATCTGTAGCCGCGCTTTGGGGCGGCGAGAACCGCTGCACGGGTTTTCAAGCTTGGGCTGTATTGACCAATACAGCCGCTGCGCTTAAAAATCCCGCGCATCAATTCTCGGCGCTCCCAGATCATCGGCTCCATCTTTCATTGAAACGCTCTAGCGCAGCGACAGCACAAAATTCCGAATCCCTTGCAATAACATTTCCACGGCCACGGCGGTGAGGATCAACCCCATCAGCCGCTCCGTGGCGATCAGCACGCGCCGGCCCACGAGTTTTGCGATGGCACCTGCGGAGATGAGAATAAGGGTCGAAAGCCCCATCGACACCGCCACGGCGGCCAAAACGATCCAGAATCCGCCGGGATCGCGCGAGGCCAGCAGCAACACCGTCGCCAGCGCCGAGGGCCCCGCGATGGTGGGAACCGCCAACGGAAAAAGCAACGGCTCGGTCCCGGCGTTGGCGCCAAAAAGAGGTTCGGAGGTGGGAAAAATCATGCGGATGGCAATCAAGAAAAGAATGATCCCGCCCGTGATGCCCAGGGAAGTCTCCGACAAATTGAGCATATGCAGGAACACCCGTCCAAAGAGCATGAACAGCACGAGGATCACAAACCCGAGCGCGCATTCGCGCAGGGTGATGAAAAGCCGGCGCTCCTCGGGCACCGAACGCAGCACGGCAAGAAAGATGGGGATGTTCCCGATCGGGTCGATTACCAAAAAAAGCAGGATGGTCGTTGCGAGAAAGTTCACCCAAAGGGGAATCGCGCGCGCCCTGGACTGCCGCCTGTGCTTGTAGAGGGGTTAACAAAATCTGTAGCCGCGCTTTGGTGCGGCGAGAACCGCTGCACGGGTTTTCAAGCTTGGGCTGTATTGACCAATACAGCCGCTGCGCTTAAAAATCCCGCGCATCAATTCTCGGCGCTCCCAGATCATCGGCTCCATCTTTCATTGAAAAGCTCTAGCGGGTCTTCACCGTCGGGCCTTGGATCAGCGGGGCCAGCTTCTGGACGAAATCGTGGAGGAGGGCGTCGGTCTGGGCTTCGGTTTGTCCAAATTTGTCGAGCTTTGCCGTGACGCGGCTCATGACGGTCACATAGGCCCACGGTTGATTGCACCCTTTGAGCAGCCGGTCGCGCGCATCAATCACATAGCGTGTGGTATGGTCGTCGGTGGTTTCCGTGGAGCCGACAAACCAGTAGTAAAGAAGGCTGAATTCGTTGGCTTGCCTACTGTCGCGCAACAGGATCGGCTTGCCCTGGGTATTGAAAAGCGGGCGGACGTTGTGCAGGCGGGTCATCGTGAGGGGGCCGGTCGCGAGCCCAACCTGGATGCGGTGTTTATCCACAACCGTGTAGCCTTGGGCGGGCAGGCAGCGTTCAGGCCGATGGATGCTGGTGCTCATGTCCTCGCCAGCCAATACGATGGAAACATAAATCGAGTCTCCCCGCGCATTGGTGTATTGCTTGCGCGCAAACCGGGTTTCGCTTCCCAGGATCGACCGCTCTTTTTCGGTTACGACGGCATCCTGCCCATACCAGTCGCCGATAAAATCCGGCAGCGCCATGATGACGCCGGGCAGCGGAGGCTTTGAAGCCTTGGGCAGGATAAAAATCCCGCTGAAACCCAGAAGCAGAAGCGCCCACAAAATCCACAGCCGTTGGGTGACGTTGGCGATTTTCATACCGGGCCGGGTTTCTGGGAAAAGCGCGTGGTGATTTTACGCAAATCGAGGTTCACCAGGTTCGAGAAGAACAGCATCGCGACAATCGCGATCGGGAAAAACAGATACCCGGAGTTTTCGTGATAGATGCCCGCAGCCACTTTCGGGTCGTAATATTTGGCCATCAGCACAATGGAAAAGATGCGGCCGATATTGCCGATGATCGCAAAGAGAAGCGAACAACTGAAAATGACCCCTTTTTTCCAAAGCCGATCCTGGGAGAGATGCACATACACGGCCGTGAGCATCATCATTGCCATCAGGGAACGGATGCCGCTGCAACCTTCGGCAATTTCAAAATTAAACGACCCGTCCGTGGCGGTCAAAGTCGTGCCGATCGAGAGGATTGCGATGCCGAACAGGCGCGAAATCGCCCCGACCGCCCCGGTGATGATAAATTGCAAGTTGGAGGTCGCCTGTTCCAGGGCGGCCACGGGAATCATGAAAATCAAAAAGGCGCAGGGAAACAGGATCACCCGGGCTGCCGCGCGTCCCCAGACGAACCAGACCGCGCCGAAAAGGAGCCAGGGCGTGCTTGCCAGCCCCATGCGGGGATTCACGCACCGGACGGACAGGACGAAGAGCAGAATGCCCAATCCGAGCGGAAGCAACCCCAGGGCATAACCGCCCCCGGGCGCTTGTTTCAAGGCGTCCCGATGATAAAAAAACAGCCCCAAAGCCATGAAAGGCACCAATCGGCCATACGATTGATCTCCCCCCGGGCTCCACGCCTCCCAAGCCCAACGTGCCGTGGAAAGGAGCCCATAGGCAAACGGGTGCACCACCGCAAAAAAATAGACCAGCGTGGTTGCAATCGCCCCCAGCGCCAAAGCCCCCAGCGGGTTTTTTCCGCACCATTTCCCGAATTCCACCAGGCTTTGCACCAGCGAGAGTAAAATCTCCCCGAGCCACCAGGCGGTGTCCAGCAGTTCCTCCCATAAAGAGGGAGGGTGGGGCTTGCCCGAAGAAACCGGTTTTCCTGCACCTTCGCTATTGTGCATCGGGTTTGTCGGGGTAATCTCCGCCATAGAAGCGTGACTATTAGCCGACTTCCGTTCCTCGTGCAAACCCCTAAAATGATAAACATGGCCTCGATCTGCCCTGTCTTGGGAATCCCTCTTGCGGTCACCGATTACCAAAAAGCGGTGGAAATCAGTCGTGTTTGGGCGGAAACACCCGGGGTGCACGCAGTGGCGGCCGCCAACACGCACGTCGTCACCCTGGGGCGGCACGACCCCGCATTTGCGGCGGTGCTCGCGCAGTTCGACCTGATCGTGCCCGACGGGATGCCCCTCGTTTGGGCGATGAACGCGCAAGGCGCAGGGATGAAAGACCGGGTATATGGGCCCACGCTGATGCTGCACGCGCTGGCCCAGCCGGGGGTGTCCCATTTTTTGCTCGGCGGTTCAGAAGAACTTTTGGAGCGCTTGTCCCTCAAGCTGCGGGAACGCTTTCCGGGGTTGCTCCTTGCGGGCAGGTACGCGCCGCCTTTCGGGGAATGGGAGCAGGAGGAAAACGGGCGGATTTTCCAAAAAATCGCCGCGTCCGGGGCCCAATATATCTGGGTGGGCCTCGGCTGCCCGAAACAGGAAGGCTGGATTGCCCGCCACAAAGCCGAATTGCCGCCCGGGGTTTATTTTGCCATCGGGGCGGCATTCGCTTTTCACGCCGGGCTGGTGAGCCAGGCTCCGGCCTGGATGCAAAAGCGGGGGTTGGAATGGGCCTACCGCCTGGCCACCGAACCGCGCCGGCTCTGGAAACGGTATATTGTCTATAACACCCTCTTTGTCTGGTATCTGCTGGTGGACGCCCTCAAGGCCGCTTTTCGTAAAGCGTAAAGGCGGGGAAAATCGCGCCGGGCAGGTAGCCGTGGCTCACGATGTACCCCTCCAGCGCCCCGCCTTGGTCGTAGAGATCCCGCTTGGAGAGGATCAGCAGGTCCGGTGGCGGTTGGCCTTCCAGCTCTGCCGCCGCTGCATTCATCCAGGGCGTGAGGGTTCCCCTTGGAGAGAAACTCAATCCATAATACCTGGCGGTCGCCAGATCGGCCGCCCACCAGACCCGTTTTCCCGAAAGCAGGGCATTTTGCGCCGCGTGGGCTGCAGAGCGGTAGTCGTCTTTACGGTGAGTGGGAGAAAAGCGGAGGGAAGCGAACGAACCAGCCCAGACTGCAAAAAACAGCGCCACGAGCCCCCGCTGGCGAGGGCCAAGTGAGCCCAAGGCGGCTGCGGTTGCCAGGAGCAGCAGCGGAAAAGCGGGCATCAAATGTCTGCCGAGAATGCGAAAATGGCCGACAACCCCCAGCCCGATGGTCCCAACGAGCGGGAGCAGCAACGCAAGGAGCATCCAGCCCGGCGGCAGTTTGCGGCTCTCCTTGCGGCTGCACTGCACCGCCCCGGCGGCCCCCACCCCAAGCAGCAGGAGCCCGCCTGTTGCCAAGGGAAACCCATGCGAGACCAACGCGCTGATTCCCGTCCCCCGGAGTTCAGCCCGGTTGGGTCCCAACCCGGCGAGCCCGGCGATTTCATACGCCGCAAAGAGACAACTCACCACGCCCGTTTTTCCTGCGCTGCTGGCGCCTGCCCCGGCTTGCAAGGTTTTCAGATAATAAAACCCCAGCAACCCCATGCCGAGGCAAAGGCCGCCGAAGGCCCAGAGGGAAGCCAATGACAGCTTCGGACGGGCGCGTTGTTGCCATAGAATCCAGCCCGCCGCCAAAAAGGCACCCCCGGCCCATGGGACTCCGAGCAAGCTGCTGCCCGCCAAAAGGAGCATGCCTGCAATGGCGGTGGCCAAAAGACGCGGCTCAAACGCCCGCTCTGGCGCAGCGTCGATTTCGAGCAGGTAGGCCAGCACCAAACAGGCCGCCCCGTATTCCATGGCATAGGGACGGGCTTCATTGAGGTAATAGCAAAGAAAGGGCGCCACAGCAGCCAGGCCGACGTAAAGGAGCGCCACACGTGGCTTCAGGCGGGAACGGCTCAACCCCGCCAGCAGGAACGCGTGCCCGAGGAGAATCCAGGGCAGATTGGCAAGGCGCAACGCCTGTTCGCCGCGTCCGAAGAGTTTTTCCCAGCCCCACAGCCAGGCCATGTACAGTGGCATTTGCGCATCAGAGCCCCCCTCCACCTTCATCATCTGAACCCATTGCCCAAAGGTCGGCTGGATCGCCTTGAGGGCTGCATTGCCTTCATCGATCCAAAGGCTCTCGTTGCTGACTGCCGCCAGTCCCGCAAGCAAGGTGACAAGCAGCAGGAGCGCTAGCCTTGGAGCTTTCATCCCCGAATCCGGTGCAGGTTGGTGAGGAGCGTCCATCCCATGCCCAAAATCCGCTTGAGATTGATGCTGTTGGTCCCCCCCTGGCGATCCGGGAAGTGAATCGGCACGTATCTCCAGCGCGCGGAGTGGTCGCGTTTGAGCGCCAACGTCAATGCGATGTTTTGCATATCGAAATCTCCGGGGATGGCTCCCAACGCTTTCTGAAGAAAGGGGGCGCGGATCAAACGATAGGGGACATTCGCATCCCCAAGAGAAATACCGGCCAAGAGCGAACTCAGCAAGCCGCACGCCTTGGAAATCCAAACCCGGGTCCAGCCATCCTCGCGGGTTTCCCGTTCCCCGAAAATGCAATCCGCCTCGTCGCGCTGGCTCCAAAACGAAGCAAAATATTTGGGCAGACACTGGCCATCGGAATCGATCTGCAAAATCCAGCTTGCCCCCCGCGCAAGAGCGGTTTCGTAACCCAAACGGCAGGTGCGCCCGTGACCGGAGTTCTGTTTCTCGACCGCAACCAGGACGTCTGGATATTTCCCTTTCAACGCCTCCAGCACCCGGGAGGTTTCATCCCTGGAACCATCATTGAGGGCAAGAAAGGCAAAGGGGATCTTCAGTCGCCGCAACTCCGCAATCCATTCGCCGACCACTGTTGCGATCGTCTCCTGTTCGTTGTAAATGGGCATGACAAGCACCAACTCCGGGGGGAGGAGGGATTCACGGGCATGCTCAGGTAAAACAGGGAGCGGCATCGATCGCGAATGTGGTCGCTGAATCGCTTTTTTCAATAATTTTCGAATAAAAAACCGGGGAAGCAGTAGGTTCCTGGGTGCCACGACGCTCCCCGGCATTCCCCAGGGCAACAACAAGCTTGCCCGGAAAGGGCAAAACGCGTAATTCAACACGACGCATTTTTTATGACCGCATCCACCAGTTCCAGCCAACTCGATCTCCTGAAAACCTTCACCAAAGTCGTCGCCGACACGGGCGATTTCGAGTCGATGCGGCAGTTCCATCCGCAGGACGCCACCACCAACCCGAGCCTGATTTTCCAGGCCACCCAGAAGCCGGAATACCGCTACATTCTGGATAAAGTGCTCACCGAGCGCCGCAACTCCAGCCTCTCCCGCGCGGCGCAGATCGAGGATATCATGGACCACGTCCTGGTCGCCTTCGGTCTGGAGATCCTCGCCATCGTCCCGGGGCGCGTCTCCACCGAGACCGATGCCCGCCTCTCTTTTGACACCGAGGGAACCATCGCCAAAGCGCGTCACCTGATCGCCCTGTACGAGGCGAGCGGCATTTCCCGCAACCGCGTCCTCATCAAGATCGCCTCCACCTGGGAAGGGATCAAAGCCGCCGAAGTGCTCGAAAAAGAGGGGATTCGTTGCAACCTGACGCTCCTTTTCTCGCTCACCCAGGCCATCGCTTGCGCCGAAGCCGGCGTGCAGCTCATCTCCCCGTTCGTGGGTCGCATCTACGATTGGTATAAAGCCGCCAACAAACGGGAATACGTGGGAGCGGAAGACCCCGGCGTGCAATCCGTCACCACGATTTATAACTACTACAAGAAATTTGGCTACCAGACCGAGGTCATGGGGGCGAGCTTCCGCAACACCGGCGAGATCACCGAACTGGCCGGGTGCGATCTGCTCACGATCAGCCCCGATCTGCTCGCCAAACTGGCCGCCTCCCACGAACCGCTCGTTCGCAAGCTCGATCCGCAAACCGCCGGGTGCGCCGACATTCAAAAAATCACCCTCGACGAGAAGAGCTTCCGTTACCAGCTCAACGACGACGCCATGGCGACCGAAAAAACCGCCGAAGGCATCCGCAAATTCGCGGTGGACATCATCAAACTGGAGTCGTTCATCGCCGGGTTGCTGTAAGGCGGAACGATTAGGAGGATTTGGAGACCGGAAAAACCAGAGACAGTTTTTCTAATTCCCTTTCTTGAACGCCGGAGGTTATTGTGTAGTCTCATCTACGCAACCAGATACCACATTATGACATTACCTGTTGGAACCCAAGCCCCGGACTTCACCCTCAAATCGAAAAAGGGAGACGTCATTTCGGACATCAAACTCAGCGACCAGTTCGGTAAAACAAACACCGTCCTGCTGTTTTTCCCGCTCGCATTCACTGGCGTGTGCACCCAGGAGATGTGCGACATCACCGGCGGCATCGCGGCGTACGAGGGGCTCAACGCCAAGGTCATCGCCGTCAGCGTGGACAGCCCCTTTGCCCAGGACGCCTGGGCGCAGAAGGAACGCATCGGCATTGCGCTCGCCAGCGATTTGAACAAAGCCACCGCCGCCGCCTATGGCGTGCTTCTGCCCGACTTGGGGGGATTTGGCAGCGTCGCGGCCCGCGCCGCGTTTGTCATCGATAAAGCGGGCGTGATCCGCTACGCCGAGCAAACACCGACGCCCAAGGACCTCCCTCATTTCGAGGCGATCCAGACAATCCTGGCTGAACTGGGCAACTAAGTAGCATTGGCGGCCCTCCTGAGCGTTGCTGCCGCAGCCGGGAGCGGCTGGTTTTCGCTTTTTCCGGCAATAGTCTTTCCATGCCCGGCGGGGGGTGCTTTATTTTTTGCCTATGCAAAGTGCGCACATCGGGATCATCGGCGGCAGCGGCCTTTACCAGATCGAAGGAGTCACGGAGGCGACCGAACTCCGTGTCGAGACCCCTTGGGGCTCCCCCAGCGATCTCATTGTGCGGGGGAAACTCGCCGGGCGGACCGTCTTCTTTCTCCCCCGGCATGGACGAGGCCACCGGATTTTGCCCACGGAGATCAACCACCGCGCCAACATCTATGCCCTCCGCTCGCTGGGGGTGCGCTGGATCATCGCCGTATCCGCCGTCGGCAGTTTGCAGCCGCAATATGAGCCGCGTCACATTGTCCTGCCGGACCAGTTTTATGACCGGACCAGCCGCCGCCGGGAGCACACGTTTTTTGGGGACGGCATTGTCGCTCATATTGCGTTTGCCGACCCGACCAGCGCTCTGTTGCGCGGGTTGATCGCCGATGCCGCCCGCGAGCACGGGGCCGTCGTCCACAACGGCGGCACCTACGTGAACATGGACGGCCCGGCATTCTCCACCCGCGCCGAAAGTGAGACCAACCGCCGCCTCGGCTTCGATGTAATCGGGATGACCAATCTTGGCGAAGCCAAACTGGCGCGCGAAGCAGAAATCGCTTTCGCCACCCTTTCGATGGTGACAGATTACGATTGCTGGCGGGCCGACGAGGAACCCGTCACCGCCCAAACGGTGATCTCCCATCTTGTGCACAACGCCGCGACCGCCAAGGAAATCCTGGCCCGGGTGATCCCACGCCTGCCCACCGTGCCGGATTGGCCCGACCATCGTGCCTTGGACAACGCCTTCGCCACCGACCAGGCACTTTGGCCCCGTGAAACGGTCCAAAAAATGGGCGTCCTCCTCGAACGTTTTTGTTAACCTTACCTCTTTCCATGAGCCCTTCCTTCTTTGTCGTCCTTCTCGCCGCTTCCGCATTGCTGCCCCGCGCAGCCGAAGCTCAATACGGGGGCGACTCCACCCCTGCCCCCCAAATAGAAACCGCAACGCCGCACCCTGCGGGACCGCGCATCACCTACAACCACGTTACGGTCGATGGCCCTTACATCGCCCTCACCTTTGACGACGGCCCTGCCAAAACCACCACGCCGCGCCTGCTGGACATGCTCGCCCGGCGGGGGATCAAGGTCACTTTCTTTGTCTTGGGCGAGAATGCGCAGGAAAACCCGGAAATTTTAAAACGGGAAGTCGCCGAGGGGCACGAGATCGGCAACCATTCCTGGAGCCACCCCAATCTGGCCAAAATGTCCGACGAAGCGGTGCGCAGCCAACTCCAGCGCACGCAGGACACCGTATTTCAAATCGCCGGGATCAAACCCCGGCTGATGCGCCCTCCCTACGGCTCGTTCACGGATCGGCAAAGAAAATGGGCCAACGAACAGTTTGGCTTCAGCATCGCGCTCTGGGAAGTGGACCCAAATGACTGGAAAAAGCCCGGCGCCTCCACGATCGCCCATCGGATTTTGAGCGAAACCCACCCCGGCTACATCATTCTGGCCCACGACATCCATGCCCAGACCATCGACGCCATGGCTGAGACTTTGGATGGGTTGCTGGCCAAGGGATTTAAATTTGTGACCGTCAGCGAACTCATCGCCATGGACCACCCGGTGGCCAAGCCCGTGCCAGCCACGGCACCTTCGCCCACGTTGGTGGGAGCTGCCAAAAAGCACAAGTAGAGCGCCCCCGCTCTACGGCTTTCGCAAATGCGCGTACCGCGTGGCCCATTCGGCGGGCAGGCGCAGCGGTTTGCCTGCGGGCATTTGAACCACCGCGAGCATCTGGCGCGAGGTGACCATCACCATTCCGTCGCACGCCCGGATAATCTCGAAGCTGCACCAGAAACGGCTGCGCTCGACGCTTTCCAGCCGTCCGTGCACCACGAGCTTGTCCCACAAGACGGCGGGGCGTTTGTAGTCGATCTCCGTGCGGACGACGACGGGATATTGCTGGTCACGCGACATCGCGACAAACCCCATCCCGAGCTGGTCGGCCAGGTAGGTGCGCGCCATTTCGATAAACCGCAGGTAGGCCAGGTTGTGGACCACCCCGCCGCAATCGGTGTCGAAGAACATCACCTGCACTTCGGTTTGAATCGTGGGAGTTTCGGGCAACATGACGCGCGAGAATCTACGGTTTCAGAAAACGGGAAGAAAGCACAAACAGAGTGGAACGGCCGTGCCAGACCGTCACACAGAAGAAGCGTTCAATCAAACGATTGCGGCGGCGCCAGCGGATAGCGCGCCATCAACTCTTGAGCCGTCTCCTGCTGGCCGGTTGCGCGCAAATATTCCAGAAAGAGCCGATTGAGCGCGCCACGGATCAGGAACCCGTTGCGATAGATCGGATAGGGGCCTTCGTATACGCAGCGGTCAAACCCCATCCAGCGCCTGAAATGTTTTCGGAAGTCGCCGCCGCTCATTTCGGCGGTCATCGCCGGGGGAAGATCAAAACAACGGCCCGCAAAGGCGCGCATCCGTTGCAAGCGGTCCATTTTTTGAAACGCGCGGCGGCTCACCCCGAGATAGCGGCGCAAAAAGAACCCCATCGCGAAACGTGCCGAAAAATAATTCACCGGTTTTGCCCGGCGGCTCCAGCGGTCCAGCCGCCGCCAGATCCAGGCGCGAAGCGGGGTTGCGGAGGCGACCGCAACGGCCGTCGGGTTTTGCATCCCCCGTCCTTGGATCGCATATCCGCCCTGCTGCCATTCCTTTGGGAGCTCGGGATAAAGCGAACGGGCGGCTCTTTCAAAGTCCCACGCTGTCCGGAACCCCAGTTCAAGAAAACGCCGGGAAAGCCCCTCCAACATTTTGAGGTTCCAAAGCGCCGGGTGAAGCTGGAAATGGAATTGGAAGCCGGGGCCCAGCCGCCGCAATCCCCGGACGTTGCTGCAAACCGCCTGGCTTTTGAAATAGGTCATCCCATCCCAGCCTGTAAGCTGGAAGTAACATCCCCCCAAGGCTGCCATTGCGGTGGGGAGCGTCACGTTGAGATGCGCCTCATGGCACGCCCCCACCGGGGGGTGGTCGTCCAGGATCAGGTAGACCGAGTCGAATCCTTTTTCGAGCAATTGCACGCACCCGCTCTGGAGCACCTCGATCCACGAGCGCGTATCTCCGGCAAACGGCAGATCGCCTTCCAATACAGGGGCCATCCCGATCCGGTACAGCGGCGGATGTTGAGCCCAGTGCTGGGTCAAAAGCCGGAGGGTAAACAAAGAAGCCTCTTCGTTTCCGGGATAACTTGGCACAAGGATGCAGGTGGAACTCATAAAAGCACGAAGCCGCCGCGGGTGGGCAACACAGTTCTCCCATCTGGATGCAAGCTTCCCATTCCGGCTCGAAATGCGTCGCGGTGCTGGTCGTCGCGCTGGGTAAGGTGCGCACGGGCCGGGGCACGCAGACCTTTCCAAAGATCGTCCGTCATGGGCGGGAACGTAGTCGTGCCCGGGGCGTATTGGCAAGTAAAGATGCGGCGGGGCAACGTTCTAGCTCCCCGTTTGGAGGACCACGAAGGAGCGAACTTTTCCGCGTGCAATGGAAAGCAGAACGCTCCTTGCCGACTGGAGCGACGCGGCGGCTTTGGCAAACTCTTCGGGGCTGCCCACCGGCTGTCCATTGATTTGCTCAATCACGTCGCCCGGTTGCAACGCATTTGCGCTGAGAGCTTGGGGATCCAGCGCCGTGACCAAAACGCCCCGGACATTCTCCGGGTAATCTCCCAGGCGCTCGCGGGGAATGTTGGCTACCTGAATCCCCGCAAGGGGGTTGCTGGGAACCAAAAGGTCGGGGGTTTGCTGCGGTTTGGGCTGCTGTTGCTGGGGCGTCGGACCGATCTTGAATCCGGCCGGTTGTTCCTCAAGCAAGACACTGAAGGTCTGCGCTTTTTTGTCGCGGATCGCCTGGACTTCCACCTTGCTGCCCACGGCTGCGGACGAGATTTGCCGCACGAGATCGCGTGCTCCTTTGATGGGTTTGCCGTTGATGGCCACGAGCACGTCCCCGGGCTGGAGCCCCGCTTTTTGGGCAGGCGAACCGGGGGTGACGTTGCGCACCACCACCCCGCCCTGATCGGCAGCGAGCCCGTGTTGCTCCGCAAGCTCAGGGGTGAGCGGGTCGATCGAAACGCCGAGGTACCCGCGCGCCACCCGCCCGGTCTTGAGAATCCCCTCCATCGAATGCCGGGCAATATTGGACGGGATCGCAAAACCGACTCCCTGCCAGGTGCCACTGCCCGAGTAGTTGCCGATGGCGGTATTGATCCCGATAATCTCGCCGTGAATATTGATG
>JAPLTE010000063.1 GCA_026398235.1 Verrucomicrobiota bacterium
CCGGTCGCTCACATTTCGTTTGGCGAAAAACTCCGGGCGTTGCCGGGCGGCTACCGGCGATTTCTCGCGGCGGTGGGGCTGTTCGGCGCGGGAGATTTCGCCCACACGCTGCTCATCCTGCTTGCCACCCAGCGGCTCGCTCCCATTTACGGCGTTGGAAAAGCGGCCACTTGGGCGGCGGCGCTCTATGTGCTGCATAATATTTGTTACGCCGCCTCGGCCTTCGGCGCAGGCTGGCTGGCGGATCGCGCCGATAAACGCCGTCTGCTGGCGGGTGGCTATGCGCTGGCTGCGTTGATGGGCGCGGGGATCATCTGGCTGCCGCCAAACCTCTGGATGTTCGCGGCGATTTTCGCCATTGGCGGCACTTACGTTGGCATCGAGGAAGCGTGCGAGGACTCGCTATGCGCCGAGTTGGTGAGCGAGGAACACCACGGCATGGCGTTCGGCGTTCTGGCCACGGTGAACGGTGTGGGCGACATGCTTTCGAGCTTCATCGTGGGCCTGCTTTGGACCATGCTGGGCATTCCCGCGGCGTTTGGCTACAGCGCTGTGCTTTCGCTGGCCGGGGCGCTGCTGGTGCTGCGAAGCCGGAGAGAGCCGAAAAGTTCAACCTAGTACCTTGTATCCCGGTTTTTTTCGGAAGAGGAGAATCCGCAGATTGCGCAGATGAACGCAGATTTATACTGAAATAATCGGCGGAAATCTGCGCAATCTGCGGATAACTCCCCTGTCTTACATGCGAAATGTTTCATGATACGGCGTACTAGTTCCCTCCTGAAAATCTGTGGAATCTGCGAAATCTGCGGACAACTCCTCTCAGTTTCCACATTCAGGGGTTCCCGGACTGCTTTTGGTTTGCATTGAACTCCGGGAGTGCGTGAAACTCAGGACGTATCCACCGGATGGAGATCCGTCCGCGCTGCGTCGCTTTTATGATCCCGAAACAGTCCACTGTCGTCATCGAAAACCTTGCACCCTTGGTCGATTGCGGTCGCTATCCCCTGAAACGGGTCGTCGGGGACGACCTGGTCGTCGAAGCCGACGTCTTCAAGGATGGGCATGACCACGTCAGCGCGCTCCTGAAGTGGCGCAAACGCGGCGATGTGGCCTGGAACGAGACGCCGATGGTGCCGCTCCTCAATGACCGTTGGCATGCCGCCTGTTCGCTTTTTGAAAACGCGACCTACGAAATCACCATCGAAGCCTGGGGCGACCCGTTCCGCTCCTGGCAACACGAGTTCCGCAAAAAATTTGAGGGCGGGGTGACCCCGTTGGTCAGCGAAACCCTCGAAGGCGCGGCAATGGTGCGCAGCACAGCCAGCCGGGCACTGCTCCCTGGCGATCGGCGGCGGCTTGAGGAAATTGCCGCGCTTTTGGAAGCCGCCGAGCCCGCGCAGGTGGACGCCATCGCCCATTGGAGCGAGTTGGAAGCGCTCATGTCCGCTTGGGCCGACCGAACCCTTTCGACAGAATACCTCCCCTACCCGCTCGTGGAAGTGGACCGCGAACGGGCGCAATGCGCGGCCTGGTACGAATTTTTCCCGCGTTCCGCTGAAGGTCATCCCGACAAAGGGTCCACCTTCCGCGACTGTTTGAAGCGCGTGGACGACGCGAAGGCGATGGGATTTGATGTGATCTATTTCCCGCCGATCCACCCCATCGGCGCGACCAACCGCAAAGGCAAAAACAACGCGGTGGTCTGCGAACCGGACGAACCCGGCGTGCCATACGCCATCGGCAACCGCCACCAAAAATGCCCCAACGGCGGCGGGCACAAAGACGTGGCGCCGGAACTCGGCACGCTCAAGGATTTCGACTGGCTCGTCGCGCAAATCCACAAGCGCGGGATGGAAGTCGCGCTGGACTTCGCATTGAACTGTTCGCCCGATCATCCCTACGTTCACGAGCATCCCGAGTGGTTCTTCAAGCGGCCCGATGGGACGGTGAAATACGCCGAAAATCCGCCCAAAAAATACGAGGACGTTTACCCGCTCAACTATCAGAACGAAAATTGGCGCGAGCTGTGGGAGGAACTGACCAGCATCGTCCTTTTCTGGTGTGAACATGGGGTGAAGACGTTCCGCGTGGACAATCCGCACACCAAGCCCGTGGCATTCTGGCAATATCTCATCGGCAAAGTGCGCGCCCAATATCCGGACGCCGTCTTCCTTTCCGAAGCGTTCACCCGGCCCAAGATGATGAAAGTGCTGGCCAAAATTGGGTTCAACCAGAGCTACACCTACTTCACCTGGCGCAACAACAAATACGAGCTCACCGAATATTTCACGGATCTGACCCAGACGGAAACGGCCGAGTATTTCCGAGGCAACCTGTTCACCAACACCCCCGACATCCTCCCCTTCTACCTCCAGCAAGGCGGTCGCCCCGCGTTTATGATCCGGGCCGCGCTCGCAGCCACGCTCTCCAGCGTCTACGGCATTTACAGCGGGTTCGAGCTTTGCGAAAACGCCGCGGTTCCCAGCAAGGAGGAGTATCTCGACAGCGAGAAATACCAGTTCAAAGGCCGCGACTGGAATGCGCCGGGCAACATCAAACCGTTCCTCACCGCGCTCAACCGGGTTCGCCGCGAAAACCGCGCCCTGCACGAATACGCGAACCTCCGGTTTTACAAGGCGGAAAACGAAAACGTCCTCTTCTACGGGAAGATGACGGAGGCCCGCGACAACATCATTTTGGTCGTCGTGAACCTCGATCCTTGGAACCGGCAGGACGCTTTCATCCATGTGCCGATCGAGGAATTTGGCTGGATGGAGAACGACACCTACCAGGTCCACGATCTCCTGTGGGATGAGCGTTACCTGTGGCACGGCAGCCGCAACTTCGTCGCACTCGATCCGCACTCCAAGCCCGTCCACATCTTCCGCGTGCGCAGATGGATGAGCCGGGAGCAGGATTTCGATTATTATTTGTAACCAGTTTCAACACTGTTGCTCTCGTTCCCAAATGGAGTTTGGGAACGAGGAGAATTTGTGAAGCTGGAGCTTGGAAACGAAGAGGCAAAATCAGCAATCCTTCTTTCTCCCGGAATTTCGCCTTGCCCCGCCCCCGGACTCCCCCGATACTCCCCGCTTTCTTATGATCGTCACTACCGCCCAACTCTCCAAACATGCCTACGGAAAATATGCCGTCGGCGCCTACAACATCAACAACATCGAGCAGACGATGGGCCTCTTCCGCGGCTGTCTCGACAGCCAGGCTCCCTTCATCATCCAGCTCTCCAAGGGCGCCCGCCAATACTCGGACAAGCGCATGATCGAAGCGGTCATCCGCGCCGCCGATGAGATCTTCCCCGAGGCGATCTACGCCGTGCATCTCGACCACGGCGACGAGGCCACCTGCTACGATTGCATCGACTCCGGGTTCTACAGCTCGGTCATGATCGACGCTTCCCATTCTCCTTTTGAGGAAAACATCGCCATCACCAAGCGCGTGGTGGATCGCGCCCACGCCAAGGGCCTCACCGTTGAAGCCGAACTCGGCCAGCTCGGCGGCGTCGAGGAAGATGTGGTTGTGGACGAAGGCAACGCCTGCCTCACCAATCCCGCCGAAGCCGTGGAATTCATCCAGCGCACCGGGTGCGATGCCCTCGCAGCCGCCATCGGCACCAGCCATGGCGCATTCAAATTCAAGGGCCAGCAAAGCCTGCATTTCGAGGTGATCGAGCAGATCGAAGCCAACCTCGCCGCCGCCGGGATGCAACCGGTGCCGATCGTCATGCACGGCAGCAGCAGCGTCCCGCAGGAAGAAGTTCGCCGCATTAACGCCGCCGGGGGCAAGATCGCCGACTCCTGTGGCGTGAACGAAGACGAATATCTCCCCGCCGCCAAACTCGGCGTGACCAAGATCAACATCGACACCGACGGTCGCCTCGTCTGGACCCGCGTGCATCGCGAATTCTTCCGCGATAATCCCGGCCAGTTCGACTTCCGGCCTCCGGGCAAGGTGTTCATGGACGAATACGCCAAGTTCATCGCCGCCAAGAACGTCAAGCTCGGCAGCGCCGGTCAGCTCGCTTCCCTGCGCGCTTTCCTGGGCAAATAATTA
>JAPLTE010000005.1 GCA_026398235.1 Verrucomicrobiota bacterium
AACCGGTCGCAACCCCCGTGGGGGTCATGACGACTTTCGCGCCGATCGCGACCAAGGTCGCCCCCAGTGTGGTGAGCATCAATACCAGTAAAACGGTGCGGATTCCGCGGGGGTTGCGCGATTTTTTTGGAATGCCCGGGCCCGGCGGAGGGCGTGAACGGGAGCGGGGCCTCGGCTCGGGGGTGATCGTGAGCGAGGACGGTTATATTTTGACCAACCGCCATGTGGTCGAATCCGCCGATGAAATCACCGTCCGCCTCGCCGATCAGAAAGAATACAAAGCCAAAAAAATCGGCGCCGATCCGGGCACGGACATCGCCGTGTTGAAGATTGAAGCCAAGGGGCTCCCGGTGCTCCCCTTTGCCGATAGCGACAAAGCACACGTGGGCGATTTGGTGTTGGCGGTGGGCAATCCATTCGGGCTCACGCAGACGGTGACGATGGGGATCGTCAGCGGCCTGGGTCGGGGGGGAATGGGGATCGTGGATTACGAGAATTTCATTCAGACCGACGCTTCCATTAATCCTGGCAACTCCGGCGGCGCGCTCGTGGATATGTCGGGCCGCCTACTCGGCATCAATACCGCCATTTTTAGCCGTACCGGCGGCAACCAGGGGATCGGGTTCGCCGTGCCGTCCGATCTGGCGCAGGATATTTTGAAGAGCATCCGCACGAGTGGGCGGGTGATTCGCGGCTATCTCGGCACGGTGATCCAACCCGTCACGCCCGAGTTGGCGAGCGCCTTCAAGCTCAAGGAGCCGACCGGCGCGCTGGTGTCCGACGTGGCTCCTGGGAGCCCCGCCGAGAAGGCGGGCATCGAGCACGGCGATGTGATTTCGTTCTTTGATGGCAAAAAAGTGGAAGGCCCTCGCGAATTGCGGCTCATGGTCGGCTCACAGCCGCCGGGGAAAAAAGCTGTGCTGAAACTGTTGCGCAACGGGCAGGAGAAAGAGGTCACTGTGGAACTCGGCGAACTGTCACAAAAAGAGACGACGATTTCTCCCAACGACAACAGCGCCACGCCTGCCCCGTCCATTCTCGACAGTGTGCGTCTGGCGGATCTGGATGAGGAAAGCCGCGAGATGATTCACGCTCCCGCCAATCTCAAAGGAGCGCTCGTTGTGGAGATCGACCCCGAATCCGATGCTTACCACGCCGGGTTGCGCCAGGGATACGTCATTGAAGAGATCGACCGCAAGCCGGTGCAAAGCGCCGCCGAAGCGACCGCGCTCGCTCGCAACGTGCCCAAGGACAAATCAGTGTTGCTGCGGGCCTGGGGCGAGGGGCAGAGCCGCTACTTCACGCTCGGCGGGAAGTAATATTAAATGGGAATAAGTTTCGGTGTAAACCCGCAGGGTTTATAGACAATAGCCGGGGGTTGAGCGAAGCGATACCCCCGGTACAGGAGAGTCTGCGGCTGACCCCGAAGGGGTCGCAGAAACCCGTTGTGAGCTTCTGCCACCCCTCTGGGGTGAGATGCTGGGGCGCAGTTCCGGTGGTGTCGGCGCGCGGCGCGCCTCAACCACCGGCTATTGTCTGGAAACCCCGCCGGGGTTTCTGCCGAATGGCATTGCGAACGGGTAAATCTCACGCAACGCCGCAAATCGAGGAGAAATACGCGAAACCCTGCCTATTTAAAGCGCCGCCGGATGCGTTCGTCGGGGTCATTGCGTAGTGACCCGAGAGGGAAGGGCGCACTTTCATTTACTGATTTATAGAAGGAATAGCAGCGCTTGGGAACGGCTATTTTTCCAGCAATGCCCGCATTGCGGCAAAGCGCGATTTGGCTGCGGGGGCTTCCACCGGGGTGTTGAGCATCTTCTTCAAATCAATGCGCTCGATGAGCTCGGGGTCGAGTTCCTTAATGAAGCAGCTTGGGGTGCACGGGACCACTCCGCCGTAGCGGAACCGATTAAAGCAATAGGTCATCGTGAGCGTTTTTTGCGCGCGCGTGATGCCGACATAAAGGAGCCGCCGCTCTTCATCCATCGACCCTTCGACCTTGGAGCGGTCATGAGGCAGGATGCCTTCCTCCAATCCTACAAGGTAACAGTGCGGGAATTCCAAGCCCTTCGATGCGTGGAGCGTGATAAGCATGACGCCGCTGCCTTGTTCCTTGTCCTTGTCATCATCCTCTTTTTCCTGGCGCAGGGCCATGGCATCGAGATAGCCGCGCAGGCCTTCGCTGGAGTGCTGCGCAAAACGATCAAAACCCTCGATCACATCGCGCACCCCGCTCTCGCGCTTGAGCGCTTCATCCGGGGTTTTGCACGAACGGCGCAGGTCGGCGTAGTAGCCGGATTCGTCGATGAGGGATCGGAACACGGCGACTTGATCCACGAGCGGCTCGTTGATTTTCGTTTCCCAGCGGTCCAGCTGCGCGACGAATTCCGCGATGGCGTTTGCCGCGCGAGGGGTAACGGTTTTGCGTAGTTCGGGAGACTGCAACGCTTGGAAGAGGCTGCAATTGCGTTTGATGCTTAACTCCAGCGCCCGCTCGACAGTGGTTTCGCTGATGCCGCGCGGCGGGGTGTTGATGATGCGCAGCAAACTCACGTCATCATCCGCATTGAGCGTGCAGGCGGCATAGGCGAGCACGTCCTTCACTTCGCGGCGGTCAAAGAAGCTCTTGCCGCCGACGATTTTGTAAGGGATCTGCCGTTCGCGCAGAGCTTCTTCCAAAAGCCGAGACTGGGCATTCATGCGGAAGAGAATGGCGAAATGGTCGAATTGGAGCGTCTCATCGCTCTTGCGCCGCGCGATTTCGTTCGCGATAAACTCGGCTTCCTGCCGGTCGTCGGGCGCTTGCACGAGGCGGATTTTATCGCCATCGCCTTTGCCGCTCCAGAGCTTCTTTGGGCGGCGGCGCGGATTGTTTTTGATGAGCGCGTTGGCTGTGTTGAGGATCGCGTTGGTGCTCCGGTAGTTCTGCTCGAGCTTGACGACGGTTGGGTCGGGGAAATGGGCCTCGAATTCCAGAATGTTGGACACCTCCGCGCCGCGCCAGCCGTAGATCGACTGGTCGTCATCGCCCACCACGGCCACATTGGGCGCTGTGCCGTCGTCGCGGTTGGCCAGATAGCTGACCATTTCAAGCTGGAGTCGGTTCGTGTCCTGGAACTCGTCCACCATGATGTAGCGGAACCGGTTGCGCCACCGTTCGCGCACGTCCGGGTGTTCGGCCAGCAGCTTGACGCCCAGCAAGAGGAGGTCGTCGAAATCGACGGCATTGAGCTGTTTCAGCGCCGCCTGGTAGCGGGCAAAGACCGAGCCAAGCAGCGTCTTTTCATCCTGGGGAGCGCTCCAGCCGTTGTTCTTGGCTTTGCTGATGAGCGACTTTGCGAGATTCGGCTCCAGCTTCTCGCCGATTGCCGCCGTCTTGGTGATTATTTTTTTGATGAGCCCCGACTGCTCTCCCTCGTCGTAAATCGTGAAATTCTTTTTGTAGCCGAGCTTCTCGATGTCCGTGCGCAGAATCCGCACGCAAAGGGCGTGGAAGGTGGACATCGTGACCTTCTTGGCCACCTCCGGGTCCACCATCCCCGCGAGGCGCTCGCGCATTTCGTTGGCGGCCTTGTTGGTGAAGGTGACGGCGAGGATGGAATTCGGGTCGATCTTTTGCGCCAGCATGTAGGCGATGCGCACGGTGATGACGCGTGTCTTGCCCGTGCCCGCCCCGGCGCCCGTGCCCGCCCCGGCGAGGATCAAGAGCGGCCCGTCGATGGTCGTGGCGGCGTGGCGCTGCGGGTCGTTGAGATCGAAAAGGCGGAAGGACATGCGGCGGTGTGGAAAGCGGGTTTTTTAGAGAGCGCGAGACTGTAGCCTCGCCGACTCTTCCCCGCACGCTTTTTTCATAAAAGGAAGGGCGCTTCCCGGTTTCCCGAAAAGCGCCCCGTTTGGACGGCTGTAAGCCGAATTTTGTCGGCCCATGTTGCCACGGGCCGGATGACCATTTATCTCACGCCTCCGCTGTTTCCAGAGGTGGCGAGCCGGTCTTGCGACCGGTGCGACTATTACCCGGGAGGATGCGGCAGGCGACCCAACTCCCTGTTTTGTCTTGCACCGCATGGGGTTTTTCGTGCCCCGGAGCTTGCGCGCCGGGCGGTGAGCTTTTACCTCGCCTTTTCACCCTTACCGGAGTTGCCCCCGGCGGTTTGTTTTCTGTGACACTTTCCGTTGCCGCCAGCTTTCGCCAACGGCCCCCGCACATTCTATGCGGCATGCTGCCTTGGGGTGTTCGGACTTTCCTCTAACAGGTTGCCCCGCCAGCGGTCATCCGCCATCCGTTGGGGAAAATAACACGACCGGGGAGAAGAGCAAGAACCGTTGGAGTTTCCAGAAAGCAAAAACAAATCTGGAACTCAGGAACTCAGGAGAAGAAAGAAGACTCCGGCTCTTTTGCCCTTTTTCCTGAGTTCCTGAGTTCCAGATAGATTTTTATAAATGCCATCAAATCGAGCCAGGGTCGCGCGGGCGGAAGGCGAGGCGGGTGGAGATTTTCCCGAGCCGGTCGCGCAAATCTTTCGGGGGCTCCACAAAAACAAGCGTGGTGAGATATTCTCTGCTGCCGCACGACAGGCACTCGATCACGAGCCCTTCGGCTTCCACCCGGCACGGCCCGCCATCTTCAAAGGCAAAGGCGATGTGCAGCACGGCCCCAATGTGGAATTGCCATTGGGAACTAAAACGCATCCCGCGTTCGCAGATTTCGCAAGGGGTGTCTGTCGCGTCTGCGGCATCGGCTCCGTAATCTAAAAAAATCGAAGGCCGGATGGTCTGGGGCTCGGACATGAAGGGGCGGCAATTTGTTTATCAAAACCGACGTGTTTTTATCATAACACTCAACCCAAACGTGTCAAAGGGCACTCTTTCCTCCCTGCCCTTCGCAGATGCCGGAGTGCGGAATCGAGCTTGATCTCCGCGATGGGAATTGTACAGTATTCCGATGAACAATCCCACCCCGCCGCCCCCCCCTTTTTCCAAGGGTGCCCTGGGCGAACTCTTTCGTGGGGCGGTCTACGTCATATCGGATCACCCGGAGGTTCTGCTGCGTGCAGTCGAGGACGGGGCGACCCTCCTTCAGTTGCGGGATAAATCCGGCGATGCGGCCCAGATCAAGGCCAAGGCCAGCGCGATCCTTGCCCACCCCAAACGCAGCGAGTTTCTGTTCATCTTGAACGACGATCCGCAGCTGGCGCTGGAGATCGGCGCAGATGGCGTGCACATCGGTCAGGATACCGATTCGGTGCAAACGCGGGCGGTCGTGGGCGCTTCCTTCATTATCGGCAAGACAACGCACAATCTGGATCAAGCCCGGCAAGCGGAACGCGATGGCGTGGATTATCTCTCCGCCGGACCGGTTTACCCGACGCCTACCAAACCGGGACGGCCCGCCGTCGGGCTGGAATATGTCCGCGAGGTTGCCGAAAATTTAGCTACTCCGTTTGTCGCCATTGGCGGCATTGATGAAACCAACATCGACGCCGTGCTCGGCGCGGGAGCCCGCACGGTCGGGATTGTCCGGGCGGCGGCGCTCGCCCCTCTTTTTTTGAACAAAGTAAAACAGATCCCATGCAACTAAAACTCAACGGCGAGCCCCGGGAACTCCAGGCCGCCACCGTGGGCCAGCTCATTTCCAGCCACAAACTCAACCCGGAAGCCATCGTGATCGAGCTCAACGGCGCGATCCTCCAGAAACAAGCCTGGGCGGCGACGGCGCTCAATGAGGGCGATCAAGTGGAGATCGTTTCCTTTGTCGGAGGAGGCTAATCTTATGGACGAATTGATTATTGGCGGGCGCAAACTCTCGAGCCGGTTCCTGTTGGGCACGGGTAAATTCAAGAGCAAACAAGAGCTGCAAGAGGTGATCTGCCGTTCCGGTTCCGAAGTCGTGACGGTGGCGTTGCGCCGGATCGACCTGGAGAAAAACGAAGACAACATTCTCTCCTACATCCCCGAGAATATTGTGCTTCTGACAAACACCTCCGGAGCGCGCAATGCGGAGGAAGCGGTGCGGCTGGCCCGGTTGGCGCGCGCCTCGGGACACGGCGACTGGGTGAAAATCGAGGTGATCAACGACAGTAAATACCTTCTGCCGGACAATGCAGAGACGCTGAAAGCCACGGAGATCCTCGCGGCGGAAGGGTTCATCGTTCTGCCGTACATCAATCCCGATCTCTATACCGCGCGCGCTTTGGTGAAGGCTGGAGCGGCCGCGGTGATGCCGCTTGGGTCACTGATCGGCAGCAATCAGGGGCTGCGCATGAAGACGATGATCGAGGTGCTCATCGCCGAGATCAGCGAAGTGCCGATCATTGTCGACGCAGGCATTGGCCGCCCTTCCCATGCCGCCGAGGCAATGGAAATGGGCGCGGATGCCGTGCTCGTCAACACCGCGCTTGCCACTGCGGGCAAGCCGCCTCAAATGGCCGAAGCCTTTGCCAAAGCCGTGGAAGCGGGGCGTCTGGCCTGGCTCGCAGGCGCGGGCGATACATCCGCGCTTGCGCGGGCCTCCTCTCCCTTAACCGGTTTCCTCCATGCTTAAAGTGCGTGCTTCGGAACTTTTCGCGCTCGATCTGGAGACGCTCGCTCAAGAAGCGCAGCGCATCACCCGCCAACAGTTTGGGCGCACGATCGCACTCTACGCGCCGCTTTACCTTGCCAACTATTGCGAGAACCAGTGCCTCTACTGCGGGTTTAGCGCCAACCTGCGCATCCAGCGCGAAAAGCTCGGGCCCGAACAGATCGACAGCGAGTGTGCGGCATTGGCCGCGACGGGGATTCAGAACGTTTTGCTGCTGACCGGGGAGTCCCATCGGCATACCCCGTTGAGCTATTTGCTCTCGGCGGTGGAAACCGTCAAAAAATATTTCCCGAGCATTTCCATCGAGGTTCAGCCGATGGATACTCAAGATTACCGGGCGCTCGTGGAGGCCGGGGTGGATGGATTGGCGGTTTACCAGGAAACCTACGACAAGGAACTTTACGCGCGACTGCATCCCGCCGGACGGAAGCGCAATTTCCAATACCGCCTGGAGACTCCAGCGCGTGCGGCAGAAGCAGGCATCCGGCAGATTTCCATCGGCGCGCTGTTGGGCTTGGGGGATTGGCGGCCCGACGTGGAAGCGTTGTTCGAACATCTCCAAAGCCTCGAAAAAGAATATCCCGGCGTGGATTTCAGCTTGTCGTTTCCGCGCATGCTGCAGGTGGAAGGCGCGATGGCACCATGCATCGTCAGCGATGCCGACCTGGTCCGGATCATCTGCGTCGCGCGCATCCTGTTCCCGAGGGTGGGCATCAATCTTTCCACCCGGGAACCGGCCTATTTCCGGGACCACGTCTTTTCGCTCGGAGTAACCAAGATGTCTGCAGGCTCCACCACGACCGTCGGTGGGTATGCTGAGTCGATGGAGGGACATGACGCGCAATTTTCCATCAGCGATGAGCGTTCGCTGGCCGAAGTAAAAGCCATGCTTTCCAGCAAGGAGTATGATCCTGTGTTCACCGATTGGCGGCGAATGTAACCCGATGAACGCCTTCGAAGCAGCCGTCCGCCTTTATTACGCTCCCGAGCAGTGGCAGCGGATCCAACAAACCCGAATCGGAATCGCCGGCGCAGGGGGGCTCGGTTCCAATATTGCGGTGGCCCTGGTTCGCAGCGGGTTCAAGTATTTGGAGATCGTGGATTTCGACGTGGTCGAGGCCAAAAACCTCAACCGGCAGTTTTACTTTTTGGATGAAGTCGGGCGCTCCAAGGTGGAGGTCTTGGCGGAACGTTTGCGGAGCATCAATCCCGACGTGGAGATTGTGACGCACCAGACACGGCTGACGCCGACGAATATCGGGTGTCATTTCGAATCCGCAGAGTGCCTGTGCGAGGCGTTCGACGGACCCCAAGCCAAGCAGATGTTTCTGGAGGCGTTTCTGGGTTCCAGGAAATTTCTGGTGATGGGCAGCGGCATGGCGGGGATTGGCAATCAAACGCCGATCTCCATTCGGAAGCTCAAGGGCAACCTGTATATGGTCGGGGATGGTGTTACGCCGGTCGGGCCCGAGAACCCTCCGTGCGCTCCGCGCGTTTCGGCGTGTGCCGGGTTGATGGCCTCGGTTATCCTCGAGCATGTCTGCGGCTAGAGCGTTTTCGGATTAGGTTGTGCAATGATCTGAAGGCGCCGCGGGTTGATGCGGGGCTTTTTGAGCGTAGCGGCTGTATTTGTAATACAGCCCAATCTCGAAAAGTCGCGCAGCGGCCCACGCCGCCGAAGAGCATCCGACAAAATAAACCGAAACCGCTCTAGGTAGGCGCTGCCATCTTGCTTGAGCACGAGTGGCCTGAGCTGCGTTACGGCCTCCCGGCGGCCCCAAATCGCCAAAACGCCGTGAAGCCAAACGATTGCTTCAGCGTCTCGAATAATTGCGGCTTCATTCTGGAAAAAATCTGAAACGGGAGGAACTCAGGAAATTTTTCTATGCTACGCCATGTTTCCCACCCGCGCCTTTACCTCCGGGTCCATCTGGATGATCGGCGGCCATTCGCGCTGGAAGCCTTCGCCGGGGAGCTTTTTGGTTGCGTCAATGCCGAGTTTGCTGCCGACGCCCACTGCGCTCGTCGCATGGTCGAGGACATCCGCCGGGCCTTTGGTGAAAATGGAGTCCCGCTGCGGATCGGTGTTGGCGCACAGCCGGAACAGAACTTCGCTTGTGTTGTGCACGTCCACTTCCTCATCCACCACAATGAGGTATTTGGTGAACATCATCTGCCCCATGCCCCAGAGGCCGTGCATCACTTTGTACGCCTGCATCGGGTAGGTCTTCTTGATGGAGACCACGACGAGATTATGGAACACCCCTTCCGCCGGGAGCGCGATGTCCACGATCTCGGGGAAATTCATTTTGAAAATCGGGAGGAAAAGTTTCACCGAGGCCGCGCCGATGTAGAAATCTTCCATCGGCGGAATGCCGACGATGGTCGCGGGATAGACCGCGTTTTTGCGGTGGGTGATGGCGGTGATGTGGAAGACGGGATACGGCTCGGGGAGCGTGTAATACCCCGTATGATCACCGAACGGCCCCTCCGAACGCAACGGCTCCACCGGGTCCACATACCCTTCGATGACGATGTCCGCGTCCGCCGGCACTTCCAGCTCGCTCGTCTCGCATTTGACAAGTTCGATCGACTGCCGTCGCAGGTAGCCCGCCATCAAAAATTCGTCCAGCCCGTCCGGCAGCGGTGCGGTGGCGCAAAAGGTGTAGACGGGATCGCCCCCGAGCACGACGGCAACGGGCATCCGTTTGCCGGTCTCGTAATAGCGTCGCCCGTGGCGCGCGCCGACTTTTTGCAATTGCCAATGCATCCCCGTCGAGCGGTCGTCATAGACTTGCATCCGGTACATCCCGACATTGCGCTCGCCGGTATCCGGGTCTTGGGTGATGACGCAGGGCAGCGTGACAAAACGGCCACCGTCGAGCGGCCAGCACTTCAAAATAGGCAGGTCCAGGAGCGTCGGGGGAAACGGCTCGGTGCCGTGTTGCCAATCCGGCGCGGGCGGCCAAGGTGCGGTGCGGCTCTCCGGGGCATCAAAGCGATGCACCACCTCCTTGCACGGCCCGCTCTTTACGTGCTTGGGCCGGGCATGCCGCAGTTCGATGGCGGTGCGGAACAGCCCCAGCGCTTCGCGAAAACCGGTCGGCGGCTTGGCTTTCATGAGCGCGCCGATCTCCGCTGCGACAGCATCCACGGACTCCGCGCCCATGCTCAGCGCCATGCGTTTCCACGACCCGAGCGTGTTGATCGCCACCGGGAAGGGCGAAATTTTTCCGTTCACGGTCGGCTTTTCAAAAAGAAGCGCCTTGCCGCCGCCGGGTTGTTTCATCTCCCGGTCGGCAAACTCCGTGATCTCGAGTTCTGTTGCCACCGGTTGCGAGATGCGCTTGAGTTCGCCCGCGCGGTCGAGCGCAGCGAGGTAGTCGGAATACGAAGCGTAGGCCATGGTGTATTGAGTCACGGATCGGGGGGCGATGAACAGAACGAATTTCGCTTGCGATTCGGGCAATCCGGGAGGCTAATGAAAGGAATGCGCCTCTTTTTTCAAAGTCCCATGGGCTGGTTCGCCCTCTTTTGCGCGGCGTTGAGCGCCGGGCTTTGGGATTGGTCGCGCCGCCTGCCCGAGTGTCATTGGGAAACATCTGCTTCCGCATCCGGTGTCATCGAATCCGTCCCGGCAAGCAGCCCGGAACCTGCCTTGGAAAACAGCCCCGGTGAAACCACCCCCGCCGTTGTTGAAATCAGTACCGCTTCTCCAACGCCCGCACCCGTTGCTTCCGCCACCCCGAAAGCTGAGCTTCCCGCCGCACCTCGGCCAACGCCGCCGCCAGTGCTGGATGCCACCGGGCCGCTGCCCAAGAATCCAGAACCAACCGCCTCCGCCGCGCAGCCCACCCCATCTCCTGCCGCTTCGCTGATCCCGCCCGCCCCGCTTGATCTTGCGGAAATCGCCCGGCAACCGGAGCTTTGGCCCCCCCAAGTCGTCCTCCTTGCCTCCGTGCGGTTCCCGGTGATTCTCAAGGGGGTGAATGTCGGCAATATCCAGATGCCGCCGGGGCGCGCCGTCCTGCTGCGCAAGGTCAACGTGGACGGCACGGTGGAAATCGAACTTCAAGGATCTCAAACCGCCCATGCCAAAGTGCAAGCGCAGACGACGGACATCCTGGTCCGTGCGCAAGCTCTTGCGGCAGGCCGAAAAAGTGCCGCACCTGCTCCTTGAGCGGATGGCATGGTCGTTTTCCCCGCCGTTTGCAAAAAATAGTTGCCGGGGCGCGCTGGAGCCACTAACCTGCCTAACCGCTGCGGAACGTCCTTCGACGCAAAGCGCGGCCTCGAAAGAGCGCGCGGTTAGCTCAGTGGTAGAGCGCCTGCTTCACACGCAGGAAGTCGCAGGTTCGAACCCTGCACCGCGCACCAGTATCTATCAGGGTTTGCGGGCGATTCGCCCCAAAAAGTGGGTCTACATCAAAGTTTGGGGACTGAATTGGAGTTAAGTAGTTGTTTTAGTGGTGGTTGAGTTCGGTTTGAAGTTGGTGTTCAAAAATTAACCGCATTGAGCGATGACTCGCAGACGGTAATTTTCGAAGTTTCTAAAG
>JAPLTE010000053.1 GCA_026398235.1 Verrucomicrobiota bacterium
AACACCACTTCGAGACGGCGGAACAACAGCGCGATGCCGCGGCGCTTGGGATGTGGATCTTTCTCGGCACCGAGGTGCTCTTCTTTGGCGCGCTCTTTATGGCATACACTTACCTGCGCTGGGCCAACCCCGTTGCAGTGAACGCAGGCAGTCAGCATCTCGAACTCCTCATGGGCAGCATCAATACCGCCGTGCTGCTGACCAGCAGCTTTGTCATGACGCTCGGGCTCTTTTTCAATGACCTGGGCCGCCGCCGCCTCGCCTCCTGGATGCTGGTGCTCACAGCCGCAATGGGCATCCTGTTTCTGGCGATCAAAGCCACGGAATATGCCCACGTCATTCACGAAGGATATTTGCCTGGAGCGCATTTCCGCCCCGGAGAGGCGCACCTTGAAGGCAACCCCATGCCGGGCGGTCTCGTGGGCGCACTCGGGACGAGGGAAGTGCCCACGCAAGCCGCAATCCCCGGTGCCACCGAACTCTTTTTCTGGCTCTATTTCGTAATGACCGGCGTGCATGCCCTCCATGTGATCATCGGCGTCGGGATGCTGCTCATCATTGCGGCCATGCTGCGGAGCAGGGGCGGTGTCACACACAACACCGTGCGCAATGCGGGCCTCTACTGGCATTTCGTGGACGTGGTATGGATCTTTCTTTTTCCCCTCCTCTACCTCGCGGCTCATTGGAAACTTTAGCTCAAATGAAAGCTCCGACCCTCGCAACGTACGTGAAAACGTGGCTGACCCTGCTCCTGCTTTGGGCGACCACCATTCTCCTCGCGCATTTTGACCTCGGATCGTTCAGCCTCTCCCTGGCACTCCTGATTTCCATCCTCCAAGCCTCATTGATTCTGCTCTTTTTCATGCATCTGCATTACAGCAAGGCCAACGTCGTGGTGTGCGCGTGCGCCGCCTATCTGTGGCTCGCAATCTTAATCGTGGGCACCATGCACGATTATCTCTCGCGCAACTGGATCCCCAGGCTGACGCCGCAACACCCTGCGCAAAATCACCCGAGCCGCTGATTGCGTTACTTCCCTTTTCCCGGGGCCTTGTCCCCCTCGACAAAGACCCATTTATGATCTAATAAAATGCGTCACCCCCCATGCCCCCCCAAAAGTCATCCCTCGTTGCTCAAAGCAATACGCCCACTCCGCGGGTCGCGATTCTCGTGGACACCTCGACCAGTTGGGGTCGACGCATCATCCAGGGCGTCAGCAGCTACGTTCGCAAGCACGGGCCCTGGCAGCTTTTTTTGGAAGCTCGCGGAATGGAGGAGCGCTTGCGGGTGCCGGAAGGCTGGCAAGGAGACGGCGTGATCGCCCGCGTCAACAGCCTCCCGATGCTCAAGGAACTTCAAGCCTTGCACGTGCCGACGGTGAATGTCTCGGGCATCCGCCTCGGCCGCGAGATTTTCCCCCAAGTCACCACCAATGTAACCGATGCGGGCAACCTGGCCCTGGCCCATTTTTTCGAGCGCGGTTTTAAAAATTTCGCCTATTTCAGCGTGCTCGGCGTTTCCTATGTCGGCACGCAAAAGGACGCTTTCGTGCAGGCGGTGCGCGCAAGCGGGCATAGCTGCTCGGTGTACTCGGTCAAGGCGCAATCGGGCGCGGAGCCAAACTGGAACCTGAACCTCACCCGTTTGGGCGAGTGGATCAAAGAACTGCCCAAACCTGTGGGCATCCTGACGTGGAACGCGAGCGGCGGGCGCGAAATATTGTACGCCTGTCACCTGGCCGGCCTGCTCGTGCCGGAGGAAGTCGCCGTCCTCAGCGGCTCCGATGATGACGTGCTTTGCGAACACCTGCACCCCCCGCTTTCCGGAATTTTCGTGGATGCCGAGCAAATCGGCCATGCGGCGGCCGCCCTGCTCCACCGGCTCATGCAAGGTCGGAGCGCCCCCACCAAACCGACCCTGATCTCCCCCTTGGGCGTCGTGACGCGTCAGTCCACCGATACCCTGGCAATGCATGACCGCAAACTCATCAAGGCCATCTCGTTCATCCGAAAAAACGCGGCGCGGCCCATCCAAGTCAGTGATGTGACCCGACACGCAGGCCTCTCGCGCCGGGTCTTGGAACGGCGATTCATGCAAATCCTCGAACGTTCCCCGGCCTCGGAAATTCGTCGCGTGCACCTTGAGCGCGCACGCCGACTGCTTCTCGAAACCAAATTATCGATCCCCGAAGTTGCAGAGGCTTCCGGCTATGGATCGCCGGAATACCTCGCCAACGCATTCAAATCGCATACAGGCAAAACACCGCTGGAATATCGCAAAACGATCCGCAGTTGATCAGCCCTTCAGTTCGCCCCTTGCTTCAGGGCAATGAGCTTTTTCATAACGCCGGAGAGATCGGCGCTCTTGTTCACCCCGCCAAACGCGTCATGGAGCTGGCGATAAAGCGCGTAGAGCTGGTCATACAACGCCTGATTTTGCGGCTTGGGCGTGTAGCAGATCGGCTTGATCGAAGTCATCGCCTTCTGCGCGCTTGGGAAATCGGCATACCCGCCCCTGGCAGGGCCAGCCAGCACCGCAGCCGCAACGGCCGCTCCGAGCGCACACGCCTGGGCGGAGCCGGAGACCTGCATGGTGCAGCCGGTCACATCCGCGTAAATCTGCATCAGGAATGCGTTTTTTTCGGCGATTCCCCCGCAGCACACCACCCGGTTAATGCTTACTCCGTAATCTTTTATGCGCTCAATAATGGCACGGGCTCCGAATGCCGTCGCCTCAATGAGCGCCCGGTAAATATCCGCCCGGGTCGTGTGAAGGGTCTGGCCCAGGATCGCGCCGGTGAGCATCGGGTCCACGAGGATCGTCCGGTTGCCGTTGTTCCAGTCCAGCGCAAGCAGTCCACTGCCGCCCGGCTTTTGCGCCGCGGCCTCTTGCGTAAGGCGGGCATGCAAAGCCCCGTCGCCTTCGCAAACCACTTCCACCCACCATTTAAAAATATCGCCCACTGCGGATTGCCCGGCTTCAATGCCGTAATAGCCGGGGAGGATGGCTCCTTTGACAATGCCGCAGATGCCCGGAATATCGGCCACCGGCTTGTCGGCGCGAACCACCGAGCAGTCGCAGGTGGACGTCCCCATCGCCTTTACCAAAACCCCTTCCTCCACGCCACTGCCGATCGCCCCATAGTGCACATCCATCTCGCCGATGGCGATCGGGATGCCTGCAGGCAGCCCGAGCTTCGCCGCCCATTGCGGACAGAGCGTCCCGGCAGCTTTGGTCGCGTCGTGGGCCGTCTCATAGAGCCGGTCGCGCAACCCGGCCAGCTTCGGGTCCAGCATCGCGAGGAAATCCTTGTCAGGCAAACCGCCCCAATCCTCGGCATAAAGCGCCTTGTGGCCTGCCGCGCAGATGCCGCGCATGACCGCCTTGGGGTCGCTCACGCCCGCAAGCACCGCCGGAATGAAATCCGTAAGCTCCACCCAACTATAGGCGGCGTCAAACACCTCGGGCGCAGTCTTCAGGCAATGCCAAATCTTCGACCAAAACCATTCGGAGGAATACGTGTTGCCACACTTGGCGATGAAATGCGGGCGATGCTGCGCGGCAATGCGTGTGATCTCGGCCGCTTCGCGGTGGCTGGTATGGTCTTTCCAAAGCCAGCATTGCGCCGCGAGAACGTTTTTCCACCGATCAAACAAAGCAAGCGGAACGTTCTTTTCGTCCACGGGAATCGGGCTCGAACCGGTGGCATCCACGCCGATGCCGATGACTTGGTCAGCCGAAAAACCGGGGTGTTTGGCCGCTTGGGCCAGCGCCTCCACCACGCTTTTTTCCAGCCCAAACAGGTAATCGCCAGGGTGTTGCCGGGCCAGGTGGTGATCGAGGGGGTCGAGCAGAATCCCCTGGTTGCCCCCGGGATAATTCACCACGCTTGTGGCCAGCTCGCTGCCATCACGACAGTCGACAACCAAAGCGCGCACGCTGTTGGTCCCATAATCCATCCCAAGGGTGTAAGCCATGCCGGAACATAGCGAAAAGGAGCCTCAAGTAAATCCCCCCACCTGTTTTTTGGCCATTACGGCACAATATCAGCCAGGGTGGAGTCCGGGTTCGAAGCTTCCGCGCACTCTTCCCTCCCATAACCGGAACGCTGCCCGGCAGGGTCAGTGCACGTTGGTTTCGGCGGGCTTCTGCGGCTTATCGAGATCGGCTGCCGCCTTCCTTGCAATGAGGGCGAACGTGAGCATCACCGAGCCAAAAAGGAACAGCACCAGTCCCCACCAGAGATTCACGTTGATGCCCAGCGAGGGCCGGTACATTTCGGTATCAGAATTGGTGAGCATTCCACTGATGGCCAGCAAGGCACCGATCAAGGAAAACATCGCGCCGATTGGGAGTCGAATATCGAGATTCATAAGTGATTACTTGGGTTAGAGGCTACCAGAAGAGGAAGTTCAAGACGACACAGCAGGCGAGCAACACCACCCCAAGGAAGGCCGGTTGCATAAACCAGGCGCTCTCCTCATCCTTGAGTTTGGGGGTCAACGAGTAAACCAACCCTTGCAATTCACTGTCGGTCTTGGTGCGCTTGGTGGCCAAGGTGATGAACAGGGTCAGGAAAAAGCAAATGCCGAAAGCGAAGGTGGCGAGCCAGAAATTCTGGGCCATTTCGCTGGGAAGCACCCACAAGACCGTGAGATAACCGCCCTTGATTCCGGGCGCATTGCCCGCCGCGAGCGTGGTCGCATGAAACAAGGCCGAAGAAGCCGTGCCGCCGAGCAGCCCGAAGAAAGCTCCGTGCGAGGTGGTCCGCTTCCAGAACATCCCCAACACAAAAGTGGCGAAAAGCGGCGCATTCACAAAGCCGAACACAAGCTGGATGATGTCCATCGCGTTGTTGTAATTGCTGGCAAAGTAGGCGCACGCAATGCTCAGGAGAATGCCGATGACGGTGATGATCCGGCCCATGCCCATGTAATGGGCGTCGCTCTTGTTGGGGGCGAGATAAGCTTGGTAAAGATCATAGGTCCAGACGGTGTTAAAAGCGGTCACGTTTCCCGCCATGCCCGACATGAACGAGGCAAGCAGCGCCGTGAGCGCAAGGCCCAGCAACCCCGAAGGGCAATATTTCTGCACCAGCGAAAGAATGACGCCGTCGTAATCGGTCTCGGACACTGCGGCTTGCAGCTTCTGCTTCAGAACCTCTTCGGAAACCGTTGTGCTGCGGAGTTCGCGGACGATTGCCCCCACTTTTTCGGGGCTGACTTTCATCCCCAAGGCTTTGCTCACGCGTTGCGCGGATTCGGCTTCATCGAGCTGCTCCTTCGCGGCCATCTGCACCGCCGGGAGGGCCTTGGCATAAGCGGCGGTCGAGACCCGGCTCGGCGGCAACCGGTATCCGTCCTGCGCCTTGTAGGCCAGCCCCGCCGCAATCATGCCCGGAAGAATGACGAGGATGGGGAAAAACATACCAGTAGCCGAAGGAAAGCACGAAACCAAGCCCGAAAATCATTGCGAAAATATCCACTCCCATCGGGTTATGGGCAGGCCCGCCCAAAAGCGGGGTCCAGGCGCTCGTCCAGGCGTCGGGCGCGAAAACCTTGGTGGTGAGTTCGAGTTTGGCAGGGTGGGTTGCGACCTCGGAGAGGGTCTGTGTCAGGCTCTTCCAGCCGCCAACGTCCTTGAGCCCAAGGTAAACCACCGGGGCGAAGCCGAGCACGATCATGAAAAATTGCAGCACTTCCGTGTAGATGGCGGAAGTAAGACCGCCCTTGAGCACATAGGCGAGCACGATGATGGAGCATATCCAGAGGCTCGCGTCGTAGTTCCAGCCAAGCAACTGGTGCAACAGCTTGGCCAGTGCGTTCATGGAAATACCGGAGGCGAACACCGTCATCACCGCAAAGGAAAGGGAATTAAAGCACCGAATGCGTTCGTCAAAACGCAGCTTCAGATATTCCGGCACCGAGCGGGCTTTGGAGCCGTAATAAAACGGCATCATAAAGACAGCCAGGAAGATCATCGCAGGAATCGCGCCCACCCAGTAGAAATGGGCCGTTGCGATGCCGTATTTCGCTCCGCTGGCCGCCATCCCGACGAGTTCCAGCGCGCCGAGATTGGCGGAGAGGAACGCGAGGCCGGTGACCCAGGCGGGGATGCTGCGGCCGGACATGAAGAAATCCGCCGAGGTCTTCATATACCGTTTTAAGGCAAAACCAATTCCGATGACGAAAGCCACATACAGGAAGAGAATGGAATAATCGATGACGGAGAGATGAATGCTTGAAGGCATGGAAGGGGTGGGTTGAAACTATACTTTTGAACCAGACTCTTAGAGCGGTCTATATTAAAATTTGTTTTATTTTGGACCGGCTGCTCCCATGACTTACAGAGGGGAACTCAGTTCACGCGCACCCGGATTTAGGCTCGTGTAAGGCTCTTCGCAAAGCACCGGAGAGGTTCGGCGGGCCAGCAGTCGCCACCCGACCCGCCCGCAAGCCCAAAAGAGTGTCAGATTGTCACTTTTTCTGATTGTATTCCGCCCAGATTAAGCGCCATTTTGGCTCATTATACCGAACGAGGGACTTTTTTCCACCTTAGGAAGTTGCACGGAAACAAAGGCTTACGTCATGGTATCCCCTTTGAGAAGCTCAGGCATTGGATAAGCTCTAACTGTTCCTGCAAACCGAATTTATTGAGCATCAAAAAGGAGACACTTTTATGAAAATCATACGTTATCAAGATCCTGAACTGGGCACTTGGTCGCCCTTAAACCGGTTAGCTTCGCTTCGCGAAGAAATGAACCGTCTTTTGGACGGTTCGTTGGCTGGTTTTTCGGAAAATGTAGGGCTTTTTGGCGGGTGGAGTCCCAGCGTGGACGTCTATCAAGACAAAGAGAATGTCTATGTAAAGGCCGAGCTGCCAGGGATGAAAAAAGAGGAAATCGAGATCACGTTCCAAGACGGGATCTTGACGGTGGCTGGAGAACGCAAGCAGGAATCTGAAGTCCGCGAAGGAGAAAGTTTCCGCAGCGAGCGTTTCTTTGGGAAATTCCATCGCAGTGTATCGATGCCCACCAAGGTGGAGGCCGAACGCATCAAGGCGGCTTATAAAGATGGGGTCCTCACCGTGGAACTGCCCAAGGCTGCTGAAGCAAAGGCCAAACAGATCGAAGTCTCGGTTTCTTAAAACCTTAAACTTATCAAAAATATGAAGCCTGAAACCAACACTCTGGAAAGGAGCCAAACTTCCCGGATGCCGTCTTGGGAATTGCCCCCTGCAAACATCCGTGAGGAGCACGAAGCCTATCTCCTGGAATTGGAGATGCCTGGTGTTTCCAAAAATGGCATCGAAGTAACTGTGGAGAACAATGAACTCACCATCGTGGGGCATCGCCAGGATGAGCCACCGAAAGGGGAGGTAGTCTATCGCGAATCCCGCCATGGGGATTATCGACGCAGTTTTGAAATCGACACCTCCATCGACACCGGAAAGATCTCAGCGAAAATGGAACAAGGGATTCTCAAGCTTACGCTGCCCAAAGCGGAGAGCGTGAAACCCCGTAAAATTCAGGTTGTGGATTAACTCCACAACACACGAAGGCCACGAAGAGAGGACAAGGAGTCGTCCCTCTTCGTGGCTTTTTCTAAATCGTGGAGGGTGTGGTGGATCCGGCTTTGCCGATCAGGATCTTGCCTCCCCGGCTGCCTTGAAGCGCATGGGTCACCGCTTGGCGGATTTCCTCAATGGGATAGATCTTCTCCACCGGGGTCTTAAAGGCTCCGGCTTTCACCAGCTCAAACAGCTCGTTAAACATCGCATTGCGTTCGGCTTCGGAAACCTTCTGATACCAATGCGTCATCCAGAACCCGAGGATTTGGATGTCTTTGAAAATAAGCAGCCCGGTGGGGAGCAGCAGAGGGCGGCGGCTCATTGCGCCGAACGTCAGCATCTTCCCGCTTTTGGCCAAAGCACTGGCGACCCGCGTGGCGCTTTCGCCCCCAACGGAATTGAGCCCGAGGTGGATTTCCGCGCCGCCGGTGCGCGCTTTGATTTGCTCCAGAGCTTCGGCATTGTCCAACAAAACCACATCAGCCCCGGCAGCGGTCAGTTCCTCGATCAGTTCCGGGCGGCGCACCAAATTCACCGTGCGGAGGCCCAGTTTCTTCGCGATCCCGATCACCGCGCGGCCCACGCCGGAATTCGCGGCGTTCTGAATCACCCACGCCCCCGGCTGAGGGGCCACGTAATCGTGGAGCATCCGATAAGCCGAGGCCGGGTTGACCTTGAGCATCGCCGCTTCCGCATACGGCACCCCGTCTGGAATGGGGAGCAATTTGGCGGCGTCCACAATGCCCCCCTCGCGCCAAGTTCCGTAGGCGTGCGGCAGCAGGACGGCCATCCCCGGTTTAAGGTGCGTGACGCCGGGCCCGACTTCCGCCACGCGCCCCGCCCCTTCGATCCCGGGAGTGGCTGGCAGCGGATAGCGGACAGGGTATTTGCCTTCAATCGTGTTGAGGTCCGCCGGGTTAATGGGCGCGAGGATATCGTGCAGGAGCACCTGACCCGGTCCCGGCGCGCCGGTTTCCACTTCGACCACTTCCACGGTTTCGGCAGGTGCGCCGTATTGACGATAAACAACGGTTTTCATAAGCATCCCCTCATGGTGGGGAATAGCAGGGTCATTGGTCAATCTGTTTTATAAGCAATCCCTCGGAACATTTTTCCGAACGATTAGCATCCCCCGTGCCTTTCTGTTCACCTGGAAAGCCGGTGCAAGCCAGCCGGTGCAAGCCAGCCGGTGCAAGCCAGCCGGTGCAAGCCAGCCGGTGCAAGCCACAAACCGAGACTTCTTTGGCCCGGAGCAACTGGCGTCCTCCACTCGGCCCTTGGCCTCGTGCGGTGCAGCCACAAACCGAGACTTCTTTGGCCCGGAGCAACTGGCGTCCTCCACTCGGCCCTTGGCCTCGTGCGGTGCAGCCACGAACCGAGCACTTCTTTGGCCCGGAGCAACTGGCGTCCTCCACTCGGCCCTTGGCCTCGTGCGGTGCAGCCACAAACCGAGCCTTCTTTGGCCCGGAGGGCCTGCGGATATTAGCCGGTGGCGCAAGCCACCGGAACGCGTCCCATTGCATTCGCCCCGGAGGGGCGGCGGACAAAGGTTCCCCGCGCCTATACTTTGGCAGATGCCCGGACGCTGCGATCTATCAATTTCCCTCGCCCCTCCGGGGCGAATGTTCCTTGGAACCTACCGGTGGCTTGCGCCACCGGCTAATTTTCTGCGGCCCTCCGGGCCTCGATCACCGCAAACAAAGGCTGCTCTGCCGTAACTTCCCAGATGAACCGCATTTCAGCCAACCTCAGCAGGGAACTGCCGCCTCTTTGAGCACTCCGTTTTTCAACGGATACTCGAACATTTTCCCCTCGTAATTGCGCAAGACCAACTTCTCTTCGTCGCGGTAGATTTGGTAATCGGGATTGATCGGGATCTTCCCGCCGCCTCCCGGCGCATCGATGACGTATTGCGGAACGGCGTAGCCTGTCGTATGCCCACGCAACGCTTCCATGATCTCAAGCCCTTTGGATAGAGGGACTTGCAAATGCGACGAACCCAGGATCAAGTCGAGCTGGTAAATGTAATACGGCCGAACCCGGCAGATGAGGAGCTTTTGAACGAGCGCCTTCATGATTTCGACCTCGTCGTTCACCCCGGAGAGCAGCACACTTTGATTGCCGAGCGGCACCCCGTGATCGGCCAACCGGCCGAGCGCCTCTTTGACTTCCACGGTCAACTCCCTCGGGTGGTTCACGTGCACGCTCATCCAAAGCGGATGGTAGCGCTGGAGCATCCGGCAAAGCTCCGGGGTGACCCGTTGCGGCATAAAAATGGGGATGCGCGAGCCGATCCGGAGGAATTCGATATGCTCGATGGAGCGCAGGCGGCGCAGGATCGATTCGAGCCGGTCATCGGAAAGCAGGAGCGGATCGCCCCCGGAGAGGAGCACGTCGCGGACTTCCGTATGGGTCTCCAGGTAACGAAACGCCTCCTCAAATTCGATGTGCAACTCCTGTTCGCCCGCGCCGCTCACCACCCGGCTGCGGGTGCAATACCGGCAATAGGAGGCACAGCGGTCGGTGACGAGAAACAGAACGCGATCCGGGTAGCGGTGCACCAGCCCCGGCACCGGCATGCGGGAGTCTTCGCCGCACGGGTCGGCCAGTTCGCCCGGCGCGATCCGCGTCTCTTCCAAGCGCGGAATGACCTGGCGGCGGATGGGGCAAAGCGGGTCCTCCCGGTCGATCAAATTGAAGAAATGGGGCGTGATCCCCAGGGCGAGCTTGCTGCCCGAGAGAATGGTTCCGGCCCGTTCCTGCGGGGTCAACTGCATCAACGCTTCGAGTTGAGCCAGCGAAGTAATCCGGTTTTTCATCTGCCACTTCCAGTCGTTCCACTGGGTGGCATCGACATCAGGCCAGCAGCCGGGGGCGTGGGTTCGAAACGCCTTCAGGTTCGTGTGCATGGTTTGCGCAGATTAGCCGCCAACGCTCCGGTGTCAACAGCGGGACCCCAAAAAGCCCCATTCCCTATAGAGTATCGTGCCATTTGCTTTTTCTGCGGTTCCTCCTACGCAACGCTGCAATTTCGCTTTGAACGTGCCCGCTTCGCATTTGTCATATCAAGCATCCTTATGTCTATGATTCGCATTTTTCCCTTCCTTGGTTGTGTTTTGATCGCCTCGGCTGGCTGGGCGCAGCCCCCCACCACCACACCTGATGCGGCCGCGGTTTTGCGCCAGCTCGACGACGGTTTTGCTCAAGTTTTCGAGAAAACCGCCCCGAGCGTGGTGGTGATTGACGTATCGAAGAAGAGTTCCCTCACGGATGAGGAAAACGGAGCCGACGGGTTGGATTCCTTTTTCCGTACCCCAAGGGCCGGAGCGCCAAGCCCGTTCCAGATGCCGGAACCGTCCGCGCGCAGCGAAGGTTCCGGGTTTTTCATCCGAGCCGACGGGATGATCGTGACCAACAATCACGTCGTCGCCGGAGCGGAAAAAATAACCGTTAAGCTCAAGGACGGACGCCAGTTCCCGGCAAAATTGGTCGGGGCAGACGAAATGACCGACATTGCCGTCCTCAAAATTGAAGCCTCGGGATTACCCGTGGCGACCTGGGGGGACAGCGACAAGGTCCGCATCGGGCAACTCGTGTGCGCGATAGGCGTGCCGTATGCGCTCGAATATTCCTTCACGATCGGTTGCGTGAGCGGCAAGGGGCGCTCGGGGATGACCCCGGAAACCACGCCGTATGAGGATTACCTGCAAACCAGCGCCCTCATCAATCCCGGCAACTCGGGAGGGCCCTTGCTGGATGTGGAAGGCCGGGTCGTCGGCATGGCCACGCTCGTCAACGGCCTGAACCGGGGCCTGGCTTTTGCCATCCCGGCCCAGATGCTCAAAGAGGTAAGCCAGCAGTTGATGGAAACCGGCAGGGCTTCCCACCCGGCGCTCGGAATCCGCATTGAAACCCTTGCCGATTCCAGTCTGCGCGACCAGATCGCCGGCGTCGAAAAAGGGGTCGTCGTCACCACGATTGAGCCGGACACGCCGGCCTACAAAAGCGACCTGCGCCCGGCAGACGTGATCACGGCCATTGACGGAACGCCGGTTGCCACCGCGCAGGAATTACGGCGGCAGGTATTGGCCCGTAAAATCGGCCAAACCGTGACGCTCTCCGTCTGGCGCGGCGGCAAAGCGCTCAAAATTGCCGTCACCGCCGGAGAAATGCCCGCCCCGCTCTCGGCCCGTCCCGCAGCCGACCGGCCCAGCCCCGCCCTCAGCGCAACGGCTTGCGGCTTGCACTTGGGCGAGGTCACGCGGGCGATCGCAGACAAATTGGGCCTCAAAACCGTTTCCGGAGCGCTGGTCACCGGCATCGATCCCGAAAGCCCGGCAGCGATTGCGGGGATCCAGAAAGACGATGTGATCACCGAAGTCGATTCCAAACCGGCCCCTGACCCGGCTACGGCGCGAAAGCTGCTGGAAAGCCATGTCGGCACCAAAGCGGTACTTTTGTTCATCGAACGCAAAGGACAGAAGACCTACGCCGTGGTGAAAACCGATAAGTAAATGTTCCTTGGTTGGGCGGACGGCGCCGGAGGGTATACCGGCGTCGCCCGTTTTTTGGAGGATGTTCAATCTATCTGGAACTCAGGAAAAAAACCTAAATCATGGATTTTCCTGCATCCACTTCTCGTTGAGAAAAACTTTTTACAGACAGGATGAACAGGAGGGGTTGGGTTTCGCCTATTTTATGCCCTCGTGAGTAGCGGAGCTTCACTATTTTTAGACAGGATTAACAGGATTGATATGATTTATAGGATTTTTCGGAGGGGAGATTCCAGATACCCACCGGCGTCCCCACCGACTACGGACGTAATCCTGATAATCCTCAAAATCCTGTTCATCCTGTCTAAACTGCCAAGGTTGCCAGGTCTAAACGGTCTTTATGAACTGGAAGCGGTATAATTCCTTTTTTTCCTGAGTTCCTGAGTTCCAGATTTTTTTCCCTCCGCTTTCCAGTCGCCAAAGCGCGGCATTAAGTTTAGAGAGAAAGGCATGTCGTTGTTTACGATCCCCGCCATCAAACGCGCCACTCAAGCCCAGGAAGGGCAGGGACGGGTGGAGGCCCGTTTTCACGCGCAGGCCGAGGCGGTCGTGGAAAAACAGACCCGCGACGGGAAGCCGTTTTGGGAACTCACCATGGCCGATGCTGAAGCCAAGCTTGTGCTGCGCGCCTGGAGCGATTCCCCGGCCTTTGCCTTCTGCGCGGCGCTTGCGCCAGGCGCTTTTCTGGAAATCGAGGGGGAGTTTGCGCAACATCCCGCCTTTGGGGTGGAAGCGCGGCGGTGGTCCTGCCGGGAACTCGAAACGGCCGAGATCGAACAGCTCCTGGGCGGCCCTGCGGAGTTGCAGGAAAAGCAAGCGCGCGATTTTCTCGCGATCACCGAGGCACTCGCGCGCATTGCCGATCCCCGTTTGCATGCCCTTTGCCAATTGTTTTTGGACGATTTCGGCGACCGGTTCCGGCGCACGGCGGCCGCGCGCACCTACCACCATGCCCGCCGGGGCGGGCTCGTCGAACATGTGGCCCAAATGATCCGCACCGCGCAAGCCGTGGGGGAAATTTATCCCGCGCTCAACCGGGATCTGCTCGTGGCCGGTGTTTTTTTTCATGATGTCGGCAAGCTCTGGGAAAATTGTCCCGAACCGCGCGGGTTCGGCATGCCTTACGACGAGCGAGGCGAGTTGATCGGCCACATTGCCCTCGGCATCGAAATGCTCAACGCCCTCTGGCGCAAGCTCCTCGCCAGCGAAGCCGCCGCCGCATGGGCGACGCTCTCGCCCTCCAATGAAGCGGTGCGCAACCATTTGATCCACCTCATTGCGGCGCACCACGGCGAGATGGAATTCGGCTCGCCCGTTTTTCCCAAAACCCCGGAAGCCATCGCGCTGCATTACATTGACAACCTGGATGCCAAGCTCGAGATGATGGCCGCCGCGTACCAAACGGGCACCCCGTTGGCCTCACGCATCATCGAGCGGGTGCGCCCGCTTCCGGCCAACCTCGTTCTGCCGCTGGAAAAATATTTCCCTCCGTTGGGTTAAAAACGGCAACAGAAAGAGCCGCAAAAACAGGAGGCATTAGAGCGGCTCAATAAACAGTGTAGCCTCTCCTCGTTCCAAGGCTCCGGCCTTGCTTTTTGCGCCTTTTTGCGGCCCATTCCCTTACACCTGCCAGCTTTTGAGGATGCGCAGGTAATTGGCGCGCTCAAAGGCAGTGGCGTCGGGGCAATGTTTCAAATTCATCGTCCCCCGCATCTGCTCGACCGACTCGTATTCGTGCTCTTCAAGCCAGTTGGTGAGATCGGAAAGGATGGTCGTCAGATGGGCCGGGCCGTTGCGCAGCAGCGCGGAAACGATCTGCACCGCATTCGCACCCGCCATGATGGCGCGCACGGCATCTTCGGCAGAATGCACGCCGCCCGTGGCCGCGTAAGAGGTGTTAATCTGCGCGCTCAGAACAGCCAGCCAGCGGAGCCGCAGGCGCAGTTCAGAAGGGCTGGAGAGTTCCAATACCGATTCGGTGTCGAGGTCTTCAATGTTGATGTCCGGTTGGTAAAACCGGTTGAAGAGCACGACGCCATTGGCCCCCGCCCCCAGAAGCTGCTTCACAAAATTCGGCAGCGACGAGAAAAACGGAGAGAGCTTGACGGCAATCGGGATCGAAACATTTTTCCGAATCGCCGAGACGAGATCGATCGCCCGCTTTTCGACCTGTGCCCCGCTGGTGTTCGGGTCCGACGGAATATCGTAATAGTTGAGTTCCAACGCATCGGCCCCCGCTTGTTCGATGAGCTTTGCGTGGTTGACCCATCCCCCCGGAGTGATGCCGTTGAGGGACGCGATCACCGGCACGCTCACCGTGGCTTTGATTTTCGCGATCAACTGCAAATACTGCTCGCTGGTCTCGTTGAAATCCTCCTCGGTGGGCAAATAAGTGAGCGCCTCTGCGAAGCTCTCCGTGTGCGACTCCACATCCCGCTCCAGGGCGGCGCGCTCCAGTTCGATCTGCTCCTCAAAGAGGGAATGCATCACGATGGCGGCGGCTCCGGCGTCTTCAAGCCGGCGGACGGTCGAGAGATCGTCCACCAGGGGCGAAGCGCCTGGCATGAGTGGGTTCTTGAGTTTAAGGCCGAGATATTCGGTTGCGAGATTCATGGTGCTAATACCTTCTTTGTTACCGTTTCGTGTGTGCCGGTTGCTTTGGATTACTTGGCTTCTCCGTTGCCGCTGGGGGCGATACCGGCAAGCCTCTGGTAGTGAGCGACGCGCTGGTCCACTTGTTCCTGCGCGGCGGCTTCAAACGCGGCAAGGTTTTCCGGCTTCGTTTTGAAACGCAGCTCGTTGCGGAGGTAATCCGCCACGCGCACCTTGGGAGGCGCATTGTCGATCTGCAACGGCGCGAGCCCTTCGGCGGCGCGACGCGGATCGAAGCGGAAGAGCGGCCAAGTGCCGGATTCCACGGCGAGGCGTTGCTGCTCCAGGCCGTGGTTGAGCGAATAGCCATGGGCAATACAATGGCTGTAGGCGATGATGAGCGATGGCCCGTCAAAGCTCTCGGCTTCCTCGAACACCTTGACCGTCTGGGCGTCTTTCGCCCCAAACGCCACGCGGGCAACGTAGATGTTGCCGTAGCTCATGGCCATGAGGCCGAGGTCTTTCTTCGGACGGGTCTTGCCGGCCATGGCGAACTTCGCCGTCGCGCCGAACGGAGTCGATTTGGACATCTGACCGCCGGTGTTGGAATAAACTTCGGTGTCCATGACGAGGATGTTGATGTTCGCTCCCGTGGAGAGAACGTGATCGACGCCGCCGTAGCCGATGTCGTAGGCCCAGCCGTCGCCGCCGAGGATCCAGGTGCTCTTGCGAACGAGGAAATCGGCCACATCCGAAAGGCGGCGTGCCTCGATCTGATCGAGCCCGGCAAGCCGTTCGCGGAGCGCCTTCACCCGTTCGCGCTGGGCGGCGATGATGGCTTCCTCGCGCCCGCCTCCGGCCAGCAATTCCGCGACCAGCGTGTCGCCGATCTGCGGAGCCAGCTTGGTGAGGAGTTCCCGCGCAATGCCGTTCTGCTTGTCGATGGCAAACCGGAAGCCCAAGCCGTATTCGGCGTTGTCTTCAAAGAGCGAGTTGGACCAGGCCGGGCCGCGTCCGTTCTTGTCGGTGGTGTAAGGCGTGGTGGGCAGGTTGCCGCCGTAGATCGAGGAACACCCGGTCGCATTGGCGATCACCAGGCGGTCGCCGAACATTTGGGTGAGCAGCTTGATGTAAGGCGTCTCGCCGCACCCGGTGCAGGCTCCCGAATATTCAAAGAGCGGCTGGGCGAACTGGCTGCTCTTGACTTCAGGCTTGAGCAAAGTGCGGTCCGGGTTGGGCAGGTCGAGGAAGTAAGCGTATTGCGCAGCTTCCTTGGAACGCTCGGGGATGACCGCCATGGTGAGCGCCTTGTGGCTCGGGTCGGTCTTGCTCTTGGCCGGGCAGACCGAAGCGCAGAGGGTGCAGCCGGTGCAATCCTCGGGAGCCACCTGGATCGTGAAGCTCTGGCCTTCCTGACCGCGCATTTTGACGGAGTTGAATCCCTCGGGCGCGCTGCCCAGCAGTTCGCTCGGATAATACTTGGAACGAATGGCGGCGTGCGGGCAGACAAACGCACATTTGTTGCACTGGATGCAGATGCTCGAATCCCAGACGGGGAGCTTGTCGGCAATATTGCGTTTTTCCCACTGGGTGGTGCCCACGGGCCAGGTGCCATCGGCGGTGAAGGCGCTGACCGGAAGGAGGTCGCCCTTGCCTTCGAGGATCACCCCCGTGACGCGCTTGACGAAATCCGGAGCCGCTTCGGGAACCGGCGGCAGCATCGCGGGACCGTTGATGCAGTTGGCGGGAATCTTGACTTCATGCAGCCCGGCGAGCGCCTGGTCGACTGCGGCGAAGTTTTGCGCCACCACGGCGTCGCCCTTGCGGCCGTAGGTTTTCTTGATCGCTTTTTTGATCTGCGCGATGGCTTCCTCGCGGGGCAACACGCCGGAAATCGCGAAGAAGCAGGTCTGCATGATCGTGTTGGTGCGTCCGCCAGCGCCGGCAGCGCGGGCCACCGAAGCGGCGTCGATCACGTAAAATTGGAGTTCTTTTTCGACAATCTGCTGCTGGACCTCCCGGGGGAGGTGATCCCAGATCGCATCCGCCCCGAACGGGGTGTTGAGCAGGAAGACCGCCTTGGGCACGGCGTAGCTGAGCACGTCGAATTTCTCCATGAAGGTGGCCTGATGGCAGGCAACGAAATTCGCGCGCTTGATCAGGTAATGGGCGGAGATCGGGCGCGGCCCGAACCGGAGATGGGAGATCGTCATCGCGCCGGATTTCTTCGAATCATAGACAAAGTAACCTTGGGCGTAATTGGAGGTCTCTTCGCCGATGATTTTGATGGAGTTCTTGTTGGCTCCCACCGTGCCATCCGCGCCGAGGCCGAAGAATACGGCCCTCACAACGTCGGTGGCTTCCAGGTCGAAGGTGACATCATACTCGAGCGAAGTGCCGCTCACGTCGTCGTTAATGCCGATGGTGAAATGGTTCTTGGGCCGCTCGCGCAGCAGTTCGTCGAAGATCGCCTTGGCCATGGCGGGATCGAACTCCTTGGAGCCGAGGCCGTAGCGGCCGCCGATCACGACCGGCTCGCAGGCGAACTGGCTCAGGCCAGTGGAACGGGCTTCGGCCAGCGCGGTCACGACGTCGAGATAAAGCGGCTCACCAAGCGCTCCGGGTTCTTTGGTGCGATCGAGGACGGCAATGCTCTTCACGCTCGCAGGCATCGCCGCGATGAACGCTTCCAAGTTGAACGGACGATACAGGCGGACCTTGAGCACGCCCACTTTTTGCCCCTGCGCATTGAGCCAGACGGCGGCTTCCTCCGCGGTCTCCGCGCCGGAACCGATGGCGATGAGGACGCGATCAGCTTCGGGATGCCCGACATAATCAAAGAGATTGTATTGGCGACCGGTCAGCTTGGCGAAGCGGTCCATCAAACCCTGCACCGCCTTGGGCACATTGGCGTAGTAAGGATTGCACGCTTCCCGCGCCTGGAAATAAACATCGGGGTTCTGTGCCGTGCCCCGGATCGAAGGGTTATCGGGAGTGAGCGCGCGGTTGCGGAAGGCGCGGATCTCCTCTTCGTTGATCATCGAATGGAGCACCTCGTCGTCGAGGAGGTCGATCTTGGAAACTTCATGCGAAGTGCGGAACCCGTCGAAGAAATGCATGAACGGGACGCGGGTCTCGAAGGTGGCGGCGTGGGAGATGCACGCGATGTCCTGCGCTTCCTGAACGGAGTTGGAAGCGATCATCACAAAGCCGGTCTGGCGGCAAGCCATCACGTCGGAGTGATCGCCAAAAATGGAAAGCGCATGGGTGGCCAGCGCGCGCGCCGTCACATGGAAGCAGAAAGGCAGCAACTCCCCGGCGATCTTGTACATGTTGGGGATCATCAAGAGCAACCCCTGCGAGGCCGTGAAGGTGGTCGTCAGCGCGCCCGAGTTGAGCATGCCATGGACGGCTCCCGCCACACCGGCTTCGGACTGCATTTCCACCAGCCCGGGAACCGAACCCCAAAGGTTGGGACGGCTCTTGGCCGACCATTCGTCGCACGATTCCGCCATCGGCGAAGACGGCGTGATCGGATAGATCGCGATGGTTTCGCTGAGCCGGTAGGCTACGGAAGCCACGGCTTCATTTGCGTCGAGGGTTGCTGCTTTGGGGGATCGTCCGGTCTCTTTGGAGGCGCTCATTTGCGTAGCTAAGCGCATAAGCATCCCTTTAGCTGCCCCCGAATTGGCATACCCTGCCCATAGGTTGGTGGCCGCTTTTTAGGCACACGCACAGGCTCTGGGAGATCCGAAATAAAAAACCGGCGTCAGGTGTGACCTGCCGCCGGCTTTTGGAAGGGGTGCGGATCAGTTATTCCAGAAAAAGGCACTCGCCTGTGGCACGTAGATCTGGTCGCCCGGCAGCACTTTGATGTCCAGCGAGGGGTCTTTGGAAAATTTCGTGGTGTCCACCACCTGCACTTTTCCTTCGCGCGTGAGTTTGACATGCTTTTTGTCGGCGAAATCGTTGAATCCGCCCGCGCCGCCGATGGCGGTCATCACGGTAAGGTCGGCGGTATAAGTCAGGCGCCCTGCGGTTTTCACCTCCCCGGTCACGTTCACAAGCCGGGTATTGGCTTGTGGGGTGACGGTCACTGTGGGGTTGGTGTAAATCTTCCCCTCTTTGAGTTTCGTCTCGATCACCTGCTGGACTTGCGAGATATCCAACCCGGCAACTTTGATTTTGCCGATGTAGGGGATGTTGAGCATGCCGCCCTCATCAATGGCTTGCGTGGAGCCGAAGGCGGCAATCTCCTCGGGGGGGACTTGCGCCAGGCGGATATCCACTGTTTCTCCCGCCCGCAGGACCGCTTGGGCAAAGCAGGGCCGGGGCGAAATAAAGGCCAGGGCGATCAGGAAAAAGGCAAAGAAAAAGCGTTTCATTTCAGTAATCTCCGGGTTTCCCGCTGACTTTTTCCGGGAGCGACTCGCCGAGCGGAAGCTGTTTGATCGATTTGCGTTTTTTGCGTTCCGCATCCGGCGTATAGTAATCGTAATACTGGGTGTAATACTGGTAACCGGAATCGTGCTTGGTTTCGACATTGTTCAGGACGATGCCCAGGAGGTGACCGCCCACATTGGCCACGGCTCCCTTCACGCGCTGGAGCATCGCGCGGGGGAAGCGCCGGTATTGCACCACCATGATGGCGGTATCCACTTCGCTGGCCAGGATGGCGGCGTCGCTGACACCCAGAATCGGCGGCGAATCAAAGAAAATCAAATCGTAATGGGCGCGCACGTTGCTGATCAGGTCGATCATGCTTTGCGAATTGAGAATGCCTACCGCGTCTTCGGGAAGGGTGCCGCTGGGGAGAAAAGAGAGCCCCGGAATGGCCGTTTTCACGATGCACTCTTGGAGCTTCCGCTTGCCGGTGAGGACATCCGAAAGGCCCACTTCATTATCCAGGTCAAAAAACGTGTGCTGGGAAGGCCGGCGCAAGTCGGCATCCACGATCAACACGTTGTACCCCCCTTTGGCGCAGGTGACGGCCAGGTTGTTGAGCGTGGTGGATTTCCCCTCGCCCGGCCCGCCGGAGACCAAGGTCATGGTTTTCGCATTGGGATTTTTGCTGTTGAACTCGATGTTGGTCCGCAAAATCCGGTATGCCTCGGCATCCGGGGCACCCCCCTGGAGCTTATAGAGGGAGGTGATCCCCTTGGGAATAACCGCAAGCACCGGGGTTTTGAGGTACCGCTCGACGTCATCCAGGGTTTTGACGCTGGTATCGAGGTATTCGATGAAAAAGGCCAGCATGATCCCGAAGACCAGCCCGATAAACAAAGCCCCTCCCATGATCCGGATCACCGACGGTTTGGACGGATACATGGACGGTTCCGCTTTTTCCCAGATTTTGGCGATATTGACCGTCATCTTCAACTGCACGCTCTGGGTGGAAAGGCGTTGTTCGGCGCTTTCCAAAACCCGCTTGGCTTTGATGTAGTCGCTCTTGATGTTGACGTAATCCTGATACTGGTTGGTCGTCTTGTTGATGCCCAGCTTGGTCGCATCCATCTTTTTCTTGAATTCATCCAGATTGGACTCGGCGACCTTGAGCCGGATGGCCAGGGCGTTGCGAATCGATGCGATCCCCTCAAGGAGCTGCTGGGAATAGACCTCTTTTTGTGCCCGCAGCGATTTGACCCGGGGATGATTTTCGCCAAGTCCGCCGTTGAGCAGGCGCGCCTCTTCGGAGCTGGCTTCCTGGAATTGAGGCAAAACCTTTGAAATCGTCGGGTCCTGGATATTGAGCGTCGTCAATGCGGTCATCAATTCCTCAGGCTTGAGCCTTGCGGTCTGAGCGAGTTGGATCTGCAGCTCCCCAATCCGGGTTTTGAGTTCGTTGAGCTGCTTTTCATCGTCGGTAACAACGAGTTTTCCCGGGGTTTCCGAGGAATCGGGGGATTCAGGGTTGGGATCGACAATTCCTTCCCGAAGCCGGATTTTTTGCATTTCAATCTGGGTCGCCTCGACGTTTTTCCGCTGGCTGGCTACTTCTTCGCGCAACTGGGCGAGCGCGGCGTCGCGGATCTGCATCTGGTCGTCCCGGCGCACCTTCTGGTAGACGACCGCAATCATGTTGGCGATGTTGGACGCCTCAACGCGGTCGGTGGAATAAACGCCGATCTCGATCATGTCGGTGTTGCGGATCGTGCTCAGCACCATGCGCTTGAGCAACGTGCCGTAGACTTCCTCCTTGGGCAGGGTGTTCCCGCCTTCTGCGGCGCTCCAGGTCTCCACCAGCTTGAGATTGTCGATGACGGGATAGAGGATCTCCTTGCTTTGGATGATCTGGAACTGGGTCGGTTGCAGATTCGGATCCCGCATCGTCCGGAAAGGGGTGTCGTTGTCGAACACCTTGAGCCCGTTGTCGTCCGGCTTCACTTCCATCGTCACCTTGGAATAGTATTGGCGGGGGAGAAAAAAGCAGGTCACCCCGGCAGTCACCATCACCAACAAAAAGGTGATCAGAAGAATCGCCCAGCGAACGCGGATGACCCGCCAATAATCGAGAAAATGCAATTTTACTTCGCTGGTGTCGTTCATAGGGTGGTTTCTGAAACGCGGAATTTGGGCGTGGTGCGAGAGATTACTTCGTGAAAACAGCAATGCAAGCGGCTCTTTTAAAGAAGCCCCCTGCTTGCCTTCCTCTCTGCCCCGGGTTGGGCTTAAAACGCCTAGTATTGGTAGGTCGCGCCCAAGTAATAAATATTCTTGGTCATTTCCTGCAGCGGATCCGGAGAACTCCGCCGGCTATGGGTGACGTTGGCAAACACCGTCATGCACTGGGAGAGAGCGTAAACCCCGCCAATCGTGGCATTCAGGTCGTCCTTTTTCACATTGAACGCATCGCTGCCTCCCTCGGGGGAGACGTGAGCGTAATTCACGCCGATGCTGCCGCGCAGCTTGGGCGTGAAGACGTGGGAGAGGGAAACGCCGGTCCGGACGCTCCTGCTCTTTTGGGAGGTGGAGCTGCCGTCATCGAACCCGTAACGGGTATCCCAATTGAGGGTGGTAAACCGGCTCGCAAGGTAGCTCAGCGAAGATTCCCAATAGGGGGAAGAAGAGGAGCCTTCGTCGGGTGCCTTGTAGTCCCGAACGCTCCCACCCAAGCGGAACGATCCGAAAAAGCGGCGGGTCAGGGTCATGTCAGCCCCGGCGAGCAGAAAGTACGAATCCGAATCTCTGGAAGGAAAGGCCGAGGGAATGTTCCTGTAGGTAAGCTGCGAGTAGCGTCCTTCAAACACCCCGGTGACAAGCTGGGACAAAGAATAGCGGAATGCCTGGCCAACGGTTTGATTGGTGTAGTCGTTGGATTTGAGTTCCTGAGCCTGTTGGGCCGTGCCGTTGAGCGAGTAAAACGTGTCGGTGGAAAACCGGGGAGCCCAGGAATAGAGGAGGTCGAATTTGCTGCTCCCCACCAGGTACCCCTTGCCGTTGGAACGGGTAAAGCCATTGACAACCGACTGGGTTGGCTGCGTTGTATACAAGGCGTTCATCAAAGCCGAGATCTGTGCGCGAGGCGTGAGCTTGTAGCCAAAAACCAAATTCAGACTGCCCAACGGAGTGAGTTTGTCTGAATCGCGTTGCCAATAATACTGACCTCCCGCAGTTGCCCCCAGCGAGAGACCCATGCGCGATTGCGCCAGAAGCAGGTCCACTCCTTCGGAGGCGGTGGTCAGCATGCTCCCTTTCACCGGGGCCTGAAGTCGGCTGCCCGAGGTGGAATTGATGTTGTCGTCGTAGCCCAGTTGGACGGTAGTCGAATAGGTTAACGGTTTGCGATCAAACCTCCCTTGGCCTGGGGTAAAATCCAGGGGCGCATATCCCAAGCCGCCGGGCAGCAAAAAGCCCGCTTCTTCGGAATCCGAAACAGCCAGCTTCGTCTCCATGTCCCCCGTTGTCGTTACGGCAGACGGGGCAATTGCTGGCGACGACGGGGTGCTGGCGGGAGGGGTCGATACCTCCTGGGCAAATACCATCGAGGTGCCAAAAATCAACGCAGCGCAAAGAGGGGATCGGTTTAACATAAAATGGAGTTTTAGGAGTGGTGAAACAGAAAAAGAAAATGCGACGTTTCCAAAATACTCAAGATTTGACCGATTCGCAATATTTCTTTATCTCGGAACCTTTCCCTGCTTCCGGCTGAAACCCGTTTTCACGCTGGCCTTCGGGAATGAGAACGGGTAAGTTGTTCCCCATGTTTGATCCCATCTCCGCCCTGAGTGCCGCAGTGCGTGATGTGCCCGATTTTCCAAAACCGGGGATCCTTTTCAAGGATATTACCCCGATTCTCTCTGATGGCCGACTGTTCCGGCAGGCGGTGGACTGCTTTGTGCAAGCCAACAAGGATCTGCGGGTCGACAAGGTGGTGGGGATCGACGCGCGCGGGTTTCTCTTCGGAGCCGCAGCGGCTTACCAGCTCGGGATCGGGTTTGTGCCCGTGCGCAAAAAGGGGAAACTCCCGTTCCAAACCGAGTCGGCCGCCTACTCCCTCGAATACGGGGAATCCGTAGTGGAAATGCATGTGGACGCGATCCTGCCGGGCGAGAGGATTGTGCTCATCGATGATCTGCTTGCCACCGGAGGCACTGCGGCAGCGGCTTCTTGCCTGATCGCCAAGGTGGGCGGAGTGCTGGTGGAGGCGCAGTTTCTCATCGAACTGGAGTTTCTCGCCGGGCGAAAAGCCCTCTCCCACCTGCCTGTGCGTTCCTTTTTGAAATTTTAATCCTCTCCACAAGACATGCCCCCATCTGACACCCCCCCCGGATTCTTCCAGCGCGCCCGCACTTGGCTGATGGAAAAAGAGCGGATGCGCGCCAAGCTGTTGTGTTGTTTGGCCGGGGATGCCGGGGGAATGCTCCTGGTGCTGGCCCTCGTTTTCCCCACCCTGCGCAATGCCTACCAGGAGACCACCCGAACCGGTGCCGGGTTTGGGGGAATTTGCTGGCTGGCCGGCTACTGGCTGGTCGCCCTCGCCTCCCTCACCGTGCTTGCCGCCGCCACTTGGTATACTTTTCGCATTTACCGCAGGCACATTCAAAGAGTGGAGGAGGCGGAAAGCCGTGGGCGTTTTATCGTGGACGCGTGCCCGGATGCCATTCTGGTAGTGGACAGCCAGGGGATCGTGGAATCGTGCAACAAGGCCGCCGAGACGATTTTCGGCTACAAGCACGGGGAAATCCCAGGGAAAAAAGTATCCAAGCTCATCCCGCAGCGCCATTTTCTGCACGATGTGGCCACCAAGGGCCAGACCGGCTTCATCGCTTATGCCGAGCGGCGCAACGCAGTCCGCTTCCCGGTGGAAATCGCCGTCTCGGAAGCGGAACACGAGGGGCGGCGCCGGTTTATCATCCTGGTGCACGATGCCTCCGAGCGGCGCTATTCCGACGAGAACGTGCATCATATCTCGCTCAGCGTCTCTTCCTCCATCGAGGCGGAATATGTCCGCACGCTCGTCCTGCAACTCTCCCAGGCGCTCCAAAACGACTGCGCTTTTATTGCGGAAATCGGCACGGACCCGGCGATCTGCACCTTGACCCTGGCCGAACACGGTCGGTTGAGCAGCAAAACCAACTTTCCCCTGGCAGGCACCGTTTTTGGGGCGGCCCTTCAGGACAGTTTTACGGCCATTCCGCACGGTCTTCGCGAGAAATACCGCAAAGATCCGCTGCTGGAGAGCTTGAAAGCCGAATCGTTCATCGCCACGCCCTTGGTGGACCACCGGGAACGGACCGTCGGCCTGATTGGCGTCATGCATTGCACCGCAGCCACCCAGATCGGCATCGCCCGGCAAACGTTGCAAATCTTCGCCGCCCGCGCCGCCGCCGAGATCGAGCGCAAACAGGAATTCGAAGGGCTCGCCTTGGAAAAAGACCGGCTCACTGACGACATGACGGCCATCCGCGACACGGCGGAACGCGAACGGACACGCTACGAGGACGAGATCGCCGCCGAACAAGAGTTGCTCGCCGTCACCTTGCGCTCCATCCGCGAAGGGTGCATCACCACCGACAACGACGCGCGGGTGGTCACCCTCAACCCTGTCGCCGAACAACTCACCGGCTGGACCCAGCAGGAAGCGGCCGACCATCCGCTCAGTGAAGTTCTGAGGCTCACGAGCATCCGGGGCAAGCGCCCTCTGGACATTTCGCGGCTCTCGGAAAAAATCCGCCAAGGGGATTCCCAATCGCTCGTGATCGCCCGCGACGGCACGCAACGGCGCGTGGAATTAAGCGCCGCTCCCATTCGCGCCCGCAAGAACCTTAAGCTTGGCACGGTCCTGGTCCTGCGGGACGTCACCGAAAAGCATTTCCTGGAGGAAGAACGCTACAAGGCGGAGAAGCTGGAGTCGATCGGCGTGGCCGCGGGCGGTATCGCGCACGATTTTAACAACCTGCTCACCGCCGTCATTGGCAACCTCTCCCTCTCGCTGATGGAAAATGAGGTCCACATGAAAGACCGGATCGAAGCGTCCAAAAACGCTGCGCTGCGCGCTCAGGACCTCGCCCGGCAACTGCTTACCTTTGCCAAGGGAGGCGCGCCGGTGAAGTGCACCTCCTCTCTGAACCAGCTCGTGTGCGAGACCATTGGCTTTACGCTCAGCGGCACCAATATCCGTTCCGCCATTGACCTACCCGAGAATCTCTGGCCAGGGGACGTGAATCCAGGCCAGATCAGCCAGGTCATGAGCAACCTGGCCGTCAATGCCGTGCAGGCGATGGAGCAGGGAGGCACCTTGCATGTTTCCGGCGAAAACCTCGTTCTGGACGCCGAAAACGCCCCGCCGACACTGGAGCCGGGTCGGTATGTGCGGATCACCGTGCGGGATGAAGGGCCCGGGATTGCGGAGGAAATCCGGAAGAAAATTTTCGATCCCTACTTCACCACCAAGCCGACCGGCAATGGCCTCGGGCTGGCCACCTCCTATTCCATTGTCAAAAATCACAACGGCTATATCAGCGTCGATTCTCTGCCTGGGGAAGGGGCCACTTTCCGCGTCTACCTGCCCGCCTCGGAGGGTGAGATAGCGCCCGAAGTCAAACACACACCGCCGAAAGCAGGGCGCGGCGGCAAAGTCCTGGTCCTTGATGACGAAGAAGTCATTTGCGAATTGATCTCCTACTCCCTCACAGCCCAAGGCTACCAAGTAGTCGAAAGCCGCGAAGGCAATGCCGCGCTGCGGCTTTACAAGCAAGCGCTCGAGGCCGGAGAACCGTTTGACCTGGTCATCATGGACCTGACCATCCCCGGCGGAATGGGTGGCCGCGAGGCGCTTCAGGAACTCATGAAAATGGATCCCGGTGCACGAGCCATTGTTGCCAGCGGCTACGCCACGGACCCGATCATGCTTCATTATAAAGAGTACGGTTTTTGCGGCTCGATTGCGAAGCCGTTTGACCTTGTCCACCTGGCACAAGCGGTCCAGGAGGCGATCTCCAGTTAGGACTGGCAACCTTTTTCCTCCCGGTGCGCAAAATGCAGGTTTCGGCATTGACCGGCTTGCTCCACGAATGCCAATCTGGACGCGTCCCGGACCATGAACCTGCCCAACCGCCTCACCCTCGCCCGCTTTTTCCTGACGCTCGGCTTCGTCGCCGCGCTCAGTGTGGATTGGCAGTACGGGCACACCCTGGCATTGCTGTTGTTCATTGCCGGTAGTATTACTGATTATGCAGACGGGTATATCGCCCGCCGCTATCAGCTCGTCACGGATTTCGGCAAATTGATGGACCCTCTGGTGGACAAGATCATGATCGCGGGAGCGTTCATCTGCCTGGTTCCGCCGCCTTCGCGAGCCATTCCGGCATGGGCCGTGGTCGTCATCATCAGCCGTGAATTTCTCATCACCGGGCTGCGGCTCCTGGCCGCCTCCAAAGGGGTCGTGTTGCCCGCTGAAGCGCTCGGCAAACACAAAACCGGCTGGCAGATCGCCACGGTCATTTTCTTTTTGACGATCCTCGCCGCGCAGGAATTCGACGGCCTGGGCCTGAGTTCAGCGCTGTTGGATCAAGCCCAAAGCCGCCTCGGCACGCCATTGATCGGGATTGCCCTCGGGCTTACGCTCTATTCCGGCGTGGGGTACTTGTGGAAAAACCGGGAACTGCTCAAGACGCAGTGAAGCGGGGTGGATCGGCCGCTCCGCGGGCGATTTCCAAAACAGACCGAGCGCAGCGAGCTGATTTTGTTTCTGGAAAGCGCACTCCCAAATCGTGCGCGGAGCGCCCGATCCACCTACAACAGTTTCCATGGCCAGTCTTCTGGTATTGTGCACAACCCCTTGGCAACTGGATTGTTCAAAATGTAGTGATACTTGAATTCCACTTGCCCTTCTCCGCGCAACCGATGATCGAAATAATTCTCCTGCCAACGCACGCCGTTTTTAGCAGCATGAAAATGTTTCCACTCGCCGATGATGCGGCTCATGTTTTTGTCGCGTTGAAATGAAAGCAGAGCGTGCAGATGATCCGGCATCAGCAGAAAAACGGTTGAATGCCACACTTGATGTGTTTGATAAAACCGCACGGATTCCAGAAGCGCTTTTGCGAGCCTTGAGTCCGTCAACGGCAGGGCGTTCTCCTTGTGGCAACGAATGCGTATGTGGAAAATCGCTCCCGGATCGACCCACGAAGGAACGTCGTGATGCAGCCTGTCGCCAAAGCTCCCATCGCTTTGCTTCATGGAAATAAAAAGCAATATCTTGGTGGAAAATCCAAGATAGAAGTTCGCGTCGGCTTTCGCGAAGCGGGGTGGATCGGCCGCTCCGCGGGCGATTTCCAAAACAGACCGAGCGCAGCGAGGCTCTATTCCTACACCGCCACGATGTTCACCAGTTTCCCCGGCACGACGACGACCTTCTTGATTTCCTTCCCATTGGTGAACTCTTGCACTTTCGGGCTGGCGAGCGCGGCGGCTTCAACGGTTTCTTTGCTGGCGTCTTTGCTCACCACAAGCTTGTCGCGCAGCTTGCCGTTGACCTGGATCACCACCTCCACTTCATCCTCGACGAGCAATGCGGGATCGTACGCGGGCCACGGCTGATCGGCGGCCAGCCCCTCAAACCCGGCGAACTTCTCGCCCAGCCGCGCCCAGAGTTCTTCGGTGAGATGCGGCGCGAACGGGTTGAGCAAAATCAAGAGCGTGCGCAACGCGGCGACCGGGCGCGGGGTGACCCCGGTAAACGTGTTCACATACACCATCATTTGCGCGATGGCGGTGTTGAAACTGAGCGCCTCGATATCTTCGCCGACTTTCTTGATGGTGGCATGGACGACGCGCAGTTGCGCCTTGTCGAGCGCGGCTTCAGCCAGGGAGCCCATCTCCCATTCGCCGGCTTGGTTTTCCACCATCACGAGCCGCCACACGCGGGCGAGGAAGCGCGAAACGCCTTCCACGCCGGTCATGCTCCACGGCTTGGTCTGCTCCAGCGGCCCCATGAACATCTCGTAGAGGCGCAGGGAATCCGCCCCATACTCTTCAATCACATCATCGGGATTCACCACATTGCCCCGGCTCTTGGACATCTTCTGGCCGTCCTCGCCCATGATGAGGCCTTGATTCACCAGGCGCTGGAACGGTTCGGGAGTGGAGACATAGCCCAAATCGAAAAGGACTTTGTGCCAGAACCGCGCATAGAGCAGGTGTAGCACGGCGTGTTCGGTGCCGCCGACGTAAAGATCGACGCCGCCCGGCGCGACACGCTTGTCGCTTTGTTTGCCGCCGCCCATCCAGTAGCGCTCGGCCGCTTCGGAGACGAAACGCTCACTGTTGCCCGGGTCGCAATAGCGCAGGTAATACCAGCACGAACCGGCCCATTGCGGCATCGTGTTCAACTCGCGCGTGGCGGTTGCGCTGTAGCGCACCCAATCCTGCGCCTTGGAAAGCGGCGGCTCCGGGGTGCCGGTCGGCTTGAAATCGGCCAGCGCGGGCGGGGTGAGCGGCAGTTCGCTTTCGGAAATCGCGCGGTGCTGGCCGTTTTCCCAGACAATCGGGAACGGCTCGCCCCAGTAGCGCTGGCGGGAGAAAAGCCAGTCGCGGAGCTTGAAATTGATGGCGATTTTGCCCAGGCCGCGCTCTTCCAGCCACGCGCTGATCTGTTGTTGAGCTTCGTCGCATGTAAGCCCGTTGTATTCGCCCGAGTTGATCAGTTTTCCACTTTTGGACGTGAAGGGTGCTCCCTCTTTCCAGATATCTATTATGGGTACGGTTACTGGGGGAGAGTCAAAAGTTCCGGCCTTTGTCATTACACAGCTGGTTCCTGAGTCCGCATATTGGATGGGGCCAGTTGGGAGATTTATCGTGTCCCAAGTACCGTTCGGTACAACGACAGTTTTAATCGGCAGCTTAAATTTCTGCGCAAACTCCAAATCCCGCTCATCATGCGCGGGCACGGCCATGATCGCGCCGGTGCCGTAACCTAAGAGCACATAATCGGCGACCCAGATCGGGACCTTCTCGCCGTTGACCGGGTTGATCGCATACGCGCCGGTGAAAACGCCGCTCTTTTCCTTCGCCAACTCGGTGCGCTCCAGGTCGCTCTTGCGGGCGGTCTTTTCGCGGTATTCGCGCACCTCGGGCCACTGTTCTTCGGTGGTGATCTCGTCCACCACGCGGTGTTCCGGGGCGAGCACCATGTAGGTCGCGCCAAAAAGCGTGTCGGGCCGGGTGGTGAAAAC
>JAPLTE010000028.1 GCA_026398235.1 Verrucomicrobiota bacterium
GTCAGTGAACCGCCGAACCTCATCGAGGTTCAGGTCAATTCCTACGTCGAGTTCCTTCAAAGAAACCTTCCACCGAGCAAACGCAGGGACATCGGTCTCCAGGCAGTTTTCCGTGAAGTGTTCCCCATCCAGAGCTACGACGAAAAAGTCACCCTGGACTTCGTCAGCTACGAGATCGGCGACCCGAAGATGAGCGCCCTGGAGTGCCAGCGCGAAGGGCAGACGTTCAGCGCCCCGCTGCACATCACCTTCCGCCTCGCCGACGAAAAGGGGACCAAGGAAGAGAAAGTGTATATGGGCGAGATTCCGCTCATGACCCCGCAGGGGACTTTCGTGATCAACGGCGCCGAGCGCGTCGTGGTCAGCCAGTTGCACCGTTCGCCCGGTATCGCGTTTGAATCGTCCATCCACCTCAATGGCAAGGTGCTTTACAGCTTCCGGATCATTCCCGATCGCGGTTCCTGGTTGGAAGTGCAGTTCGACACCAACGACCTGCTTTACATCTATCTCGACCGCCGCCGCCGCCGCCGCAAATTTTTGGCTTCCACCTTCCTGCGCGCCATTGGGTACGGCAGCGACGAGGAGATCATCAAACTTTTCTACACGATCGAGAAACTCAAGCTAAGCGAAAAGCTCGAGGAAGAGGAGATCAGCAGCAAGGTGCTCATCGCCGACATCCGCGACGGGGAAATCACCGTGGCGCGCGCCTTCGAGCCGCTGACCAAGGCGACCATCCGCCAGATCCTCAACCTGGGCGTCAAAGAAGTCCAGGTGGTCGACACCAAGCTCGACGACACCATCATCAAGGCCCTCAAAAAAGATCCTGCACACGACGAGGAAGAGGCTCTCAAGGACATCTACCGCCGCTTGCGCCCTGGCGATCCGCCCACTGTGCCGAACGCGCGCGGGTTGCTCAAGCGCCTGTTCTTTGATCCCAAAAAATATGATTTGGGACGCGTGGGCCGTTACAAGCTCAACCAGAAATTGACCCTCGAAGTCGACCTGAACGAGCGCACCATGACCAAGGAAGACTTCATCTCCGCGATGAAGTATCTCATTGGCCTGCGCCGGGGCGAAGGTTCGCTCGACGACATCGACCATCTCGGCAGCCGCCGCGTGCGCACCGTGGGCGAACTCCTCGCCAACCAGTGCCGCGTGGGCCTGGCCCGCACCGAGCGCCTCGTCAAGGAGCGCATGACGTTGTTCGACGTGAACATCGAGGGGATGACCCCGCAGAAGCTCATCAACCCGAAAGCGTTGAGCGCGGTGATCCGCGACTTCTTCGGCCGCTCCCAGCTCTCGCAGTTCATGGATCAGACCAACCCGCTCGCGGAGTTGACCCACAAGCGCCGTTTGTCGGCCCTCGGGCCAGGCGGTCTCTCCCGCGATCGCGCCGGATTCGAAGTCCGCGACGTGCATCCTTCCCACTACGGCCGCATCTGCCCGATTGAGACCCCTGAAGGTCCTAACATCGGTCTGATCAGCTCCATGTCCACCTTTGCCCGGATCAACGATTTCGGGTTCATCGAAACGCCTTACCGCCGCGTGGAAAATTCCCGCGTCACCTCGAAGATCGATTTCCTCACGGGCGACCGCGAAGAAAACTACCTCGTGGCCCAGGCCAACGCGCCGATCGATGCCAAAGGCAACTTCCTTGCCGAAAAAGTTTCCGTGCGCCATCGGGGCGACTTCCTTGAAGTGGAGCCGAGCAAGGTCCACTACATGGACATCTCGCCCAAGCAGCTCGTTTCCGTGGCCGCAGGGTTGATTCCCTTCCTCGAACACGATGACGCGAACCGCGCGTTGATGGGTTCAAACATGCAGCGCCAAGGCGTGCCGCTTCTCGTTTCCGAGTCGCCGCTCGTCGGCACCGGCATGGAAGGCAAGGTAGCCCGCGACTCCAAAGCCGTCATTGTTTCAGAAGCCGACGGCGTTGCCGCCTCGGTCACCGCCGACCAGATCATCATCACTCCCGACGGGACGCTTCCCGAAGGCCGCAAAAAGGTGAAGCACGACCCGCAGGAAGGCATCTACGTTTACGAATTGCGCAAGTTCATGCGTTCCAACGCGAGCACCTGCGTCAACCAGAAGCCGATCGTCAAAAAGGGGCAGAAGATCGCGAAAGGCGACGTCCTCGCCGACGGACCCAACACCCAGGCCGGCGAACTCGCCCTCGGGCGCAACGTGCTCGTCGCGTTCACCCCGTGGAACGGGTACAACTTCGAAGACGCTATTCTGATCTCCGAGAAAATCGTGAAAGAGGACATCTACACCTCCATTCACATCGACGAATTTGAGATCGGCGCTCGCGATACCAAGCTCGGGCCGGAAGAAATCACACGCGACATCCCGAACGTCTCTGAGGAAGCCTTGCGCAACCTCGGGCCGGACGGCGTCATCCGCATCGGCGCGGAGATCAAGCCTGGCGACATTCTCGTGGGCAAGATCACCCCGAAGAGCGAGACCGAACTGGCTCCCGAAGAGCGCCTCCTGCGCGCCATCTTCGGCGAGAAAGCCGCGGACGTGAAAGACACGTCGCTGACGGTTCCTTCGGGCACCTACGGCATCGTGATGGACGTGAAGGTTTCCTCCCGCAAGGAAATCACCAAATCCAAGCTCACGCCCGCCGAGACCAAGCGCCAGATCAAGGCCGCCACCGAAGACCTCAACCGCCGCATGGACGAACTGCACGAGCAGTTGACGGAAGCCCTCTCCAATATCTTGTTGGGCGAGAAAATCCCGCTCGACGTCGTCAACGCCCAGACCGGTGAGATCATCATTCCGGCCAATCGCAAGATCACCAAAACGCTCCTGCGCAAGCTCGCGAGCGTGCATGATCACGTCGAAATCGACCCGAGCCCGATCCGCAACAAAATCCGCGAGATCATCAGCCAGTTCGAACACCGCTTCCACGAGCTGAACATGGAGACCGAACGTTCCATGGACCGGATCGAAAGCGGCGACGAGATCGATCCCGGCATCATCAAGCAGGTCAAAGTCTATATCGCCAGCAAGCGGAAGCTCTCCGTCGGCGACAAGATGGCAGGCCGCCACGGGAACAAGGGCGTTGTCGCCCGGATCGTTCCCGAGGAAGACATGCCGTTCCTTGCGGATGGCACCCCGGTGGAAATCGTGCTCAACCCGCTCGGCGTGCCGAGCCGTATGAACGTCGGACAGGTTCTCGAAACCCACCTCGGCGTAGCCGCCAAGGCGCTCGGGTTCAAGGTTGCCACGCCGGTATTCGACGGTATCGAAGAATCGCGCATCTTCAACTACCTCAAGGAAGCCAAGAAGATCGACGGCTTCACCTGGATTGAGGAAAACGGCAAGGCGAGCCTGTTCGACGGACGCACGGGCGATCCGTTCGACCAGCAAGTCGTTGTCGGTTATATCTACATGCTGAAACTGGGCCACTTGGTCGCGGATAAAATCCACGCCCGTGCAGTCGGCCCATACTCGCTCGTCACCCAGCAACCGCTGGGCGGCAAGGCGCAATACGGCGGCCAGCGTTTCGGCGAAATGGAGGTGTGGGCGCTCGAAGCTTATGGCGCGGCGTACACGCTCCAGGAACTGCTCACCGTGAAGTCGGACGACGTCCAGGGTCGCACCCGCATCTACGAGTCGATCGTCAAAGGCGACAACTCGCTGGAAGCCGGAACCCCTGAGTCGTTCAACGTTCTCATCAAAGAAATGCAGAGTCTCTGCCTCGATGTCCGTGCCGGAGCCAAGGCTCCCGCGCTGCCCGATGGCCTTGCCTAAAATCGCTGCCACCAATAACCCAAAGAATCTCTGAGCAAGTATGAGTGATCCCAACTTCCGTGACATCTTCCCTGCCGACCGTGGCACAGGCTTCGACCAGATTGCCATTGCCGTGGCCGCGCCGGATAACATCCGCAAATGGAGCAGCGGCGAAGTAAAAAATCCCGAGACCATCAATTACCGGACCTTCAAGCCGGAAAAAGGCGGCCTCTTCTGCGAGCGCATTTTTGGTCCCACCCGGGATTGGGAATGCTCCTGCGGCAAATACAAACGCATCAAGCACAAGGGCGTCATCTGCGACCGTTGCGGCGTGGAGGTGACCCTCTCGCGCGTGCGCCGCGAGCGGATGGGCCACATCGAACTGGCCGTGCCCGTTTCGCACATCTGGTTCTACAAATGCATGCCTTCGCGCATCGGCTTGATGCTGGACATGTCCAGCCGCCAGCTTGAGCGCGTGATCTATTACGAGGATTACATCGTCGTGGATCCGGGCAACACCCCGCTTCAGCGCTGCCAACTCCTCACCGAGAACGAATACCGCGAAGCCCTCGACCAGTACGGCGATGGAAGCTTCACCGCCAGCATGGGCGGCGAGGGGATCAAACTCCTCCTCGCGCAGACCGATCTCGCTTCGCTCAACAAAGAGCTCGAAGAGCAGATGGGCACCACGCGTTCCAAGCAGATCCGTAAAAAGGTCGCCAAACGCCTCAAGCTCGTCCAAGGGTTCATGATCTCCAAGAGTCGTCCCGAATGGATGATTCTCGACGTGCTCCCCGTCATCCCGCCCGACCTGCGCCCGCTGGTTCCGCTCGAAGGCGGCCGGTTCGCCACCTCGGACTTGAACGACCTTTATCGCCGCGTCATCAACCGCAATAACCGGTTGAAAAACCTGCTCCAGCTCAAGACGCCGGAAGTCATTATCCGAAACGAAAAACGGATGTTGCAGGAAGCCGTGGACGCCCTTTTTGACAACGGCCGCCATGGCCGTGCCGTCACAGGAGCGGGCAACCGTCCGTTGAAGTCGCTCTCCGACATGCTCAAGGGCAAAGGCGGCCGCTTCCGCCAGAACTTGCTCGGCAAGCGCGTCGATTACTCGGGCCGTTCGGTCATCGTCATCGGGCCCGAACTCAAGCTCAACCAGTGCGGTCTGCCCAAGAAGATGGCGCTCGTTCTGTTTGAACCGTTCATCATCCGCCGTTTGAAGGAACTCGGCTACGTCCACACCGTCCGCTCGGCCAAGAAGATGATCGAGCGCCAGACGCCGGAGGTCTGGGACATTCTCGAGGAAGTGACTCGTGGGCATCCAGTCTTACTGAACCGTGCGCCCACGCTGCACCGTCTCTCGATCCAGGCTTTCGAGCCGCAGTTGATCGAAGGCGAGGCGATTCGCGTGCATCCGCTGGTTTGTACGGCTTACAACGCAGACTTCGACGGTGACCAGATGGCCGTTCACGTCCCGCTCTCGATCGAAGCGCAGATGGAAACCCGCATGCTCATGCTTGCGAGCAACAACATCTTCTCTCCTTCGAGCGGCAAACCGATCACCACGCCTTCCCAAGACATCACGCTGGGCTGCTATTACCTCACGCAGAACCCGCGCAAGGTCGCCAAGGACGCCGCCCCCGTGCGACAGTCGCTCTTCGCTGATGAGTCTGAAGTGGAATATGCCATCTCCGAGCGCAAGCTCATGATCGCGGACATCTCAAAATCATCGAAACCACGGCGGGCCGCGTTCTCTTCAACGCAATCTGGCCGGTTGGTTTGGGATTCTTCAATAAAGCCGCAGGCAAGAAGCAGCTTTCCGACATCATCTGGCGCTGTTACCAGGTGGGCGGCCCGCAGAAGACGGTCGAGACCCTTGATAAACTCAAGGAACTCGGCTTCAAGTGGGCAACCCGCGCCGGCATCTCCATCGGCATCGCCGACATGATCATTCCGCTTGAGAAGAAAGTGGAACTGGAGCGCGCCTACAAGGAAATCGGCCTGGTCGAGAAGCAGTATCGCAGCGGTATCATCACCGACGGCGAACGCTACAACAAAGTCGTCGACATTTGGACCCATGCGGGTGAGCAGATCTCCAACGTCATGTTCCAGACCCTGGAACACAACGAAGGTCGCAAAGAGCTCAACCCGGTCTACGTCATGGTCGACTCCGGCGCGCGCGGCAACCGCCAGCAGGTCAAGCAGTTGGCAGGCATGCGCGGTTTGATGGCCAAGCCCTCGGGTGAAATCATCGAACAGCCGATCACCTCCAACTTCCGTGAAGGTCTGACCGTTCTCGAATACTTCATCTCCACGCACGGCGCCCGCAAGGGTCTCGCCGATACGGCGCTCAAGACCGCCGACTCGGGTTACCTGACCCGCAAGCTGGTGGATTGCGCCCAGGACGTGATCATCACCGAGGAAGATTGCGGCACCGTCAACGGCATCGTCGTTCGCTCCATCTATGAAGGGGACGAAGAAGTCGTCGATCTCGGCCAGCGCATCATCGGCCGTGTCAGCTGCGAAACCGTCATTGACCCCATCGCGAACACCAAGCTTGTGAAGCCCAACCAGTTGATCGACGAAATCGTTGCCGCCCAGGTGGTCAAGATTGGCGTCGAACAGCTCAAGATTCGTTCCGTGCTCACCTGCGAAAGCAAGCGCGGGGTGTGCTCCAAGTGCTACGGACGCAACCTGGCCACCGGCCAGCCCGTCAAGCTCGGCGAAGCGGTCGGCATCATCGCCGCTCAGTCGATCGGCGAGCCCGGCACGCAGCTCACCATGCGTACGTTCCACATCGGCGGCACGGCATCGCAGACGTTCAAACAACCCATCATCAAATCCAAGAGCGAAGGGGTTGTCCGCTTCAGCGACGATCTCCGCGCCGTCAAGGCAATCGATGGGACCTGGATCGTTCTCAACAAGAACGGCGCGGTCACCATCCATGGCAAAGACGGCCGCGAAGTCGAGCACTACAATGTGGTCATCGGCGCCGTCATTGCCGTGGGCGACGGAGAAACCGTCAAGAAGGGCGACACGTTCGTGCAATGGGATCCGTATAACGTGCCGATTCTCACCGAAAGGGCAGGCAAGATCGAATTCCGCGACATGATCACAGGCGTCACCGTCAAGCGCGAGGTGGACGAAGCCACGGGCGTTATGGGAGCGGTGGTGATCGAGCACAAGGAAGACCTTCACCCGCAGATCGTCATCGTGGACGACAAGGGCGAAGTGCTCGCCAGCTACTCCATTCCCGCCGGGGCGCACATCTCCGTCCAGGAGGGCAAGAAGGCGCAAGCCGGACAGCTCCTGGCCAAGACCCCGCGCAAGATCGCAAAAACCAAGGACATCACCGGCGGTCTGCCGCGTGTGGCCGAGCTTTTCGAAGCCCGCCGCCCGAAAGACGCAGCCGAGATCGCCAAGATCGACGGCATTGTGGAGATCGGCGGTTCCGTCCGCGGCAAGCGTCGCCTGGTGTTGAAAGACACTGCGACCGGCGCCGAAGAGGAACACCTCATTCCGCTCAACAAACACATCATCGTCTTCAAAGGCGATTTCGTGAAGAAAGGCAGTCAACTCACCGAAGGTCCGGTGGTGCCGCATGAAATCCTCGACATCTGCGGGCCGCATGAGCTCCAGGAGCACCTCGTCAACGAAGTGCAGGAGGTTTACCGCCTCCAAGGCGTGGAAATCAGCGACAAGCACATCGAGATCATCGTTCGGCAGATGCTGCGCAAGGTGAAAATCACCGACCCGGGCGACTCCACGCTGCTCTGGGGCGACCAGATCGACAAGCTCGAATTCGAAGCCGAAAACGCGCGTGTCGTCGAGAAAGGCGGCAAGCCTGCGGAAGCAAGCCCCGTGCTGCTCGGCATCACCAAGGCCTCGCTGGAGACCGATTCGTTCATCTCCGCGGCGTCCTTCCAAGACACCACCCGCGTGCTCACCGAAGCGGCAACGCTTGGCCGTATCGACCAACTGCGCGGCTTCAAGGAAAACGTCATCATGGGCCACTTGATCCCGGCCGGCACTGGATTCCAGGCGCATCGGGCAATCCGGTTGGTTTCCCATGGCGAGCCGCTTCCCGAGCCGCTCCTCGTCGCAGAGCTCGAAGAACAACCTCTGGCTTAACGAGAAAAATCATCACCGGCGACGTCTGAAAAAGGCGTCGCCGGTTTCCTCTTTTTCAGCGCGCACGAATGTCCATTGCAACCCAAACCGGCGATCACGGCGAAACCAGCCTCCTTTTTGGACGGCGGGTGCCGAAGACCGATCCGCGCATTGGTTGCAACGGAGCGCTCGATGAACTCAACGCCGCACTCGGCATGGCTCGCGCCTGCTTGAAAGGCGGCGTGGGAGATCCGTTTGTGACGCGACAGATTTTCGCGATCCAGAAGGAACTCATCCTGCTGATGGGCGAAATCGCCGTCCTTCCCGAAGATCGCGAACGCCATTCCAAAAGTGAATACGGAGCGGTTACCGTCGCGATGGTGGACGCCTTGACTGCCCAGATCAAAGATCTGGAAACCCACCACCGCATTGATTTCCACCGCTGGGCCACGCCCGGAGACGGCATGGGAAGCGCCGCGCTTGAAGTTGCCCGCACCACCTGCCGCCGGGCCGAACGCGCCGTGCTTGCGTTGCGCGAAATCGACGCTACCCTCAGCGCCGAGATCAGCCGTTATCTGAACCGCCTCTCCGACCTGCTCTGGCTCTGGGCCCGCTGGGTGGAGACCGCAGAGAACAGCCAAGAACACCAACCCATTTCAACCACAGCTAGTTAGTTAACCAAAACACAAAACCAACCGGACGGGAAGGGGCCTCGGATAAACCGAAATCCCCCTTGCGTTCAAAACAAAGGGCGGAGATACTACGCGCCCTTTAAGAAAAACAGAAAGAAACACACTGCATATGTCGACCGAACTCATGACGGAACTCCTGGAAGCCGGAGTCCACTTTGGCCATCAAACCAAACGCTGGAACCCGAAGATGAAGCCTTTCATCTTTGAAAAGCGCAGCTCCATTTACATCATCGACCTCGGGGTCACCGTCAAACAACTCCACACCGCCACCGATTTCCTCAGCAGCATCGCTGCGCGGAATGGAAAAGTCCTGTTCGTCGGCTGCAAAAAGCAGGCGCAGGAAGCCGTCAAGGAAGCCGCCATCGCTTGCGGCCACTACTACGTCAACCAGCGCTGGCTGGGCGGCACCCTCACGAATCTGACCACCATCCGCAAGAGCATTCAGCGGCTGAAATACATCGAGAACCTCGAAAAACAGCCCGAGTATTCCAAGATGGGCAAGCAGGAAATCGCCGCCATCAAACGCGAAGGAGCGAAACTTTTCCGCAACCTCGAAGGCATCCGCAACATGGATAAAAATCCAGATGCGCTGATCATCATCGACACCACTCGCGAAGCGATTGCCGTCGCCGAAGCGCGCCGCCTCAAAATTCCCGTGGTTGCCATTGTCGACACCAACGCGAACCCGGAACTCATCGATTTTCCGATCGCGGGCAACGATGACGCCATCCGTTCCATCCGCATCATCCTCCAGAAGCTCGTCGACGCACTCGTCTCGGGCAGCGGCCACGTCAAGGCCGACCAGGACGCGATGACCGCAGTGGCTGAATAATCACTTTTAACCACCTTGCGCGCGGCCGAAGAGAACCTTCGGCTGCGCCCATTTTTACCCAAAACCTTATATGAGCGAAATCAATCCTCAACTCGTCAAGACGCTGCGCGACAAGACCAACGCCGGCATGATGGACTGCAAACGCGCCCTCGCCGAATGCGATGGCGACCTCGAAAAAGCCGAGGACCTTCTGCGCAAGAAGGGCATTCTCAAGGCCGGAAGCAAATCGAGCCGCGCCACCAAGGAAGGCGTCATCGCCTCCTACATCCACATGCAAGGCAAAGTGGGCGTGCTCGTGGAGATCAACTGCGAAACCGATTTTGTCGCCAAGAACGAAGCTTTCCGGGATTTCGTCAAAGACATCACCCTGCACATCGCCGCCTCAAGCCCCATCTGCGTCTCGCGCGAATCCGTTCCCGCGTCGCTCGTCGCTCGTGAGCGCGAAATCGCCATCGCCCAACTCGAAGAAGAAGGCAAGAAGAGCGGCAAGCCGAAACCGGCAAACATCGTCGAGAAGATCGTCGAGGGCAAAATCGATAAATTCTTGGCGGGCATCTGCCTGCTCGATCAGCCGTTCATCAAAAATCCTGACCAGACCATCAACGATTTCGTCAAAAGCAAGATCGCCGAACTCGGTGAGAACATCGTGATCCGCCGTTTCACCCGCTACATGGTGGGCGAGGCGATCGAAAGCGAGAAGGTCGCAGAATAAAGCGACCGCTTTCACAACGAAACGCGAACAGCATTCCAAGGGAAGCCGCAGAGCGATCTGCGGCTTCTTTTTTTGCCCCGGTGCAATACGCAATTTCCGGGCTTTTCCTGCGGCTCATTCTGCTCCATAGTACGGCATGCCCTTTAATATCGATTTGCATACGCACTCGTTCTTCTCGGGCGATGGCGTAAGCAGCCCCGAGGAGCTGATCGATACCGCGCGGCGCAAAGGCCTGCACGGATTTGCCCTCACCGACCACAACACGTGCGAGGGGATCGACTACATGCTGCGCAAAGGGTTGATGCGCCCGGACGGCCTGCCCGTGGACGGATTTCTCGCCATTCCCGGCGTGGAAGTTTCCACCAGCGACGGCCACCTCCTCTGCATCGGCGTCACGCTGCCCAACATGAAAGGGTATCCGGCGCGGGAAGTTTGCGATGCGATCCATGAGCGCGGCGGCCTGGCGATCCCGCCCCATCCCTACGACTGGTTCCGCTCGTGCATCCGCGAATCGGTGCTCAAAACGCTGCCCGTGGATGCCGTGGAAGTGTTCAACGCCGCCAACACCTTCCCCTTCTTCAACCGCAAAGCCTACGACTATGCCGAGGCCACCGGCCTGCCGATGATCGCCGGGAGCGATACCCACCACGAGAGTTCCATTGGCACCGCCTACACCATTTTGGAAACCGACGAGCTCACGCTGGCGAGCGTATTGCGCCAGATCGTCCGGAAAAACCGGCTCGTGCAAAATCCATTGACCCCGCGCGACAAAGTGCGCAAAACCTGGAACAACTGGATGCGCCTGCGCTGGCGGCACCGGATCAAGATGAAAAAAGAGTGGGGATAATTTACGCCACCGTGTTCTCTGCAACCCACTCCAGGTAGGCGGGCAAACCGTTGGCGGGCTGAAGGGCAATGATTTCCGGCACCTCGTAAGGGTGCAGTTCCTTGAGGCGCGTTTCAAAGCGCTTGTATTGCTCCTCGGTGGTTTTGAAAAACGCCATCACCTCCGAGCTGCTCTCGATCACCCCTTTCCACCAGTAGATCGATTCCGCGCCGGGCACGAGATTGGCGCAGGCGGCAAGTTGTTCCTCCACCAACGTGCGTGAGATCGTGCGGGCGATCTCGGTATCGGGAAACATGCTCATCACAAGAAGTGCGCTCATAAATAGCTCCGGTAGATTATCGTTTGTGGGGAAGGCTGCGGGGGTTAGTGGGTTCCTTGCGGACTCTTCCGAGCTTGTCATCCGGCGTAAGCGGTTCCATTCGGATGGAAAGGGAGTAAAAAAACAGTTCCGATCCATCCATTGAATAGGTAACGAACCGCCACGCCGTATAGTCTTTTGTTGGCTGAAAATTGTCGATGGGCATTTGTTCCATCTTCATTGCACCCTGTGGAACTTCCGCCGGAATCATAAAACCGAACCTCATCGAGCGGAAAAGTGCAACGTCCCAATACACTTTTGAATTAACCATGAGTGGGTGCCCCGGAGCGAAGCGGTCGATGTAAATAAATCCCTTGTCCTCTGGATTTGGGGACGGTGCAATGTGATAGATGCCAGAACCGGCATCAAAAGGTTTCCCGCGAAGCCGCGATACAAAGGTCGCTACAATTTTGTGGTCGCGTGGAATAACAAAATGAAAGTCGTATCGAGTAATTCCAAGCTTGGACTCGATATAATCCAATCGTCGCGCTTGTTGATCTTCTGCAACGCCGATGCTGCGAAAAAAGTATTCTTCAGCGAGGGCCGATCCCGAACAAACGGTTGCAAGGGCGATCAGTGCCAAGACAACAGTTCGAGGGAATGAAGTTGTTCCAGTATCCATGAGCAATGATCGTGGCCAGTTATCATGGAGTGCGCAAGGGTGATTTTGACGAGCAAAAAAAGAGCGTGCGCTCATAAATTTACCCCCACTCAGGTTATCCTTTGAGGGGAGACAAGCGGGGGTTGGGGCCGGGCTTTTGTCATCGGAGCAATCCAAAAAGAAACTGGAGAAGTCCCGAGAGGATCATGAATGGCCCTCCGATTTTCATGAAGGTGCCAAACTTCTTCATCCACCGTTCGTTATGTTCCGAATTTTTACCTGGGGCAAGAATCCCGAATCCAAGCAGGGTGCAGTAAATGCCGAAAAGAAGCTGAAAAGCGGCTGTGAGATTCATGGCGAACTAATGTTGATTTGCCCACCAGCCAACCAATGTAAGAATACCCAACAGCATGGCTAGCGTGAATGATGAAACAATGAGGTCGGTATGATCGAGAAACCCTTTGGCGGAATAGGCTTCATACAAGCGGTAGCAAATAGGTGCGATGCCAAAAATCGCAGCCAGAATGGCGCGTTTCCAGCAAAAGAGTCTCATGGGTGGATCCTTAGACATTCTCAGTAATATTAGCTCCCTGCTTCGGTATAAGCAAGGGTGGTTTCGACGGCATGGGGGCAGCATTCCTGGCTTCCATCTCATGGCTTTCCTTTGCGCCTTTGCGTGAGGCAAAAATCTGCCGCTACAAAAGCTGATACGGATCGACATCCACTGTCACGGTTACATCCTCGGGGAACGTCAGTTTTTCGAGCACCTCGTTGAGCACCCGCGTGAGCTTCTGGATCGCGCGGGTCCGCAGGATCAAATGGAAACGGTAGTTGCCGTGGCTTTTTTCCAGGGGTGCGGGCGCGGGCTCGCCGAGCGTGGTGTGGGGCGGCAGCACTTCCTTGAGGCGGCGGTGCAGTGTTTCCATCGAAAAACTCCCGCGTTCCTGGTGAACCGAACGGGCGGTGATGAGCACCATTTTGCTGAATGGCGGGTAATCCCATTGCTGCCGCCACTGGGTTTCCTGTTCGGCAAAGCCATCGTAGTCGTGGTGGCGCGCAAACTGGATCGCCGGATGGTGCGGCGTGAAACTCTGGACGAAGACTTCGCCCTCCACGTCGCCGCGCCCTGCGCGCCCCGCAACCTGCGTCAGGAGTTGGAAGGTCCGTTCGCCCGCGCGGAAATCCGGCATGTGGAGCCCCATGTCCGCATTGACGATTCCGACCAGCGTGACGTTGGGGAAATGCAATCCTTTGGCGATCATTTGGGTGCCGAGCAGGATGTCGATCTTGCCCGTTCGGAACGCTGTGAGCACTTCTCGGTACGATTCCTTGCGGGTCATCGTGTCCGCGTCCATGCGCCGGACCGTGGCTTTGGGAAAGAGCTTATTTACAATCTCCTCCACGCGCTCCGTGCCGAACCCGGAAAATTTGATGCCGGGCGCTTTGCAATCGGGGCACTTGCTGGGCGCAATCGCCGTGTGGCCGCAGATATGGCAGACGATGCGATTTTCCGCCCGGTGAAAGGTGAGCGAAACCGAGCAATTCGGGCACGTCGCCACATAGCCGCACGCGTTGCACGAGAGGGAGGTGGAAAAACCGCGCCGATTCAAAAAAAGGATCGACTGTTCCTTGCGGGCGAGCCGCGCGTCGATCGCCGTCCGCAGCTTTTCCGAGATGATCGAGGGGGCTTCGCCGCCGTGGCTTTCCAGCCGCATGTCGATGATGCGGATGTAAGGCATCTTGCGGTCATCCACGCGCAGCGCCATGCGCAGGAGTTGGTATTTGCCGGTGGTGGCGTTGTGAAAACTCTCCAGCGAAGGGGTTGCGCTACCAAGTAATACCGCGCATCCCTCAAACGAGCCGCGCAGCACCGCGAGATCGCGCGCATGGTAGCGGGGCGCCTCCTCCTGTTTGTAGGAGTTCTCGTGTTCTTCATCGACCACGATGAGGCCCAGGTTTTCCAACGGCGCGAAAATAGCACTGCGCGCTCCAATGACAATCCGCGCCTGGCCGTTGTTGATCTTGTGCCATTCGTCGTGCCGCTCCCCCTCGGAGAGGTGGCTATGGAGCACCGCGACTTCCGCCTGCATCGCGGCGAACCGGCTCTTAAAGCGCTCCACGGTTTGCGGGGTGAGGGCGATCTCCGGCACCAGCATGATGGCGCTCTGGCCCCGGTCGAGCACGCGCTGGATCCCTTGCAGATAAATCTCCGTTTTGCCGCTGCCCGTAACGCCGTGCAGCAAGAGCGGTTTCTGCGGTTTATCGATGGCGGCGCAAACGTGCGCGAACACATCTGCCTGCTCGGCATTCAGCGGGTGGGGGGCTGCGAGGATGAACGTCTCCCCCTCGTGCGGATCGCGCGAAACGGTTTCGCTTTCGGTCAGGACGAGCCCTTTGCGCACGAGAGCCGTGAGCGCGGCCCGGTCCGCCCCGGCCGCCTTCAGCAGCGCCACGACAGGCAGCGAGGTGCCCGCCTCACGCAATGTCTCAATGAGGGCCGCCTGCTTGGGGGCGCGGCGTTCCAGTTCCGCCAGGAGCGCGGTGTCGATCTCCCGCGTGAGCCGGGCGGCGAGCCGCTGTTTGAAACCGATATTTCCCTTGCGGATCACTTGCGGCAAAACGGCTCGCATGGCGGTTTCCACCGGGCAACAATAATAAACGGCCATCCAGCGGGCCAGGCGCAGCAGGTTTGCGCTCAGGATCGGGCGGTCGCCCACCACTTTCGTCAGCGGCCGGATGCCGGGCACATCCGTGGCGTCGAGCAGTTCGATCACCGTCGCGAACGCCTGCCGCTGCCGCACCGGAACCGCCACGCGCGAGCCGATCTGCACGCGCGTTTCCCATTCGGGCGGAACCGCGTAATCGAGGGCAGTCCCCCCCGATTGATCGACGATGACACGCGCGAATTTCATGGCTACAGCGTGACTTGAATGTAAATTAAGGTGAAGTTTTTTCAGCGCTTTCGCAAAATGCGCCCGCAAAACGCATGTTCCGCTTTCTTTCCAAACTCCTCCTTTCGCTGCTGCTCGCCGTCGCCACGGCGGTTTCGGTCGTGTTGGTTCGCTCCAACGACCGGCTCTACACCGTGGCCGATTGGATGAGCCGGGGCCGCTTCCAGCGCTACGATGCGATGATCGAGGATGCGGCGCGCAAGAACGGGGTTGACCCCCTGCTGCTCAAAGCGATCGTCTGGCGGGAGAGCGAGTTCCATCCCAATAAAACCGGGACCACCGGCGAGCGCGGCCTGATGCAGGTGAGTCAGGCGGCCGCCAAAGATTGGGTGCAGGCGCACAAAGTCGAAACCTACAAGCCCGCCGACCTCTTTTCGCCCCGGATGAACCTGGAGATCGGTTCCTGGTATTTGAAAAAAGCGCTGGTGCGCTGGGGTGCGAAAGATGACCCGGTGCCGTTCGCACTCGCGGAATACAACGCGGGCCGGGCGACGGTGGACCGCTGGATTGCCACGACCAAGCTGGGCGGGGAGACCACCGCCGCGGATCTGCGCACGCACATCGGTTTCCCGAGCACGCGTGCCTACGTGGAAACCATCCTCAAGCGCCGGGCGTATTACGCTGCCGAGGC